>NZ_CP007203.1:3630377-3690064 GCF_000340565.2 Nodularia spumigena CCY9414
TTGTGACTATGCAGGAACTGCAGCAGACTGAGTTAAACCTACTGCTTCTGCATATTTCAAGTAGGTTTCTACTGAAGCGATTACGATTCTAGCTTCAATAGCGATTAATTCGATACCAACTAAAGAAACACGAACCCAAGCGTCAATAACGATACCTTTGTCAAGGATTCTGTCAATAACTTCTGCCAAGCTGGAGGAAGAGTTAGTTTTTTCAACTGCCATGTGTTTACTCCTGGTATATTTGTCGCAAAATTTACTTCGCGTGACGAGAAAAATGTTTTTTCATCACAATTTGAAAGTTAGCATTTCTAAACGGTACTTGTCAATACCTCGGAAAAAAAAATTGTAATTATTTTGAAAAGGATATTTTTAGGCAATAAAGTTAAAAATAGGGACAAAATGTTGTATGTTAGAAGTTTTAATTATTTTTAATCTGTTTTTATACTATTTACGGCATCTATCATCTATAAGGAGCATCGCAGTTGGGAAAGTCAGTAAATCGCAAAGTTTTTTTCAAAGGCGATCGCTAGCCTAAGCCTAAGTATTTTTGAGCAAGTATAAAATTAGTAACATCAATTACACTTAGGAATTTCAAGAAAAGGTTAAAAAAATGAAAAAATAAAGGATAGATCTACGTAGTAAAATTCGATGAATTTAAATTAAAACAATCCCATCCCAAAAAGTTCTGTGTTTGTCTGTGTAGTTCGTTTATACTTAGCACAAAAAAAATATAGCAACCTCAACAGGTTGTGATAAACTCTCAGCCAGAGAAAAGAAAAAGGTACTAAAAATGACTAAACTGCGGGTGGGACTGCTGTTTGGGGGTCGTTCCGGGGAACATGAAGTCTCAATTAGTTCAGCAAGAGCGATCGCTAAAGCCTTAAGCGCAGAGGAAAATGCTAGTAAATACGAAATATTACCTTTTTACATCCAGAAAAATGGCTGCTGGTTAGCCGGAGAAATACCGCAACAGGTTCTAGAAACTGGTACTCCCCACTTAGAAGACAAAAACCTGAACCGGTGGAAATTACCTGAGCAAGTCACCCAAGTTGATATTTGGTTTCCCATTCTGCACGGTCCCAACGGTGAAGACGGTACAATTCAGGGATTACTGACATTAATGCAAGTTCCCTTTGTGGGTTCTGGGGTGTTAGGTTCAGCCTTGGGTATGGATAAGATTGCCATGAAAATGGCCTTTGAGCAAGCCGGATTACCCCAGGTGAAATACAAAGCCTTAACCAGAGCGGAAGTTTGGTCAAATCCTTGTGTGTTTCCCAAACTCTGCGATGAAATTGAAGCCGCTTTGGACTATCCTTGTTTTGTCAAACCTGCTAACTTAGGTTCATCAGTGGGTATTGCTAAAGTGCGATCGCGTCAAGAATTAGAAGCCGCTTTAGATAATGCTGCTACTTATGACAGACGGATCATCGTCGAAGCAGGAGTAGTAGCCAGAGAAGTAGAATGTGCCGTATTAGGTAATGATCAAACTAAAGCCTCTATCGTTGGAGAGATTACCTTCAACAGTGATTTTTATGATTATGAAACTAAATATACCGTAGGACAAGCAGATTTACTGATTCCAGCACCCATCCCAGATGCAGTCAGCCGCCAAATCCAAGATATGGCATTACAAGCGTTTGCAGCTGTTGACGCTGCGGGGTTAGCAAGGGTAGACTTTTTCTTCGTAGAAGCTACAGGGGAAATATTAATTAACGAAATCAACACCTTCCCCGGCTTCACTGCTACTAGTATGTATCCCCAACTCTGGGCGGAGAGTGGTATACCCTTTCCGGAATTAGTGGATCGGTTAATTCAATTAGGGTTAGAAAGGAATTCTAGTCACGAATCCCAGTCATAACTCCATTAAAAATGCACTAAAATAGCCGATTTTAGCAAAAATCAGGGATTTGGTAGCCTATATTTCCCAAAAAAAAAGCTACTAAATTCCGAAATTTGGCTACGGATACGTCCTCCAGTACAATCATTTACTACAGGGGATCAATGTGAAAGTTATCATGGAACATAGTCAGAAAGTACAGCATCCGCCAAAACAAGTCAGAAGGCTGAGAAAGAGCTCAAATATTTTTATCCATCTGCTGACACGTCATCCAGGGTTTTTGTTAACTGGGTTGTTAACAATGCTGATGGTGACTACGGGTTTAGCTTTGTATAGTTTGGGTTACGTTGAGGATGCAGATAACGTAGAACCAGAAGAAATTGCGGCTGTAGTGGAAAAACCAATGACAACATCCACACAGAATAGCAATCCTATACCTTTATGGTTAGTAATGGCGATCGCCTTCAGTTGCGCCAGTGGTTGCTCAATGATTTTCCGCTTAGTCAACCGTCCTCACCAGCCCAAAAAAGTCCGCAAACCGATTATAGGCGATCGCGCCTCCAGACATTTAACGCCAAACCATCGCCCAAGATGGGAAACAAGGAATTTAAAGAATTCACCAGTATTTGTAGCACTACAACCACGAAAGCCCACCAACCCCAGATGGGCTAAATCACAGCCATCGGTGAGGGTGATACCATCAAAACCAAGGAAAGAAACTTTGGCGGACTTGATGGATATTCGCCAACAAAATTCTTTGTCTACAATTTTACAGAAATATTAAACTTGCTGTTTGCTGTCAAAACCTCACCCTGTTTCTCTGGTTAGTCAGGATAGGGAAAGATTTTGTCATACCCAAAAGCTAATCAACGAGCAATGGGCAAAATCTAAAAACCTGCCAAAATGGCAACCATATTCAGATTAACTAAGTTAAATTGTAGAAGACAAAAACAACACAGGTTTTCTTTAAAGAGATAATCAAGAATCAATTTACCTTGATAACTGATAACGGTTTTAATAATTAGACTTGGTATTTGTCACACCAGGAATATTAAATGTGTATGAGCGTTGTCATTGATATACACATTAGCCCCCTAAATAAAAGGCAACGCTTATACATATTCCTGAACACTACAGTGGCAAATGCCAGAGTGAGAGATTAAAGGCGATTGGTATGCCTCCTCTCACTCTTTTTTTTATCTTCATCTTCATATTAAAAATTTGTCTTTTCCAAAAACTCAAGAATAGCTGCATTTACCACCTCAGATGAACCACTTGAGGCATCATGACAACAGTTATCGAGAATTTTTAACTGGGATAGGGGAATGCGTTGATGTAACTTTTGCCCATGACTAGCGGGGAACCAACTATCTTGATCTCCCCACATAATTAGTGTGGGACACTTAATATTACCCAGATTATTTTGAATTTGACTGAGCATATTAGGTTTATTGACTTGCCAATTCTCTATTTCCTGTGCTGCTATTTGTAACTCTTCCGCGACTTTGACAATAGTCCCCGGAAACTCAATAAATGGATAAGTTATCCAATACACATCTTCGGGTGTGAGCATTGAGGGATCGAACAGCACCCCACGCCTTTCTATAGACATAACTTCTCTGACTAGAGGTGCAAATAGATATGCTAAACGCCAAGCATCAATAGTTTGTAATATTTCTAATGGAGTTTTGGCAAGTATCCACATTGCCCAATGTGGTAAACGTTCGGTGAAAATAGGGGCATTTATCACAATTAAACGCGCGATTAATTGGGGATTATGTTCAGCTAAGGCTAGAGCTACTAACGCCCCTAAAGATTCGGCGACAATGACAGCAGGTTGATCACATAATGCCTCAAGAATGCGTTCTAACTCAATAAGTTGATGACCGTTTTTTTCTCTCCGCAACCCAGGTTTTTCCGAAAAGCCGTAGCCTTTGGCATCAAAGCAAATTACCCGAAAATATTTCGATAATGGAGCTATGCTGTGCCGCCAATTGTAGCTCCAGCTACCCATTCCATGTAATAAAACTAAGGGTTTACCTGTACCTATTTCACCATAAGCAATTTGTACAGGATAACCATGTGTATCAGTAATAATGAGACTTTGCCTTCCTTGCGGAAACGTAGCCTGCCACCAATCTTTCATTCCTTGATTCATAACTTGTTGAAAGCATTCTAATTAGTAAGTAGGTCGGCGGAAATAAAGTTAACTAGCTAGGGTCGTCATTGGTCATTTGTCATTGGTCATTAGTAAGGGTTTGGTCCCTGTTTACGAGTCTTAACATAGTTTGGTTTATTCATGCTTACCTACTTATCACGAGAATGCTATTAAGACAATGGCAAGTTTAAATAATTCTGCAAAAACTGCCAAGATATACCTGGGGAGTGGGGAGTGGGGAGTGGGGAGTGGTCTGTGGTCCGTAGGGTAAAAACTTTTCGGTGTCTAACTTTTATGATCAGTTTATGTCCTAATCTCCTTGGCGGTTGCTATAAATTAACCTTCTAGAGTTTTTGGCTCAGGGGGAACTGTAAATGTTCTTCTAATAGTTTGATATTATACTCATTGGCTGTCCAAGCGAAATCAAATAAATCTCCAATGACTGGGACAGTGCCTACCAAACCATCGATGATCACATTCAAGATCATTCGGCTCAAAGTAGATTTAGGTACACCTAGTTTAGCGGCTTCTATGACAATGTAGCTAGAAAGGATAATTCCCAAAATGTCACCACCAATAGGTAAAAATCCGATAAGGGGATCTAAACCAATGTGAATTGGGGTTCCGGGAACAGTTACAGCTTTATCGAGGATGCGACTAAGTTGACGCAGGCGTTTTAATTTGAGTGCTGGAGCGTTAGTATCAATATCAGAAAACCGTGGATAAGAATCAGGCATGAAGGCGATCGCTTATTTGACGTAAAATTAGATACGTTACTACTGTATTAATTTTCTAATTGCTTGTCCATTGAATGCATCTTTTCACCCACGCTCACATTTAATTGGTCGCCGATGAGCATTACCGCCGCACTCATCCACAGCCACAGCATTAAAACTATCACCGCACCCACAGCCCCATAAACTTTGTTATAGTTGCCGAAATTCGCTACATAAGTCCGAAATAAGGCTGAGAGAATTGCCCAGGAGACAGAGGCTGATATAGCACCAGGCATCATTGGTGTACCAGAATTCCAGACACTGGGGCCATAGCGGTAGACTAAGCTAAAGGCGGTGGCAATTATACCCAGTGCCAAAGGCCAGCGTAACAGTTGCCAAAGATGCAGTAAGAAAATTAAAGAACTCGTTTCATTGACTACCATTCCTAATAGTAGGTCGCTGATAAACACCAGGAAAGAAGCGAAGACAAACAGTAAGATAGTCGCGATGGTTAATCCGAGGGAGACAAGTTTGGCTTTCCAAAAAGGGCGCTGTTTCTCGGAGGGAATTTGATGAATTTGATCAAAAGCAGCCATTGCGGTACTTATCGCCCCAGAAGCAGTCCAAATGGCGATCGCAAAGCTCAGAGAAAACAAGCCACCGTTTCTCGATTCGGTAATTTCTCTAGTCGTAAAATCACGAACTAAATCTAGCACTTCTTTGGGTGCAACTTGACTGAATTGAGCCGCCAGTTGTTTAAAAGTCTCTTGCAAAGATTCTTCAAATAAGCCGATAGCTGTCAGCAGGGCGAGAATCGCCGGAAACAACGATAACATGGTAGTAAAGGCAATTTCTGAGCCAAGCCCCAAAAGTCGCCTTTCCATTGTTCTAGTAAAAGTATTTTTCAGGGTGCGCCAATTCAGGTGGCGAAAGAAAGTGATAAAACGAGTCTTTGGCATAACAAAAATTACTTGCACAGAGAAAGTTTGAGCTTTTCTCCCTGGGTAGAATTAACGGGATTTGGGCAGAGTTGCCACTGGTTTTCTCGGTAATTTTACCGTAAGTTGGAGTATGGCGCTACGTTGAGACTCTGTTCCTGTTTGCCAGTCGATGCGATCGCTACTAATTTGCCACTGTGATTCCAGATATGCTTTAATGGCTTGCGATCGCTCAGGGACAACTTCTGCTAACTCGTCTTCTTCCTGATTAACAATCATTTCCAGGTTTAAACTAGGCTGTTGCTGTAAAATTCGGCCAGCACGGTCTAATAATTTAATATCATCTGATCTAATTTCTGATTTCTCCGGCTCAAAGGATATAGCTCCGAGATTACTGGCGATTCTCTGCATACTCACTTGAGCCGACTCGTAATTTAGGCGATTTCTGATACTATCGGCCACTAAAATTTGAGCATCTCTATCAATCTCCCGTTCACTCAGATACACCACCCGGATGCTTAAAGGTACAACCGGACTAGTGATTAACTCGTAATTCAGCATTTCTGCTGGTGGGGGAAGTCTCAAATCACGCAGAGCAGATTGAACTTCTTGCAAAAAACTTGATTGTAATTGAGCGATGCTTAAAACTGGTTCAGGAGTTGGTTCCTTCGGTACGGGGCGTAACAGTTCATTTGAAGCAGTAGGAATTTCCACCAGCTTCAGTGCTAATAATTCTGGAGGTCTTCCCAAACGGGGGGCTAGCTGTTGAATATAGCTATCCTGTTCTTCTGATGAATATTGCTGACTCGAAAACACCTGAAGTTGAATTGTCAGCTTCTGATTTTGTTCTGATGTCGAGATATTGCTGATAAAAGAACGTGGTTCACCATTGGGAAAAGTTGCAAAATTTTTCTGCCAGACATCCGTCGCCGAACTCCGGTTACGATTATCCTGTTGCTGTTGAGCAATTTCCCGTCCCAGTTGACTCAAAGAGCGATTGAGTGGGAAGATAATCGCGCCAATGGTAATAAAAATTAGCAATAATCTCCCTGGAAGCGAGCCAATTTTCCTGAATTTGCCATAAGCAGGTAGTTTCTCCAATAAACTCTGAACCCAGACACTCTCCGGATGTGTGTGCCGCCATTCCCTCACTTTTTCTCTGACCAGATCATTATCAATATGCAATCCCAGAAAAACCAGCATCGCAGTGAAGGTAATCGCTACCAAATTGGTGAAAAAAAGTAAGCCACCACCACTAGCTACCTGTAGTCCTTGGGTACTATTGACGCTGATAGCGACCCCGATACCATATCCCACAACGCATAATGGCGGCATTAAAGCCACTGCGATCGCCACACCAGGAATGGAAGTAGCCACGCCTCTGGGTTCCTTACAAATGGCCACAGACCCCACAGCACCAGAAAATAGAGCGATAACTAAATCCAGAATATTCGGCCGAGTTCTAGCTAAAATCTCACTGGTAATTTCCTTAAATGGCAGTAATGTCACCAGTAACACAGCAAAGGAAATAGCCACCAGACAACTCAATAACAAATTCAGCAGTGAGCGCATCGCTAAGATGACATCACCCGCAGCTAGTGCGAGGCCATTGGCTAAAATCCCCCCCATTAACGGAGAAATCAGCATCGCGCCAATGATTACAGCTGGGCTATTCAGAACTAGCCCCAGAGTAGCAATACCAGCCGCGAACAGAACTTGAATCCAATAACTAGCATCATCCAAACTGAGTGAACTGCATATTTCCAGATATACTTGCTCTTTACGAGCTTGACCTACTCCCAAGTTATCGGCAAACCAGTCTCTAAACATATCAAAATCCTAATTGTCTTAATTTGATGGTTGGTTTGTGTACTGTTGAAAAATAATCATCTGATTACCCACAACTGGGTTACGCGCTATCAGCTGATCTTGGGAGTCGATAATTTCCAAATGAGTAAAATCAAGTTCTTGAGAGCGTTGCAATATTTCCGCCGCTAGTTGATTTTGTTCAGATTCTGGGAGACTGTACCAATCATCATGAATTTTGATAGTCAAATTACTGGTGCGGAAATTAGCTTGTATAGACTGTATCAGACCAGAGGCAAAGCGATCGCTAATTTCAGCCACTTGATTTTCAATAGCTGCAATCAAAGATTCTTCTGGTGTCAATTTTAATATGGGAGTTGGTTCCGGCGTGGGTTCTGGTTCCGGCGTGGGTTCTGGTTCCGGCGTTGGCGTTGGTTCCGGCGTGGGTTCTGGTTCCGGCGTTGGCGTTGGTTCCGGCGTTGGCGTTGGTTCCGGTGCTGTTAACTCCGGTGGAATAGTGATTGTTGGTGTGGGTGCTGGAACTTCCTCACTTGGGGGAACTGTAGCTACTTCAGTCGGCTTTTGCGTAAAAATAGTTGCAGTTGACCAAACTACCGCCACAGTGATTACCGCTAAAATTCCCGTTAACACTGTATCTGACAAATTGTTAGACACATTTGATGGTAGAAACAAGCGGACTTGTCTTAAAAATCTATTCCATTGTATTTGCAGAGGTTGCCGAAAACTGGGTGTTTCTTCAGTACCTGGTGGGGGTGAAGCTTCCAGTTTAACTACCGTTGTTTCTAAAATTCCCATTGTCCCTCTGAGAATTTGGATGATTTTCACCTTCCAAATCGGTAGTTGGCGGGATGGATTTACTTGCTCATCAGTCAATTCTGGCTGATTTGCTGCGGGTTCGCGGGACGAAGAAGGTTGTGGATTTTGATTGTCTTGTGACATGGAACTTTTCCCAAAAGCAGCGACTCAAAGACAAATAACTGGCATTATTCATCCTGCTGCCTATTTGCCTTAATGTATCACTTCGTTGCTAATTGCTTCTTCGGCTAAACTGACTAGATGTTGAGTTTATTAAGTTTATGAACCTGAAACGCCGTCAATTCTTATTTTTAGGTAGCCTTGGCACTATTAGCACAGGACTTGTAGGCTGGAAGCTAGCTCATCAAAATCATTACATTGCTAATATTGCTAATTCGGCAGTTATAGCCGCCACCCCACCCAAAAAAGACTTATTATTGCGTTTTACCTCGGTTGCAGACACAGGAACGGGCGCTAAAGGTCAATATGCTGTAGCTGGAGCGATGAACTATTATCACCAAAAAAACCCTTATGATTTAGTGGTTTTAGCTGGAGACAACATTTACAACGATGGCGAAATTGAAAAAATCGGTGCAGTTTTTGAGCGTCCCTACCAAGAATTATTGACCCAAGGCGTAAAATTTCATGCTTGTTTAGGTAATCACGATATTCGCACCGAGAACGGTGATCCACAAATTAAATATCCCGGCTTTAATATGAAGGGGCGTTATTACACATTTCGCCGTGACGCTGTGCAGTTTTTTGCTTTAGATACTAACGGTAATGCTGATTGGGAAAAACAAGTAGTTTGGTTAGAGCAAGAATTAAGCCGCAGTGACGCACCTTGGAAAGTAGTATTTGGACATAATCCATTTTATTCATCAGGTCACTATGGAGTTAGTCAAACACTGATTAAACGTTTCACGCCTTTATTTAAACAGTACAATGTGCAACTTTACATCAATGGTCACGACCACCATTATGAGCGGACTCATGCTATTGATGGCACAACTTATTTAACCACTGGTAGTGGTGCTGGTGTTCGTCCTGTAGGGCGTTCTCAGTGGACAGAAAATTCTGCTGACAGGTTGGCTTTTGCTGCCTATGACGTGTATCCAGATAGAATTGAAGTGAGTGCTATGGGTACTGATAAACGGATTTTTGATCAAGGTGTGATTAAGTTTAAATCTGCTTAATATAGCGGTTCTCAGTTGAGTAGGTACTTGAACCCCACCCCCAACCCCCTCCGGTGCAAGCGAGGAGGGGACTAGTAAATAAACTGTATTCGGTTGAGTTAAAACTATGAAAGTCAAGCGCCTAAAAATGCAATCCTTCCGTGGAATCGGCGATTTGACGTTGGATTTTAATCAAAATGAACCAACAATACTTATTGGTATTAACGGTGTAGGTAAATCGAGTATTATTGAGTGTCTCGCTATTCTTTTGTCACGTTTTACTAGCTCTATTCAACACTCTACGCCTTCAGGAAGACTCTTTACAGAAGAAGATATTACTAATGGAGAGAAGGAAACACATAACGAGGTTAATATTTCATTTGATTCTGAAGAAATAACATGGTCTTTGACAAAAGTCAAAAAAGGACGTAATAAAGATACTAGCAGTAACCTATCAGCTATGACAAAGGTTGCTGAAAATATAAAAGAAAACTTACATATATCTCATATATTTAATATTCCTATTGTAGTTTATTACTCGACGAATCGTGCAGTTTTAGATATTCCATTAAAGATTCGGACAAAGCATTCATTTGAACAAATAGATGCCTATGAAAATGCCCTGACAGGAAACGCAATTACTGGATTAGGAAGTGAGTTTAGAATTTTCTTTGAATGGTTTAGAAGACAAGAAGATTTAGAGAATGAATTGCGTCTAGAAAATAATGCTGCTTATAGGGATAAGCAATTAGAAGCTGTGAGACAAGCCATATCTTCACTGATTCCAGATTTTTCTAACTTACGGGTACGGCGTTCTCCCTTAAGAATGACTTTACAAAAACAAGGCGAAGAACTTATAGTTAATCAGCTATCTGATGGTGAGAAATGCTTGCTGGCAATGGTGGGAGATTTAGCTAGACGTTTAGCAATTGCTAATCCTGGTTTACCTGACCCATTGCAAGGTAGTGGTATTATTTTAATTGATGAAATTGAACTGCATTTACACCCTAAATGGCAAAGAGGAATTATTCCAGATTTAACAAGAACATTTCCTAATTGTCAATTTATTGTTACTACTCATTCCCCCCAAGTAATTAGTGATGTGAAACCAGAAGGAATTTATCTTTTAGAAAAAACAGATCAAGGTGTTATCGCCAAACAACCAGAAAGTTCCTTTGGGAGAGATAGCAATCGTATTTTAGAAGACTTGATGGATGTTCCTGAACGTCCACAGGAAATTAAAGACAGTCTTTTAGAACTGTTTAGAATGATTGATGCCGGTAATTTGGAAAGTGCTAGGAATTTACGTCAACAGTTAGCGAATGAAATTGGAATAGATGAACCAGAGTTTGTGAAAGCAGATGTACTCATCCGACGCAAGGAAATTCTCAATCGATGAAGTATATCAAAAAAAATCGGGAGCCAGAAAAGTTTTCTAGTTGGAAAGCTTTAGAAAATGATGATTGGAAGCCTAGCTGGGATGATAATTTTCAAGCACCAGAAAAACAGATTGTACATGATGCTTTGCTACAAGAACAGGGTTATATCTGTTGCTATTGCGGAATGCGTATCACTAGAAAAAATAGCCATATAGAACATCTTCAGCCTCGCAGTGCTTATCCACAGTTGGCGCTGGAGTACACAAATTTTATTGCTTCATGTCAAGGAGAAAGTGAAGAACCTCCTCCTATTCCAGTACATTGTGGACATCAGAAAAAATATTGGTACGATGAGCGTTTAATGGTTTCGCCTCTGGAAATCAACTGTGCTGATTTTTTTCACTACCCTGCTTCTGGGGAAATTTTGCCAACAGATGATTCAGGTAAAAAAGCTGCTGCTGAAACAACAATTGAGAAGCTTGCACTTAACATTAACAAGCTGCAAAATATGCGAAAACTAGCAATCGATGCTACATTATTAGGTATTGAAGATTTAACTGATGCAGAAATACAGCAACTTGCTCAAGGTTATGAGGAAATGGATTCTAATGGGCAATATACGCCGTTTTCTGCGGCAATTATCTATTTACTCAAGAATTATTTTTAATTGAGTTAGAATTTCAGCGATCGCACTATACTAAATCACATCAACTGGACTCAAAAAAACTTTATAATTTTAGAAGCAGTGATGCTGAATATCAAACCTGGACTCTCTGCGCCTCTGCGCCTCTGCGTGAAATCAATTCATTAGTCAACTCTTTGCAACTGCGCTATTCTGGGGTCAACAATTTTCTGTCCCAAACTGGCAAATTTCACCGCCACAGACACCTTATTATCTTGTCCGAAGACGTGCGTAATTTCACCTATACCAAAGGATTTATGTAAGACGCGATCGCCTACTTGCCAATTATGGGGTGTATAAGGCTTACCGCCAGCCTTAGCAGCAGTTTTCGTCTGCGTATGACGACCTTTATTCCGCGTATTTAATAGTTCTTCTGGTAATTCGTCCAGAAATTGCGATCGCATCGCCGGTTCACGTGAACCATACAAACGGCGTTCACGAGCGTGTGATATATATAACCGTTCTTGGGCGCGAGTAATCCCCACATAACACAAACGGCGTTCCTCTTCTAAGGACTCTGGGTTATTGATAGAACGGTAATTGGGAAATAATCCCTGTTCCAAACCCACCAAAAAGACTACGGGAAATTCCAGACCTTTGGAAGAGTGCAGAGTCATTAAAGATACAGCTTTTTGTCCGTCCTTTAAATTATCTAAATCCGAACTGAGGGCGCTACTTTGCAGAAAAGCTGTGAGAGAAACGTCTTCGCTTTCTTCTTGAAATTGCAGTACGGCGTTGTAAAGTTCTTGGACGTTCTGAATTCGATCTTCGGCTTCATCTGTACCTTGATTTTGCAAGTCTTGAATATAACCAGACTCATTTAACAGTTCTTGTAAAAGTTCGGAAACTGGAACCCTTGCGGCTTGTGCTTTGCAGGTGTTGATCATTTTAGCAAAGTTATTCACAGCTTTAGCCGAACGTCCAGCTAAGGTATTAACTGATGTTTCATCGCTGAGTATTTCCCACAGGGGTGTCCCCAACTCATAGGAGGCGTTAACTAAGCTTTCAATGGTGGCTTTACCAATTCCGCGCCGGGGAGTATTGATAACTCGTAATAAACTGACTGTATCAGCAGGATTAGCGATCGCTCGTAAATAAGCTATGATATCTTTAATTTCTTTGCGATCGTAAAACTTCATTCCTCCCACCACTGTATAAGGAATTTGATACCTGACTAACAATTCCTCAAAAGGTCGTGATTGGGCGTTAGTACGATAAAGTATGGCAAAGCTACCCCAGTCTAACTCAGGATTTTGCTGTGCTAAATTGCGAATTTGCCCAATCACAAACTCAGCTTCCTCAATTTCATTATCTGCTTTATGACAATAAATCTGCTCACCGCTTCCCCGCGTCGGTTTGAGAACCTTATCAATGCGTTGAGTATTATTTTCAATTAACTCATTAGCTGCTTGCAAAATATTCTCACAAGAGCGATAATTTTCCTCTAGCTTCACCATCGAGCGGGTATCATCATCAGCTAAACCATCGCCAAAGTCTTGCTGAAATTCCAATAATATGGTAACATCAGCCATTCGGAAACTGTAAATCGACTGATCCGCATCACCCACCACAAACACAGAGCGATTTTGCCATTCCCATGCACTCTTGCTTTCTTCGCCATTAGTCACCAACAGCCGAATTAAATCATACTGGGTGCGGTTAGTATCTTGATATTCATCTACCAGGATATGGTTAAACTTGCGATGCCAATAATCTAAAACCTGGTCATTTTGCTGAAATAATCTGGTAGGGACGAGAATTAAATCATCAAAATCGAGAGCGTTATTTTCTGCTAACTTTTCCTGATAGCAATTATAAACTTGGGCGATGACTCTTCCCCGATAATTCGGCTGTTCGCGCTCGAACTCCTGGGGTGAAAAGCCTTGGTTTTTGGCGTTACTGATGGCGTAGCGCACAGAACGAGCATCAAATTTTTTATCGTCTAAATTTAGCTGCTTATTAACAATTTCTTTCATCAGACTGATCACATCGGATTCGTCAAAAATCGAGAAATTGCGAGTCCAACGTCTGCCTTTTTCGTCTTGGTATTTGTCGATATCAAACCGGAGAATTTTAGAGAATAAACTGTGAAAAGTGCCACACCACAAGTCTTTGATGGTATTTTTGTAGACTTGCGATCGCAACTGCATTTGCTGGTATTCTGTCAACAAATCAAATTTTTGACCATGTTTTTTCATCGCCAAATCTTCACCAAACAGCCTTTGAATGCGTTCCTTCATTTCCCGTGCGGCTTTGTTCGTGAAGGTAACAGCCAGGATATGCTCAGGATATACACCGTGTTTGAGAATCAGATTAGCAATACGATAAGTCAGCGCTCGTGTTTTCCCCGAACCCGCGCCAGCAACAACTAACAAAGGACCGCAGTAATGTTCGACAGCTTGACGTTGGCTGGGGTTGAGATGGCTGAGAAAATCAATAGTTGTTGTCATAGCGGTATAGGTAGATCATCGACCACTTGCATATTAGCAGAGTATACCTGTGAGTAATCGGCTGGCAACAGATTAGACACCTGGTGAACACTAAAAGACTGTTGACAACAGCATCTTCACTCTTGCATAGTCAACGGTAGATGAACAGTGAAAGTAGATCCCACCCCCGGCTGACTTTTGACAAAAACTTCACCACCCATCATTTGGCAAAAGTGACGGCTAATGGCTAAACCCAAGCCAGTCCCACCATACCTTTTTGTGGTGGATGTATCCCCTTGTGTAAAAGGCTTAAATAATTGTTGTTGTTGACTCTCAGACATCCCAATACCCGTGTCAGTCACGCTGAAAGTAATCATATCAAAAGCAGCCTCTGGTGGTAAGTCTGTCTTTTCCCTTTTGACTGTTAAAGTTACCTTGCCATTGGTGGTAAACTTGGCGGAATTGCTGAGTAAGTTTAATAAAACTTGCCGCATCCTCGTTTGATCTGCGTACATAGTGCCAAGTTGTTGATCACAATACACTTCTAAGATATTATTGTTTTTATCTATAGCCGATTTGACTGTCAGCACCACATTATTGATCAACTTCGCAATTTCAAATGTCTCTGGGTAAAGAGTCATTTTACCCGCTTCAATTTTTGACAAGTCGAGGATGTCATTAATCAGTTCCAGCAGGTGTCTACCCGCAGAGTTAATGGTTTCTAAATCAGTAATGAAATCTCCTGTTAAATCTAAATCGGTAGCGTCGTCTTGGAGCAGTTGACTCAAGCCAATTACAGCATTTAATGGCGTGCGTAATTCGTGGCTGACATTGGCTAAAAATACGCTTTTAGCTTTGCTCGCAGCTTCCGCTAATTCTTTCGCTTGTTCTAGTTCTTTTGTGCGCTCAGATACACGTTCAATCAAGCGATTTAGAGATTTAGCTAATAAGCCAATTTCATCTTCAGTGGTAACGGGAGCGCGTAAATCAAAATTAGATTTTCTCGCTACTTGTTCAGCTACTTGAGTTACAATGATAACTGGTTCAGCGATCGCACGGCTAGTACGCCAAGCTACAATGGCAGCGATCGCCACTGATACCAGCATACTCATAATCACAATAAATCTCTCAACTTTTTTGGCTTGATCTACATCTTTTTGCCGTTCTTGCTCTTGATTTTCGGCAATTTTCAGGATATTGCTTAATCTGAACGAGAGTTGCTCTAGTTGTATGGCTGTTTCACCACGCATAATTTTGAGTAACTTATCTCGCACCAGTGCAATCTTTTCTGGCTGTACTTGCTGAGAGTCAATTTCCTGTAAAATAGTCTCTATGTAGTCAACGTATAATTTTAAGCTAATGCCATAATCCTGTAATAAAGCTTGTAAATTATCACCTTTGGCAGCTAATGTCCCAGGCTTTGTATCTATATATTGGGCTATGTCTTGCTCTAAAGTTTTAGCTGTGTTAACACTCTTGAGAAATTTAGCTTTTTTATGGGATAATCGTGGTGGATTTTCCAAGACAGCAACTAAATTAGAGCTATACAATTGCGCCTCTAAAGCTGCATCTTGATAATTTGTCAGTAGTTCTCTTTGCTGTTGGGCTTGATTGAATTGCCTGATTTCTCTTCCTCGGTAGTAATTGGCAATTACTAACCCAGTCAGTGAACCAAAAAAACCAATTCCGATAGCCACAAAATAACCATAACCAATTTTTTGATGTATGCGCCAGGAACTGGCTTTGAGTTTCCCCCGCGAAGGAAATTCTATA
The DNA here is from genome assembly GCF_000340565.2 of Nodularia spumigena CCY9414. Lineage (NCBI taxonomy): Bacteria > Bacillati > Cyanobacteriota > Cyanophyceae > Nostocales > Nodulariaceae > Nodularia > Nodularia spumigena. The sequence continues at coordinate 3,646,087 of NZ_CP007203.1, forward strand.
GTTGGGAGTTCATCTGTCGAAGGCTTTTCGGCTGACACTGTTTTGCTTTCTGAACTGCTATCAACAGGAATTGGTTTTTGAGTTTGCATTCCTCAAACCTCCTTATCCTCCCGCAAATATGAGCGCATCAGTTTTGCTTGTACGATCACATTGATTAACGATTAGCATTTAAAATGATCTTTGCTCATAAAAATCTCCAAGAACTGCTGACCAGATAATTCTCACGAGGTTATAAAAATGGGGAAAAAATACCTATAGCCTTTCCTAGCCTGTTACAGCGATTTTCAGCTAAATGAACCACATTTTTATGTCGGGCTACGCCCCGCTACGCTAACACGCAGAGGCGCAAAGGCGCACCAGAGGAATTAAGAGTGTGGTCTAAATACATGAAAACTGCTGTAAATACTATATTATCTGTGTTTATCTGTGTAGCCTACGGCAAGCCGCTAACGCGTCTATATCTGTGGTCAAATAATTCTTGCTTTACCTCATTGAAGTGGGAATAGATATAGTAGAAGCAAAAAAAATCCCTGACTAATCAAACTGCGTCACCAATATTCTGAAAACTGAGTTAATTGTGACAATATTTTGATCCTTGGCTGTATGCTACCCTATGTTACTCCAAGCCGAGGAAATCCACACATAGATTTCATCCCAAAATTTCTTTTAATTTCTTCAGCCCAGGAACAGCAAAGTCCAAAAAATCTCATACTATCGGCTTCGTCAATGCCAATTGTACCACCAAATTAGTCTGATTTTCACTTGTCTAATTTTTTTGAGCATCTTGACTGAATTGTAGGGGGCAAATATCAGGGCAGGGGCAAGAGGATGAGGATACGCTCCCTACCTTTGCCCCTGCTACTTAACTTTTACTTACGGCTAACACCCTAAGCGATCGCTGCCGCCAGCGACTGTGTAACTAGTTGCTGCAACAATTCCACCTTATCGGTGCGCTCCCAAGGCAAATCTAAATCATTGCGCCCAAAGTGACCGTAAGCCGCGATGTCCTGATAAAAACGTCCGCCTCGTTCACTTGGTAAGTTACGTAAATTGAAAGCATGGATAATCCCGGCTGGACGTAGTTCAAATTGGTCTTTGACTAATTCCAGCAAAGTTTCATCATCCAATTTCCCAGTCCCAAAAGTTTCCAGAAAAATGCTCACAGGGCGTGCAACACCAATGGCATAACTAAGCTGAACCTCACACTTTTGAGCCAACCCAGCCGCGACAATATTTTTCGCCATATAGCGAGCCGCATAAGCAGCAGAACGGTCTACCTTCGTGGGGTCCTTACCAGAAAAAGCGCCACCGCCATGTCGGGAATAACCACCGTAGGTATCAACAATAATTTTCCGTCCTGTCAGACCAGAATCTCCTTGAGGGCCACCAATGACAAATTTGCCAGTGGGGTTGACCAAGAAACGTGTTTCCTGGCTTGGCTTAATGTCAATGTCAGCAAAAGCAGGTTCAACTACTGTTGACCAAAGGTCTTCTTTAATCTTGGCTTGTATGGCGGCTTCTTCAGTGATTTCCCCGATACTTTCTGTATGCTGAGTGGAAATCAGAATCGTATCAATACCTACCGGATACCCGTCTTCGTAGGCTACAGTCACTTGTGTTTTGCCGTCGGGGCGCAGGTATGGCAATTTGCCTGTTTTGCGAACTGCTGCCAATCGGCGAGCCAGGCGATGAGCCAGACTGATGGGTAAGGGCATCAGTTCTGGTGTTTCGTTGCAGGCGAAGCCAAACATTATACCTTGATCACCCGCACCCACAGCATCGAATAGTTCCTCACTATTCTGTTGACGTGTTTCTTGAGCTTTATTAACACCTTGGGCTATATCGGGTGATTGTTCATCTAAAGCTACCAGAACACTGGCGCTGCCCGCAGAAAAACCATTAACAGCATCTATGTAGCCAATTTCGGCTATTTTTTGGCGGGCAATGTTAACGTAATTAGCATGAGTTTTACTGGTAATTTCACCAGTAATTAGCACCAAACCAGTATTAACTACTACCTCAGCCGCCACACGACTGCTGGGGTCTTCTGTGAGTAAGGTATCTAGAATTGTATCAGAAATCTGATCGCAAATCTTATCTGGATGACCTTCGGTAACCGATTCGGAGGTAAATAAATAGCGTTTAGACAAAGAGAATTCCTCCTTTTCAATGATTGCTGCTGGCTAAATTTTGGTTATTTATTTAATTCAGCAACTAATGTATGAAATCATAACAAGATTTACGCACTCAGCAGTCAGTATTTGATTTATTTTTTAAAATTTACACGTTGAGATTAAGTATTCTGCCAACAAAATATAGGGTTTCCCGGTCTACTGAGGTAAATACAGCACTACCTCATCAACCTGCAATAGGCTGTATCTATCTGCGTTTGTCTGCGTACCTTACGGTCAGCCACTCGGTGTCTACGCCCTGTTGTATCGGCGGTTAATTCTGGCTGTATCTCACGAAGGTGGAAATCGCTCTAAATTGGAGTTTAGACTAACAACTCCTAACTAACACATTTTATAACCCTCATATAGCAAGGCTTTTAGCCAGACCAGAAAAATGTGTTTGTTTCATTCGTTGCGAGGGGATTTAATACTTTTGATTTTTGACTTCCCCTCCTGGGGCGCTGAAATCTTGCACCATTTTCAATGCCCATTTCCCAAACTGGCAATCAAGCGAATGGTAAGATATGGGAGATGAGCCGCAAATATTTTTTTTGATATGAGAAAGGGGGGAAACCCAGAAGTACCCCCGAAACCTGCAACAAAAAAACTGCTTACTTAAACTTGAACTGCTAGTTTTGCTTCTTTTGTTGTTAAGCGCTCGTAGGCGGCGCGCATTTTCAAACCTGTCAGCACTTGGAACAACCCAGTTCCATTATTGGAACCTGGATACTCACGGTGTTGAAGTAGTAAGTGAGTCATCTCACCTTCATACTTGGTGGATGTCTTACTCAGATGAGTTTCGACATAAATAACTTCATCTAGGTTGTCGAATTGACCGTCTACTTCTAATACTGAGACGTAGCGACCGTAGTAGACATCAGAACCATAGTATACTTGCATACCAGGGTATGAACAAGTGAGTTTGCGTCCGCAAGGAGTCCAGTTAATTGTAGACCCTTCATCAAACAAGTAGGTTGGCTCAAAGCCTTCCTTGTCTTCACGTTGGAGCATACGTACCCGTAGCACCTTACGCTCTGTATCGTTTTTAATCAGGTTCGTGGGTAGTACCTGAAGGACCACATCAGCAAATTCTCTTTGTGGCTCGATGAATTTTTCAAAATCGGGTTTACGAGAATTGATTTGAGCGAGAACATCTTCATAGCGATGTCCCCTTTCTGCCATATCGCGCTGGATTTTCCAAGCAATTTTGACTTGATCACTAATATCAAAGTAGACGCTGAAATCTAGTAGCGATCGCACCCGTTCATCATATAAAGGATGCAGACCTTCTACAACTATGATGTGATTTGGCTCCACACGCTCTGGTGGATCAATCATACCGGTTTCGTGGTTATAAATCGGCTTCTGAATTACTTGACCTTCTTTGAGCGCTTTGATTTGCTCATACATCAGGTCAAAATTGTTGGCTCTGGGGTCAAGTGCAGTTATCCCAGTTTCTTTGCGCTGCTTGCGGTCTAGGGAGTGATAGTCATCTAAGCAGATAACCGTCATGAACTCTTCACCAAATAAATCTATTAAACGACGCAAAAAGGTAGATTTACCGCATCCAGAGTCTCCGGCTACTCCAATCAATACCACGCGTTCGGGCTTAGTTGTCATAAATTTCCTCTAAATACTAAATGTGTCAATGAATATTTTTTCACACAGAAGATTTTTAAACCAGGAGTTTACCCCATTGGTTTATCCTGTGTTCTTGCTACTCAGCAGGGCTATGGAATATCTAGATGGGCATACAACCAAACTATAGTTGTTTCTCATCGGACTTATACTTAATTCCTTGCTGGCTGGTAAGTATTTAATCTTAGTGGTGTATTTGATTTTAACAGAAGGGGGTATTCTATAACAAGATTTGCACTCAGAAAGAATCTCCTGCTTTACCAATCATCACTAATGATTTAGCTATCAATTTTAAATCACCTGTGATCACCCCTAAAAGTGTTATGTCCACGTCGGCTACTGTGTTTTCAGCTTGATTCCTCAAGTTGCTCAAGTATAATTTATTTGAGTAGCCAATTTATTTTGCTCAGGGTGAAAATTTGCATGAGCGATCAGGCCAAAGCCGCGTCATCAGAGTTTCCGGCGCTAATTTGAGCAAGGTACTCATAGAGGTTGACAGATGTTTCACATCAAGTGAAACTGATTGTAGGTGTTTCTCAGTTAAGACTAGAAGCCCAAAGCCCTGTTTTTTCCAGCAGGGATATAGACGTTTGGGCAAGTGTTACCGAAAGGTAAGTCTATTTTAATAGTCGTATAAAAGGAAACTGCCAAGCTATAGGTCATTGGGTCTTGCCCTTTGGGTGGTTGAAAGCTATCTCCGTGATAGGATTAGTAGTTCACGAAAAAAAGATTAAATTGACTCATTATTAACATTCTGCCAAAGGCTTATCCTTTACCTTAGAAGGTGAACAGGTGTGTTTTTTGCTATCCTTGTATGTCTTTGGTGAGTGAACCTAGCACGGCATTAGCTGATAATGCCCCTTTCCCAGAGTGCCAGTCTTGGTATCCAAAAATTCGGTACACTAAAACTGGTAAAAGGAAAGAATTTTTTTTGAGAAACGGTTAAGTAAAAATCGGAGTGTTAGAACGAATGTACAATCAAGGTGCTGTTGAGGGTGCTGCCAACAGAGAATTAGGTAGCCGCGTCTTCGTTTACGAAGTGGTGGGTCTGCGCCAGAACGAAGAAACTGATCAAACAAACTACCCAATTCGTAAAAGTGGCAGTGTGTTCATCAGAGTACCTTACAACCGCATGAATCAAGAAATGCGACGGATCACTCGCCTCGGCGGTAAAATTGTTAGTATCCAAGCTGTAAGTACTCTAGAACAACTTAATGGTAAAGTTTCTCATGAGAGTGCTGAACACAAAGAGGAGTCTTTAGTTACATCTGACAAAGCTGCTAACACTGAGGGGAATGGTAAAGCCACACCTGTTGCTAATAGTGAAGTCAAAGGCTTTGCTAAACCACCAGCTGAAGATCAGCTTAAAAAGAAGGACAAAAAAGGCAACACCATGACTCAAGCGAAAGCCAAAAAAGGCGCTGACGTTCCTGTCAATATTTACCGTCCTAATGCTCCATTTGTTGGTAAGTGTATATCTAATGAACCGTTAGTTAAAGAAGACGGTATTGGTATTGTTCAGCACCTCAAGTTTGACCTATCCGGCGGTGATTTGAAATACGTAGAAGGTCAAAGTATTGGGATTATTCCCCCAGGTGTAGACAAGAACGGCAAGCCAGAAAAACTCAGACTGTATTCCATTGCTTCCACTCGTCACGGTGATGATGTGGATGATAAAACTGTATCACTGTGCGTCCGTCAGTTGGAGTATAAACACCCAGAAACAGGCGAAACAGTCTACGGTGTTTGTTCGACTCACCTGACTCAACTTGAAGTTGGCGCAGAAGTGAAAATCACTGGCCCAGTCGGTAAGGAAATGTTGCTACCCGAAGATCCAGAAGCCAAAGTGATCATGATGGCAACTGGAACAGGTATTGCTCCGATGCGGGCTTACCTGTGGCGGATGTTTAAGGATGCAGAAAGAGCAGCTAACCCAGAGTACCAGTTTAAAGGATTCTCTTGGCTGATATTTGGTGTTCCCACAACTCCAAATATTTTATATAAAGAAGAACTGGAACAAATGCAGGAGAAGTATCCTGATAACTTCCGCCTTACCTGTGCCATCAGCCGGGAACAAAAAAATCCCCAAGGTGGTAGAATGTACATCCAAGACCGTGTAGCAGAACACGCGGATGAATTGTGGCAGTTGATTAAAGAAGAAAAAACTCACACCTACATCTGCGGTTTGCGTGGTATGGAAGGTGGTATTGATGAAGCGCTGACTGCTGCTGCTGCTAAGGAAGGAGTCGTTTGGAGTGATTACCAGAAGCAACTCAAAAAAGCTCATCGCTGGCACGTAGAAACTTACTAAGTTAGTCATTAAACTCAGGCGACTAATAAAGGATAATAAGTAGGGTGGGTGAACAACCCACCCTACAATTGTTTGAGATGGACAGACCAGAATACAGCTTTGCGTAAAATTGTGGCGAATTGAGGGTTGAATTTTAAACGCAAAGGTTCGCAAAGGTAAACGCAAAGGGTCGCTGAGAATTCGCTACGAGTTACTGAAATGTTGTACTAAGTGTTTGATTCACCCATAGGAACTAATTCCTGGGGCTATAATCAGCAATGAAAAGTTAGGGTGCAAAATTTGTGGGAGTGAAACTAGGAATATTAGGTTTAGGCACTGTGGGTACAGGTACGGTGCAGTTACTGCAAGATGTGGTGGGACGTAACCTGTTGTTGCAGTCCGTGGAAATATATCGCGTGGGTGTGCGATCGCTTGCTAAAATCAGAGATGTAGAATTACCTGCCGATGTCTTAACTACAGATTTAGAGTCTATTGTCAATGATCCGGCGGTAGATATTGTTGTGGAGTTGATTGGGGGACTGGAACCTGCGCGATCGCTGATTCTCCAAGCCTTAAACAATGGTAAACACGTCGTCACCGCCAACAAAGCGGCGATCGCTCGTTTTGGCGCAGAAATTTTTACAACTGCCAACGAAGCGGGGGTATATGTCATGCTAGAAGCGGCTGTAGGCGGCGGTATACCAGTGATTCAACCCCTGAAGCAGTCTTTAAGTGTTAACCGTATTCATACTATTACAGGCATCGTTAACGGTACAACAAATTACATCCTCACCAGGATGCAAACCGAAGGTAGTAACTTCAGCGATGTCTTAGCTGATGCTCAAAGATTAGGTTATGCCGAAGCTGACCCCACAGCTGATGTAGACGGCTTAGACGCAGCCGATAAAATCGCCATTTTGGCATCATTAGGCTTTGATGGACGCATCAACTTAGAAGATGTTTATTGTGAAGGTATTAGGCAAGTTAGTAAGACAGATATTACTTATGCCGAAAAATTGGGATTTGTGATTAAATTATTAGCGATCGCTAAACAATACAGTCCCTCATCTCCCCTGTCCGTCAGAGTGCATCCCACCTTAGTACCCAAAGCACATCCATTAGCTAGCATTAACGGTGTTTATAACGCCATTCTCGTAGAAGGTGAACCCATAGGGCAAGTAATGTTTTTTGGCCCCGGTGCAGGTGCGGGCGCAACAGCCAGTGCCGTCACCTCGGATATCTTGAATTTAGTTGCTGTCCTCAAAACCAGTACAACTAACCCCAATCCCCTGTTAACTTGTGGACACCAAGATTACTGTCAAATTGCCCCCATCACCGAACTCGTGACGCGATTTTATGCCCGGTTCCTCACCAAAGACCAACCTGGAGTTATTGGTAAATTGGGTACTTGCTTTGGCAACTATGGCGTGAGCTTAGAATCAGTAGTCCAAACAGGCTTTCAGGGAGGACTAGCAGAAATTGTGGTTGTCACCCATGATGTTCGAGAAGGCGATTTTCGGCAAGCCCTGGCAGAAATTCAGAATTTAGAAGCGATCGATAGTATTCCCAGTTTACTGCGAGTGCTGTAAGGGACGGACAAATAAACAAAATATCCCCAAATTTCTTGTAGAGCGGGCATCTTTGCCCGCTCATCACCAACTTCTAGATTATGCTTGTTATCAGATTCACTTTCCATCCCCCAGAGCCGCTACGCTGGACTGGGGGAATTTCCGCAAGACTTAGTTAAGCTTCTGGATTATTTTTACCGACAACTTGCGATTTCAGAGTGGTGATTTCACTCGTTAGCTCTTTCCGGGTCGAGGCTTTGAGCAAATAGCGATAAACAAACCAAGCAGAGTAGCCAATACCAATCAACTCAAAGGTCGGTGCGACTAAAGGAATATCATTCAAAGAGTCTAATACTGCCAAGAGTACCTTAACCGAAACAATTGCGGCGACAATTAAACCAACGCTAACCAAGGGCTGCTTATATTGATTAAAAAAGCTTCCCAGGTATTCGGGCAGTGTTGCTAAAAAACCAGAAATTTGTTCACCGTATTTTTGCCATTGCTCTTGAGACTGCACAGGACGCTGGAGTTTGGTAATGGTTCCTGTTTGGTTGTTGATATCTGGCACTGCTGCCTCTTTAGATTTGGTTTCTGTGAATTCCGGTTCTTGCATTTTCACTCCTATAAATTTAACAGTTGAGTTTATCTAATCTGTGACAATTACCACCAAAAGGCTGTTGATTAGGCAATGCACGAGGGCATCAGTACAACTTGTGTTTGATCCACAAAAGGTTTTAGTGTCCTATAACCATAATTGTCTCATCATCTCTACTGCATCAACTGCAAGGTAGACAGTCAGTATGAGGAGAGAAGTCAGAAAGCGACAAGATATCTTAAAATCAGCTTTCTGAGTTCTGGATTTTGTGAATCAGCACAGAATCCTCAAGTTGAGATTATCCCATACCGTGTCAGATCAGCTATCTCAAGGTGAGGCACGTTGGCTTCGCCCATAGCTCCTACTCTTGAGAGCGGTATTCTGACAATCGTACTCATTCAAGCACAAATCATGCCAAAATCAGACTACCTCACATTTATACAAGTTTAAAAGCCGATTTTATCGGATATTAAAGCTATCTTAAGCCGTGTTCGTCGATTAACTCATTGATAATTTATATTAAACTGTCACAAAAATTTTTATGTATTCAAATATACTGATTTTTATTAATAGTTTCTGATATATCTTATGTTTTATGAAATTTTTCTACATTAGCACAAGCAGATGAAATTTTTGTCTAATCTCAAATATTTTTCCCAGGGCTGATTTAGGGATAATGCTTGCCAATAGCAATTTCTTTTATCCCTACACTCTCAGAGTGACACAAGACAATTCTTTTGACTTTTGACTTTTGACTTTTGACTTTTGACTTTTGATTTCCGCCCTGCGGTGCTAATCCCAATCGGGGAACATATCTGCTTCCTCTCCACCAATACCGATTCCAGTATGATAAATTTCGGCATCAGTAATGATCATATCATCCATTGATGCTCCATATACATTAGCATCGTAAATTTGAGCGCGAGTCAGATTGGCTCCGTTGAGATTGGCTGCTTTAAAATTAACGTTAGTCAGCATAGCTGAAGTTAAGTTTGCACCTTTCAAATTCGCATTAGTTAAGTCTGCGCCTTCAAGATTGACTCCTTCGAGGTTAGCTCCAGAGAGATTTGCTCCTCGTAAGTCAGCGCCAATTAAATGAGCGCCTCTGAGGTTAACTCCTGATAAATCGCACTGGACACATTCTCTAGTCAAATTTAGCTTTTGTAAGTCCTGCGAATTACCAGCGTTAACTGTGCTAGTAAAAATTAGGGGAGTTGCTAAGGCTAGAGCCGCGAATAGCTGGAGTTTCATAATGTTTTCCCCTTCGTCCTTAAACTACATCCGTTCTTTTCCTCACGCTTTTATTATCTCACGAAATTGCTAAAAATTGTTGTTGTAACACACAAGCCCATTGTGATCTGGCTCAAATGGTTTGGTGATGCGAGAAGTAGTATTTACTAGGGTTTTGGGCTATTGGCTACCAATAAAATCTGCTAAATTTGTCCCATTTAACTAATGTTAATAATTTTGAAGACCTTGTGCCACTTTGCGTAGTTGTACATCAAATATCAAGCCCTATTTTCATACTACCAAATGGCACTATCTTGAAAAATAATTAGTATTTTAAGAAACCAAATATTCCCGGATATACTGATTAACTAAATCAGGCTTTTCTTGCTGTACCCAATGACCACAATCGGGAATATAGTGAATTTTGAAGTCATTGACATAGGCGGCGGTGTCGTAGGTTAGTTCTTTGCCAAGTGCAGTATCATTTTCGCCCCAAATCATCAGTGTGGGTACAGCCAACATTCCCCAATGTTTCTGGCTGAATAAGCAGGGAAAAATATTACGATAATAGTTTAACATGGCTGTAGTAGCACCACGTTTTGCCGCAGCGTTTTTATAAGCATCAATATCGGCGGCGGTGAAAGCGCTTTGATTCACTGCTGTGCCTTGAATAACCTTTTCAATTGCTTCATAGTCGGATAACTGTAGAAGGAATTCAGGTAGCCAAGGTAGCTGAAATAAGAATACATACCAGCTGCGAAGTAACTGCTGATAAGTGCGTAAGCCTTGGGCAAATTTAGCAGGGTGAGGGAGGTTGAGGATAATTAATCGCTCTACCATTTCGGGGTGAGCATAGGCAAAAGACCAAGCTATCGCACCACCCCAATCATGTCCAACTAAGATACACTTGTCGTATCCTAATCCGTGAATTACCCCTTCCACGTCTTTAATAAATTCATCCATGACATAAGCTGATTGCTCTTTGGGTTTATCGCTATCGTTGTAGCCACGTAAATCAAGGGCGACAACTTGAAAATCCTGGGCAAATTCTGGGATTTGATGCCGCCAAGAATACCAAAACTCAGGAAATCCATGTAACATCAGCATTAAAGGCCCTGCGCCTTGAGTGACGTAGTGCAGTTTCACGCCATTGGTGATTATATATTCATGTTGCCAAGAATTCTGGATTACAAACATAATATTGTATTTTTCCCAGTAGGACGTGTGTGTTTGAGAAATTATGTATTATTTTTCTCGTCAAGGTATCTGTTAAGGGATAGTTTTGTGTGAAAAAATATTTTGTAAAGGACAAGACGTGTGGAATCTCAATTGCAGATTGAACAAGTAATAAAGACCCTTGAAGAGGATTTCCCAACACTGTTTGAAAAAGATATTTCCTATGATATTTATACGCAGGATATTTATTTTCAAGATCCTGTGAATAAATTTAAATGGAAATTCAACTATCGGATAATATTTTGGACGTTGCGATTTCACGCCCGGCTATTTTTTACGCAAATTTATTTTGATTTGCATGAAGTATCGCAGCCAGCAAAGGATAGGATTTTAGCCAAGTGGACAGTTCGCGGAATTTTGCGTGTTCCCTGGAAAGCCCGGCTATTGTTCAATGGCTATTCCACATATAAACTTAACCAAGACACTTTGATATATGAGCATATCGACACTTGGGATCGTCAGCCGGGAGAAATTGTAAAGCAGTTTTGGCAAAAGGCAGAAACAGATGATGAGTGCTGAGTGGGTAGGGGCGGGTTTAAGCAGTGAGTCTGTGGTTCGTCGAAATCCTTAGTGAACCCGCCCGTACAGGAGTGTTGATTGTTGAGTATAGAAAGCAAAAGAGGGAGTTTGGCTCCCTCAAAAAATCAGCTAATTATTGATTTCAACGCAGGTAAAGAATTACAGACGTTCCTTTGGTAAGAAGGCAATAGGATCGGTTGCGCCCTTACCTGCTGGGTGAATTTCAAAGTGAGTGTGTGGTCCAGTACTGAAACCAGTGCTACCCATGTTAGCAATTTGTTGCCCTTGGGTCACCTGTTGACCTGCTCGCACCAAAGTGCGGCTATTGTGAGCATAACGAGTCATAGTGCCATCCTCATGGCGAATTTCCACAAGGATGCCGTAACCACCTCTGTTCCAGCCAGATTTAGCAACTACACCGTCAGCGACTGCGAAAATTGGCGTGCCAGTAGCGTTAGCAATATCAATACCCCTGTGCATTCTTCCCCAGCGTCTACCATAGCCGGAGGTAAGTACACCTTTTGCAGGCCATATGTAGCTTGTTGAACCTGTTGAAGGGGGAGGTGTAGTCGCGTCAATGGGCTTGGGTAAGTATTGCTCCACTGCTGCCAAAGGCGGTAACTGTGGCCGTAATTGTGGAGTAACTCTGGTTCCCCGCAAGTTTCCGAGAGTGTCTGAGATATCAGCACCACTGGGAGTTGTTATTGTTCTCTGGCCAGATGCATTGAGACTGGAGGAGAACTCTGGATTGATTGGCTCGTTGGCTCGACGAGTACGGGTGGGGAGATGAGCCGATTGACCATAGCCTGGTAAATTCAAAGTGGGAACATGAATGGGAATTGCCGCATTCTTTTGTCCCGAAGCGGGTTGAAAAGCTGCGGTATTATTCGGTTGAAAAACAGGAATCGCGATGGGAGCTGTCTTTGGTTCCGTCGCGGCTGGACTGGTGGCATTTCCAGACTGTTGCTGGCGGTATTGCTCCCGTAGTTTCTGGATTTGGGCTTCTGGGCTATTTGTTTGAGCAACCGGAGTCGCTATGGTAACTGTCTTTGGTTCCGTCGCGGCTGGACTGGTGGTATTCCCAGACTGTTGCTGGCGATATTGCTCGCGTAAATTCTGGATGTCTGCTTCTAGGCTATTTGTTTGAGCAATGGGAATTGCTATGAGGTTTGTCTCAGGTTGGTTAGCGGCTGGACTGGTGGTATTCCCAGATTCTTGGCTGCGGTATTTCTCCTGTAATTTCCTGATTTCCGCGTGTAGGCTGCTTGTTTGAACAATGGGAGTCGGCGCAACAGCTTTCTTTGGTTCTGTCGCGGCTGGACTGGTGGTATTCCCAAACTGTTGCTGGCGGTGTTTCTCTTGTAATCTCTCGATGTCCGCACGTAAGACGCGCAGACCTTCATTATCTTTTGTGCTGGCCGCTTGCTCAGTCGATTTTTGAGCTTCCTGCATTTCGCCAAAGAGTGCTGGGATTGGTGTATCACCACCTAGTCCGTTAACATCAGAACTAATAGATTCTGTCTCTGTGGCTGTAACAGTATTTACATTTACCTGGTTCTGGTTATTCGTAGTGACTGGTATGGGGATACTTACACTCTCGTTATTCCCAGATAATGGTAACTGTGATGAAGCAGGGGGGAGATTAGGGTAGTTGTTAGCACTGGTTACAGGGTAGTTGGCTAGTTGAGGCGTAGTACTAGAATACCCGCTATTGGAGTTAACTGCTACTGGGATCTGAATAGCTCTAGAGCGGTTAACCGGAGTCCCAGGAATCACCAGTTTTTGGCTAATTTTGAGTTGATGGGGATTGGTAAGATGATTTGCCTTAACTAGTTCTGAGATAGAAATATTGTATCTACTAGCGATCGCAGCTAATGTGTCTCCAGGTTTAACTTCGTAACCTGTATTACCCAATAACGCCACAATTCGCTGTGTTGCTGGTACGGGTATTGTTAAGGCTTGCGGGTTCGATTCACTGGTTTCTTGTGTTTGTTTTAACCTCGATATTAAATCTTCGGTGTTGTCATTGCTTAAATTTGACGACTCTTCTACTACCGTTTGACTGGCGCTGATTAAGGGCGCTTTTTCTGTCGTTTTCGGCTGTGTCAAAGCTATGTCATTTTTTGATAAAACTTGGGTCTCCTCAGACCGCGACTCCGCCAGACTATTTCTTAAACGGTGCGATTTTTCTTGTAAGCGATTGAGAGCAAATTCTTGCTGCGCCTTCAGTTGAGCATTCATTTCACCACTGGGATCTGGGTTTTCCAGTGCCTGTGGTTGTGCTTCGCCAGTTTCCTTCGTCACGCTATCACCACTGGACAGTACAACAACTGTCTCATTTGGCTCTATTGGGGTTGACAATCCCTGTGATACTGGGGGTTGTAAATTTAAGGAAGTTGTGTTGTCGGCTGTTTTGTTTGATTCTGATGTCAGAACAGGAACTGGCACAGACATTCCACTGGCCGCAACTTGCCATTTAGCTTCAAGCCCTGGTAACTGTGAAATTGCTGTTGGTTCCACGATGACAGGATTTTCTGACAAGCTAGCTGGTAAGACTGTTTGAGTCTTCAGCGTTGTGGAAGCAAATTTCACTGTAGTGTCAGAAGCAGCAGGAATTGTTGAGGCTGCCTTTTGGCTACCTACAGGAGCGGCTGCTTGGGCTTGATCGCTTTGTCGAGTCACCAAAAGGCTGGTTGCTCCCATTGAGATAGCCAAACCAATCATGGCGGCTTTTGTCCGCACCCGGCGCTTAACCTTGGGATTAACTACAATATTTAAGTGTTCTAGGTGTTCTAGGTGTTCCACTAGGGCATCATCACTGCTGGGGGTATTTTTCAGCACAGCCTTTTCTCTTTTTTTCAATGCTCGTTTCAAAGACGACCTCCTATGATCACTAGCGCTTAACTGATCTCGATTTTTCAGTCGGATACTAGTCAATGATTTAGATCACATCGAATGATAGATCAAGATCACTTTCACCAGAGATACTTACGCAAGATTAACTTGCTTCTCTGATTTAGACAAGTTCACACATGGAACGCAAAAGTTAAAAATTGCTGTGCTTACTTGTCCACTTCACTCCTACACACCATAGAACTTTTGCTTTTGACAGTTGTGTTCACTTTTTGTGATTCGCTAACTAGGACTGAAGAATAATTATTATATATTCACCAAGTCCATTGTGGCTCTCAGCAATATAGTGACTTTGGCTTCTGGAAAAGCTATGCCCTTTGCTGTAGATATCTTCAAGGTTTTTTTACTCTATCCGCCTTCTCAACATGAGACTTTACGTTGATTCATCCCTAAAAATCAACCGTACAAACTTCTAACTACTTTTGTCCTCCTGGAAATTACTTATTCAACAAAAATTGCTCAAATACATGACACAAGAAGGTTTGACTCATTTGAGTCTCTTAGTCACGTTGACTCTAATTCAACAAAATTTATCATGCAAATTCGGTATTATCTCGAATTTGATATACAAATTTCTTATATTAACCTGCTGGTTTTGATGAGTATTTAACTCTCAAATTCCGGTCAATGCAATTTTTGGTATAATTTGAAATTTTTTTATACTGCACCTACTGAGAGTGTCTTTTTCGGGAATAAATCACAATTTGGGGTTGTTATTGGCAGTTTTGGCAGTAAAATTACTGAATAAACCTTGAGTGAGGATTACAGTAAATCACCCAATTGACGACGGGCTTCAAACAAGCTTACCGCGACACTAACCGAAAGATTCAAGCTGCGAACATGAGGTTCTGCCATCGGAATATAGAGTGTGGCATCACAATCTGAGAGAATTGTGGATGGTAAGCCTGTGGTTTCGCTACCAAAAAGCAACCAATCATCAGCTTGAAATTGAAAGCTGGCGTAATTAAAATTGCCCCTAACGGTGAAGCCTAAACATCGACCTCCACGTTCTTGATGTGTGGCTTGAAAGGCTTCTAAGGATTCGTGATAGTGCAGTTTGACATAAGGCCAATAATCTAAACCTGCTCTTTTGAGGTAGCGATCGCTAATTTCAAACCCCAAAGGTGCTACTAAATGTAATTCTGTACCCGTAGCGGCACAAGTACGGGCAATATTGCCTGTGTTTGGGGGTATTTGCGGATAAACTAAAACAACCTGGGGCATTGTCTGTGAAATATTGTGTTGGTATAGCTCTATACTAAAATTACTTTCACTCTATCATTAGATAGAGTCGATTCATAGGTTTTGCTAATAAATCTCAAATCATACCTAAAGATTAAATTTTTTAAACAAAAGATAAATTGTGCCAAAACCTGCTATGGGAAATATTTTGGCTGACGTGAGGCACAAAGGATTTTTGGGAGAGAAAAGAATTTTGGGGTTTCTCTCCCAAAATCTACCTTAAGGATGAAGACAGAAGATTTAAGCTATCACAGAAGAACACAATTTGTTTTCTAGTTCAACTTCCCGTTCTGCAGTCGCCACAATCGCCTGAGTGATCACACGCTGAGAGTCAAAACCGACTGAGTGGAGTTGTAACCACTGTTGGGCTTCATTACCTGCGCGGAGAATTTTCTGCAAAGGAGACAGGAAACAGCTAAAACCGTGTTGTTTAGCGATCGCCCAAACATCTTGATATATTTCAGCAATCCAATCTCTAGCCAGGATAGTTCTACCATCTTGCCAATGAATCAATTGAGCATCAAGACTAGCAGTAGCTGCGGCTGTTTCATTCTGGGCGGTGAGAGCAAGTAATTCTTCAGGAGAGAAAGTGCTTTGAGTTAAAGGATCGAGGTCAGGGTTTTCGATTAACTGCAACAAACGGGCTTCTAGGAAGGCTGAAATAGCTAGTAAAGCAATAGGATCGGAAACCAAGTCACAAATGCGTAATTCCAGGCGATTCAGGTCATGAGGACGGCGATCGCCATTTGGTCTTACCGATGTCCATAAATGGCGGACATTTTGCATAGTTCCCGCCGCTATTTGTGCCTCCACCCATTGAATATGATGGGCGTGGCTGGTAAATAAAGGTACATGGGCGGGAGTTTGGGGAAACACAGCCCAACGGCTGGAATGATAACCGGTAGCATTACCATCCAGGAAAGGAGAGGAAGCACTCAAAGCCAAAAATAAAGGAGCTTCTAAACGAATCAACCGACAAGCCCGCATTAATACTTCTGGGTCACTGATACCGATATTAATATGAACACTGGCAGTAACTACCTGCGTCCCGTAGGTATGTTCAATATAGTCATGATAAGGGTTATCGGGGTTAGAACGAAAAAAGCGATCGCTGCCACCCAAAGACAAAGTGCTACCTGGAATCAGAGTATAATTACTCAAACTTTCGAGGTAGCTGCGTAACTTTCGCCGGGGACGTAACAAAGCACACAATAAGTTCTCGTATTTATGCAATGGGTCTGTGATGTATTCCACATTGCGGCTATCCGGTTCCCGCACAAACCCATCCAAAGAAGCCACAATTTTGTCAGAGAGACCGACTATTTCACCTTGAGGCGTACCAGTATACATCTCAATCTCGAAGCCTTTTAATAGGACCACTTTGTTCTCCTCGCCTCTCCTAATCTAAGAATTGTATCGAATTAGACGAATTTCTGCATCTACATTTAAATTAACTTAAAATTCATAATTATTTAAGAATTAACGAACCACACCAGACACAGAGAACACAGAGCTTAATTCTTCCTCCGCGCCTCTGCGCCTCTGCGTGACACTAATCCATATTTCCCCTCCTCTTCCTTGGAGGTTTACTTTGTGGTAAAATAAACTTAT
The DNA here is from genome assembly GCF_000340565.2 of Nodularia spumigena CCY9414. Lineage (NCBI taxonomy): Bacteria > Bacillati > Cyanobacteriota > Cyanophyceae > Nostocales > Nodulariaceae > Nodularia > Nodularia spumigena. The sequence continues at coordinate 3,663,100 of NZ_CP007203.1, forward strand.
CGCGCGAATCATGCTCCTGAGCAATCTTAAGACGGATAAAATCTGCCCACACTTGCTCATTAAGTAAGCTTAAAGCAAATTCAGGTTGAACAGATGCGATCGCCTGAATAACTTTCCGGCATTCCTGCTGTAACTCATCAATAAAAGCTGACTCCCCAGAAAGCTGACTCAGCAGAGAAAGTGCAGTAGTGAAATTTATCGAATCATCTATAATTTTTTGTGACATTAAATCGTGAAATACGATATTCAGCCACACCGGGAGAAGTTCCAACCAGTTACTTTCTTCTATTTGCTGAAGTGCGATATTTTGCATATTCAGCGCCCCCCAAATGCACAAAGCTTCAGCAGCTAATTGAAAATCGCGTTTTTCCAAAGCAATATTCCATTGCTTTTCGGCATGATTTTGGCAACCATGAGCCAGAAATTGATATGCTTCGGCTACTTGTTGGGGAATAGTAACCTGATAAACAGACTCACCACAAGGTAAATTTTCGCCACCACAAGAAACCCAATCAAAAAATCCATAAAAATGAATTTTTTGGTCAACTATAACTTCTTTAACATGAGAATTTCCCAAACATAAAAATTGTACCGAGGGTAAACCATGAGGCGTTTTGATAGCGCGGAGTTTTTTTTCTACATCTGCTGCTTCTGGCGAAATTCCATATCCAATTAAAATCCACACACCGCTATTAGCTAACTTTTGCAACAGCTTAAAAAAATCTTTATTAAAAACAGCCTGACTCAACCAAGGACAGTAGATGATAATTTGACGTTTTGCAGAATTTAAAACCTCTTCAAAAACGGTAATAACTTCAGCATCGCGTAACTTTAGAGCTTCCTGGCTAAATTTTTCTAGCCTAGATTCTATTTCGGCATTTTTATATTTTCGAGTAGCTTCACGCTCCAAATAGATGGCTTCATGGGACAATTTGCATAAAGATTGCCAAGGTATTTTACCTTTACCTTGCAACACTTCCATGCGTTTGGATGCGGAGGCTAAAATTTGCTTACCGTTTCTGATTTGGATACTTAATTTATCTTCCCTAGCATCACCAATTACAAACAAAGAGATATTTTTCCAAATTATTTGCGCTGGGGCGATAACCTTACAGCTAGTCACAATTTTGCCGATTTCGGGTACATGAAAATCTAAACCTGACAACTGAATACATTTTTGTAACTTCTCAATTGATAAAGCAGATATATCATTAATCTTGCGAGCAATCTTGATAAATTCGGCTAAATCAGGTAAATTTAAAGGAGCATCATTTAATGGTTCAGCATGAAATGTTAGCTTTCCATCTAAAGCATCGGAAACAGCATATATTTGGATAGGATAGGGAAGCTGTGGTACAGAACCTTTGGCGTAAAAAGTTCGTCCTTCATCTGTAACTGTAATTGGCGATGTTGCGGATAAAGTTTGTAACGCTTGCAAATTTGCAGTTGTACTGCGAACAAATATAGAATCAAGTCCTAATATAGATGCTAATTCATCTTCTGTGGGTGGAGGTGTAAATTCAATTCCAGCGCGGATAATAAATTCTTCGAGTACGTTAAATTCGCGTGGTTCCTTAATAGATAATTCTACAGGAGTTTGATGCAAACTATAACGAAATTCCCTAGCGGCTAAAACTGACAAATTGGGATTTTGCGCGGTAATTTCCTCTGCTAAATTTATGAGTTTGTCGTCAATAGGTTTAGCCGCAGCAGCGAGAAACATCAACGAAACCTCCTTGACTATCTACAGTATGAGAAATTTCTAAATACATACCTCCAACTGTTCCCCCTTGGCGGGTAAATAAATCGTGACAACCGACAATTACCAGTAATTCTTGGGCGCGAGAAAACGCCACATTTACTCGTTCTGGTTTTTTGGCAAAACCGACATCGCCTTGATGATTATTTCGCACCATACTTACTATGACCACAGCGCGTTCCATTCCCTGAAATCTATCAACAGTACCCGTGCGAATTTCCAAGGAAGGAAAAAGTTCAGGTTGTAAACGTTCGTCAATTCTTTTCAATTGTGCGCCATAAAATGTAATTACGGCAATTTCCTTTTTGGGTTCCCCATTGGCAATTTTAGCAGCCCAAGTATGCTCAAATTGCTGACAGAGGTTTTCAATGACATCAATTTCACGAGGATTAAAATAAGAAGTATTTTCCCGTTCTTCTTGAAATTCATCTTCTCTGGGCATTTTTACCCAAACAAGATGGTGATTTTCTTGGATAATTTCACCTGTTAAATTATGGGCGCGTTGGGTGTCAGGTTCCAAAAGTCCACATTCTAGTTTACCCTGATAGAACTGATTAATCGCCCCCATAATAAAGGGGTGCATTCTATATTGTGTATTCAGCATTTGTTTGACGCTTTTATCCGCAGCTTCAAACTGAATTTTAAATAACGATTCTTCTAAAAATTGCAGTTCGGATTTTGTACTTCCCAGTGATTGCGCCACTTCTTCCACTGTGCTACTATCAAGCATAGGTGGTAATTGTCGATGGTCGCCTACTAAGACTAATTTTTTGCCTTTTAAAGCGGGGATAAGTAACTCTGGTGGAGTACATTTACTAACTTCATCGATGATAACGACATCAAAGGCTTTAAATTCTTGGGAAAAGTTGTAATTTGCAGCTTGTACGCAAGTGATACCGACGACGTTGGCGTTATCTAAATAAATGCGTCTTAAATCGTTGCGATCGCGCTCGGAGGGATTTTTAACTTTGGCAATCCAATCTTTGGTAAAATCCTGATATCGGCTGAGATAAGTTTCCTCTTCCGTGAGTTGATTTCGCCAAACATCAAACTGGTTTTTTACCCTGAGTAAAAATTCCAGGTTAAATAAATCTGGATGGATATCTGCTGGCTGAAATTTATCAGGTATGGTTTGGCAGAAATTTTCCCACCAATTTCTTGATAAAATTAAATCTTCCGTTGGCTGTATCTCTGGTTGCTTATCTAATTTCTTGATTTGGGCTTGGATTTTCTTGAGTTCTTTTTGAGCAAGTGTATTTTCTTGTTCTATAATTGTGACTTGCTCATCTAAAGACGTTTTGATATTTTCTAAGACTGCGAAAGGTGTAATTGATGAAATTAAACTTTCCAAATTGCTAAGATGAGATACCCCAGCACTTACCTGAGTTGCAAATTCTGAAGAATGTTCCCAAATTTTTGATTGCGTTGTCAGATACTCTGTAACTAAAGCCCGTAATTTATCCGGGACATTTTGCTGCTGGTTCAGTAATTGCAAAATCTCGATAATCTGTGCTAGCTTGATATTTGCTGCTTCGACTTGAGAAGACGTAGCAGATATTTGTGCTTGAGTCGTTCTCTGTTTTTCAAGTTCAATTAATTGCTGCCCGAAAGACTCAAGCTGTTGTTCAGTTTCAGTCTTAACTCGTGCGATACATTGACGCGCATTTGTGAGGATGTTGGTGAGTAAGTCTTCACTAACTTGTTTCAAAGTCGCGTCGAGATTATTTAACTCCCAGACTTTACTATATACTGTTTGCATTCTCAGCAAAAACAACTGAGTATTTTCCAGCAGTAATGAGCGCTGATGTGGGTTGAGGAGTTGATAATTTTTGAACTCTTCATATATTTTACGCCATTGAGTGCGATCGCTCGCCGATAGCACAATAGGAATTTGACTAAAATTTTGCTCTAAAAAGTAACTGAAATGATATTGTTTACCGATTCTATCAATAAAGCCGCCTTCTGTCTCATATATCAAAGCCTTGTCTAAAGCTTTCCAGTCTGGTAAATGTATTTGATATTTTTTAGGTAATATAGTCAACTTTAATTGATTAGCAAACATCAACAAACCCAGTGGCAATTGTACCAACTCTTCCGTTAATGTTTGTCCTGATTGCTGAGATTCCTTAACTATTTGATATAATACCACAGGTGCAGTAGATTTCCATTCCTTAATAGCTGCAATTACATAATCAATTTCCCGTTGACGATTTTGCCAACCTTGAATTGTTTGTTGTAAAATTTGTCGTAGGCTGAGAAACTCCTGTTCATCGATTTCTGGTGAATTCAGATTTTGAGAATTTTGGGGAATAGCCGATACCGCTTTTGCAACTTCCGACATGACTAAAATAGCATCTTGGGCGTAACCGAATGCTAGTTTAAAATCAGCAATTTTATCAGCCACATCTTCACGCAACCAAACAGCTAAACCAAAAGCACCATAAGGAGGACGCACTAAACCAAGTTCATCAGTATAATGAATAGCTTCTTGAACATGGGTTAAAAAATCTTGGACGACAATATTATTTTCTGTATAAGGCTGAAGATAGGGTAGACAATTTGTAACTTCTGGCGCTTCCCAATTAATCTGCGGTGCATTTTTCAGGAGATAATCTAAACCTAACTGAATTGATTCTACCTGATTTTTCCGAGTTAAACCTTCCTGATAAATTGCTGATTGAATTTTACAGTCTGCTGCTAAAGTTTCCTTTTCCTGATTTAATTGATTCTGTTGCTGATTTCGTTCTAATTCTAAGTTAAAATAATCTGTAAATCGTGGTAACTCTGCCAATAATTTTCCCAAAAATCTCACATTTTCCAGACGTTTAGCCAAACTACTTTCACAGTCAGTCGCCGTATTTTCCAACCAAGTCTCAATAACTTGGTCTTCTAAAAATGGCTGTCCTTCCTCCCCGACTCTCTCAGCGCGTCCTTTACGAACAGCCCGAATAACAGGGTTGTGAACTAACCGACTTAAAGCATTATCCACAGCTAAATTAGCTTGAGAAGCGATGAGAGTCCGCCCACCCCGCAAAGCTATTTGATAACAAATTTCAGCAATTACCGTAGTTTTCCCAGTTCCCGGCGGTCCTTGAATCAGAATTAAATCCTCAGCAGCTAACACCTTTTCCACTGCGGCTTTTTGTCCAGCATTAGCAGAAGATAATAACAAATCATCCGCTTTGAGTTCCACAGTTTTCTTCATCCGTCTAGCTTGGGAAGCGTCGAATAAAAAGTTACCCAAATAAGGATTTTGAGTATTTCCATGCTTTAATTGTTCTAAAGCTTCCTTCTTCCGGCGAACTTGTTGAATATCACCTGCTGCGTCAAAAAATAAAAATCCCTTCACGGGTGGCTGATAACGTTGTGTAGCGATATATTCAGCTAATTCCCGTTCTACTTTCACCTTAATTAAACAATTTTTCGGGTCAACTTTTTCAATTGAACCAAACTTAGGAATTTTATGAGTAAAATTTCCCGTCGGAACAGTATCCGAAAGCTTCACTTCTTGATTCTTTGAACGTTTCACCCGTTCCCAGAAACTAGAGACCTTTAAATAATTTTGTTCAGAACCATCAAGAGTAGCCGAATTAACATCTACTTCAAAAGTAATTTGTCTGGTATTATTGCCATAATCATTACCCACAAAAGCCACACAAAACTGACGCGCCTTAGCGATATTTTCCTCAACTTGCAAAAAAGCCTTCCAAGCTTGCAATTGGTCTTCAGTCGGTATATGATCACCACAGACTGGCATCTTTTCCACACGTGCCAATGCTGCTTTCGGAATACCTAAACGATGTTTATCATGAGGTAGGAGACGCAAAGAAAAAGGAACAGAATAACCATCAGCGTGTCCCCGTGAAACTTGTAATAAACGAGTAGATAAAACTTTTAACCCGCCACGCCCATCTTCTTGAATAGCAGCGATTAAACCTAAAGTTTTACCTTGCTTTTCCAACGTTACAGGTAAAGGAAAATCATCTCTATCAGTTGCGATTGTTAACTGCCAAATTTCCTCATTTTGGTGTTTTCCTGCACCTTGACGACGCACATAAAACAGACAAACTTGATCACCCAATAAATCTATTATCTCATCCTTCGCCACTGCTCCAACACATTTATAGCTCCAGTCTTGGAAATTACGGTTGTTAGAAAAAGTGGGCATAAATACTCTTAAAATTACTGATATAGAGTGAGATAATAAACTTTAGCTGTTGAGGAAGAAATAAAAAACCACAGAATAAAACCGCGACAAAATCTCTTCCTCCCTCTTCCTTTGCGCCTCTGCGCCTCTGCGTGACACTAATTCATAACCTATATTGATGATAAACCTGACTAGCCGCGCGATGCAGCAAAGAATGTCGCCAAACCAGAGACTTCATATCATCAGCGTACCCCCCACCGATAACACAAGCCACAGGATAACCAGCAGCCACACAGGTGCTTAAAACCTGCATTTCCCGGAGAAAGATCCCCGTATCACTCAAAGCCAATTTTCCCAAGCGATCGCCTATATGAGGATCTACCCCGGCATCGTATAATACTAAATCAGGCTGAATATGGGATAACAAATCTGGTAAATAATTCGCCAAAGTTTGCAAATAAGCATCATCCTCCATACCCACCGTTAGGGGAACATCCAAATCACTGGTTTGTTTAGTACCCGGAAAATTAACTTCACAGTGCATAGAAAAAGTAAATACACTGTCATCTCCTTGAAAAATAACAGCCGTACCATCTCCTTGATGCACATCCAAATCGACAATTAGAATATTCTGCACAAGTCCCAATTTTTGTAAGACTCGACAAGCGATCGCTAAATCATTGAAAATACAAAAACCAGAACCATAACTAGGAAAAGCATGATGAGTACCACCAGCCGTATTACAAGCTAACCCTTGACTGAGTGCCATCTGGGCTGTAAGTATTGTACCACCAACCGCTACACAGGTACGATTTACCAGTTCTGGACTCCAAGGTAAACCAATTCGACGCTGTGCTTTCGGTTCTAGTGTTCCCTCACAGTAAGCCTTCACGTACTCTGAAGTATGCACCAACTCGATTAATTCCGGGGGTGGGCGTTTGGGGGTGTGAAATTGTGCGGTTTGTGCGACACCCTCAGCTAACAGTAATTCATAGAGTTTTTCAAACTTCGACATCGGGAAGCGATGCCCCGGCGGTAATGGTGCAATATAATCTGGGTGGTAAATAATTGGCAATTCCATAATCTTTATTATCAACCATATAGCGTTTCCTAGCCTACTAGTAAGGAATCCAAATTCCCTTTCCTATCAGAGATGTTTATGTGCAGAATAATGGAGCCGAAAGTTCAAATCTTGATTTAAATTAAGCTCAATTCGCTACGCGGAGTGATTTGTCCTTTGTCATTGGTCATTAGTACACCTAGGTAATTAGGGCGGGCAAGATGCCCTCCCCACATATAATATATTGATGACAACCACAAACTTATCTAAAAACTGGAGGAATAATACTTTTTTCGGATACGAAAATTTGCTACCGATTCTACTAAGCCTAAAGCAATGAAATTGGTGAGCATGGCTGAACGTCCGTAACTCATCCAAGGTAGGGGAATTCCGGCTACAGGTGCTAAACCAACGGTCATACCGACGTTAACAAGTAGCTGAAACACAATCATTGATAAAACACCAATAGCTAATAAGGAACCAAAGTTATCTTTAGCAGTTTGAGCTATACGTAATAGGCGAAAGCAAATTACGCAGAAGATCAACAACACTAATAAACAACCAACAAAACCAAATTCTTCACCCACTGCGGAGAAAATAAAGTCTGTATGTTGTTCGGGTACGAAATTTAATTGTGTCATTGGTCCTTTGAACAAACCCCATCCCCAAACTTCACCAGCACCGATAGCAATGCGAGATTGGTGTTGGTGATACCCAACGCCGAGAATGTCGTATCCAGGTTTGAGAAATACAGTCAGGCGGTCTTTTTGATACTCCTTCAATATATGGTTCCAGGCAAAAACTCCTAATTCACCACCTAAGAAATTGAGCGCCGATGCACCAATACCATTGAGGACAAAATTACGCCAGGGGAGAGTTATCCAACCCAAAATGCCCATAGCGACTACCCAAACCAACCCTAAAAGTCCGAAAGATATTGTATTAAATAAAACTATTGGTTCGGAAAAAGGCCAACTGATACTAAAAAGAATGGCAGAAATGATCGGCGAAATCAGCAGAATCAGCCAGCCAGGGTTAGCATTTGCCCAGTACAGCATTCCTAAGACGATGGCACCAAATACCAAGGATGTTGCTAAATCTGGCTGCAAAAAGATTAATGCCCAAGGAATCGCCGTGATTGCTAAAGCCCGGAACACACTGTTTATACTAGCAGCTGTGCGCTTGTGTAAGACAGCTGCTAAGGTGATAATCATCCCAATTTTGGCAAATTCCGAAGGCTGCACGTTGAAGTCGCCAATGGTAATCCATCGCTGCGCCCCTTTGGCGCTAGTGCCAATAATCATCACGGCAATGAGGCTGATGTTGGTGAGAGCGTATGTTACCCAATGCCATTTAATGAGATTTTCATACCGGGTACAGGCTAAAAACAAGGCTATGAAAACGCCGATCCCAGCGATAGTCCAGTGCCAGAACCAGTCAGCAACTGGTTGCGTTAGTTCCGTACTCAGGATCATCAGTCCACCAAACATACTGAGACTAATAACTAGGCAAAATAGTAGCCAATCTACTTGTTGCCAGGGCTTAAGCCAAGACTTCCAGCGACTTTTGGGGCGCGAACGTTTTAACAACATTGTGCGATTTTAGACTTTAAATTTATGACTACTGTTGATTGGTATTCCTAGGCTATAGCCCAGGAATAAGGCAAAACTAGAAGTTGATTATGTCAGTGCGGCAACTGATATTTTACCTGCAATATTCAGTGCGATCGCCTTTAATGCTTTTGCCGAAGCAGAATCAGGATCAGCAACAACTATCGGCACACCACTATCACCGCCAATTCTGGTAGAAATCTCCAGGGGAATGCACCCCAGTAAAGGCACTCCCAACTCAGTTGCGGTTTTGGAACCACCACCAGAACCGAAGATGTCATACTGCTTATCTGGCATATCCGGGGGAATAAAGTAGCTCATATTTTCGACTATTCCCAAAACCGGGACATTCATTTGCTGGAACATCCGCAAACCTTTACGTGAATCTAACAGTGCCACATTTTGGGGTGTAGTTACAATTACTGCCCCTGACATTGGTACTGCTTGGGTTAAAGTTAATTGAGCATCGCCTGTTCCTGGTGGCATATCTACAATTAAATAATCCAGTTCTCCCCATTCCACTTGATAGAGAAACTGGCGAATTACACCATTGAGCATGGGGCCGCGCCAAATCACGGGCTGATCTCGGTCAATCAAAAAGCCCATTGAAACCAATTTGACACCGTGATTAAAGGCAGGTTCGAGAATATCACCTTTGTCTGTGGAACGCACCACAATTTCCGCATCAGCTAGCCCCAGCATAGTCGGGTCGTTGGGACCGTAAATATCAGCATCCAGTAATCCCACTTTCGCCCCTGTTTGTGCTAAAGCCACAGCGACATTGACCGCTACGGTGCTTTTACCAACACCGCCTTTACCACTGGAAACAGCCAAAATATTTTTCACCCCAGTAATGCCAGTCCGGTCAGGCAAACTTTTTTGTTGGGGTGTTTCTGCTGTCACATCTACGCTTACCTCTGTAACACCAGGTAGCTTGTTAATAGCTTTTTTACAATCTTCAACAATAAATTCACGTAAGGGACAGGCGGGTGTAGTCAACACCAAAGTGAAGCTAACCTTACCAGCGTCAATTTTGACATTGCGAATCATATTCAGTTCCACCAAACTCTTGCGGAGTTCTGGGTCTTCCACTGGTCGCAAAACTTCTAGAACTGAGGCGGAATCGAGAACATCGTACATACTGTTTTCACTGTTACTGCCGTAACAAAATTTAAGAAAATTTTATTATCATCTCCTCAAATCTTAACTTTCTTTGGAACGTCATTAGTCATTAGTCAATCAATTTTAGATTTTAGATTTTAGATTTTGGATTAGACTGCAATCTAAAATCGCTTTCTCCAAAATCTAAAATTCTTTACGGACTACTCCCCACGGACCACTCCCCACTCCTGTTAAGTCAACTACCTTCAGCCACATTTCATCTACACAAGCATAACTAATTTCTCGATAAGTTCTGACCAGAGAAGCGCAAAACCGACGATGTTTGCGGTAAATGAATTTGGATAACCAACTTCGCATTTGCCTAATCCTCCTCGCTATGCACTTGCTGATAACTCTGGTATGGTAAGTAACACTGGCTCACAGTACCTCATAGACTAATTAACCAAAGTCTGATATCGATACCAAAATGTTTATATCAAGAAGTACAAATAAAACTTGGTCAATATACAAGCCTATACGCATTTGAGGGAAAATAACTCTAGTCATGCCCATCAATCTTGTAAATCCTGACAAGTAAGAAAAAAGCAGATTAGGCAAATTACGCCTGATAATTGGCTCGTATTACCCACAAATGTTTAAATTAAAGACTTTGTGGCTTTTTGAAAATTGTAATTTAGGTTCGGGAATCTATGTTGACTAACTCGCAAACGCCAACTGTAGAAACAACACCATCCCAGTTTTTACCTGGAACTGACTCTCAGGCTAGAGTCAGTCAGTTTATGAAACAGCTACAAGATGAAATTACCCAAAAACTGGCAGAACTGGATGGTGTAGGTAAGTTTCACGAAGATAGTTGGGAACGTCCGGAAGGAGGTGGCGGGCGATCGCGTGTGCTGCGTGATGGGGCAGTATTTGAACAAGCTGGGGTAAATTTTTCGGAAGTTTGGGGTTCTCAGTTACCTCCCTCAATTTTAGCCCAACGTCCAGAAGCCGCAGGGCATGGGTTTTATGCTACGGGTACTTCTCTGGTGTTACACCCACGCAATCCTTACGTCCCTACAGTTCACTTGAATTATCGCTATTTTGAAGCGGGGCCAGTCTGGTGGTTTGGTGGTGGTGCTGATTTGACACCTTATTACCCCTTTGCTGAGGATGCAGCGCATTTTCACAACACACTCAAGCAGGCTTGCGACCAACATCACCCAGAGTATTACCCAGTGTTTAAGCGCTGGTGTGATGAATATTTCTACCTGAAGCATCGGGACGAAAATCGAGGTGTTGGTGGTCTATTTTTGGATTACCAAGATGGCCAGGGTTTGTTATATCGCGGTCCAGACCCCAAGGGACAGGCGGCGATTTATAGTAACGAAGTGGGCGCACCAGCACCCCGCAGTTGGGAAGATTTATTTGCTTTGGTGCAAGATTGTGGTAGAGCATTTTTGCCTGCATATACGCCGATTGTGGAACGGCGACAGGGGACCGAATATGGCGATCGCGAACGGAATTTCCAACTTTATCGTCGCGGCCGGTATGTAGAATTTAACTTGGTTTACGACCGAGGCACGATTTTTGGACTCCAAACCAACGGACGGACAGAATCTATTTTGATGTCTTTACCCCCCTTGGTGCGTTGGGAATACGGTTATCAGCCAGAACCCAATACTCCAGAAGCCGAGTTGTATGAAACCTTCCTCAAACCTCAAGATTGGGTAAATTGGACACCCAGTGCTTAAAAGGTACTCATCTGTGTTCTGGTGAGTTAAACTGCTAAATGTCACCGTATTGACATCACGGGGACGTAAAGCCAAAGCTCAGGAAATGTCCGATGCGATGATCGCAGGAGTCACTGAGAAGACTACACTCTATTGCGTGCAACCAGTGTAGTATACGTCATCTGTAACTTGTTAATTCAAGTATCAGTAAGGGATAATTTTGTGGCTGGTGAGTCAATTAACTTACTTCACGGGAAATTTTTATCGTGATGTGAAAGTAAAAATTCTCAAAACAAATTTTTTGGCTCACCAATCCCAAACTAAATTTAGACTATTGCCACGGGGAGGCTTAGTGATTCAAATAGAACAAACAACTTATACAACCCAAGACGACGATACCGTGATTGTCTTAACACCAGCAGGACGCTTAGACATCACCACGGCTTGGCAATTTCGCCTGAAGTTACAGGAATGTATTTCCAAACTCAGTCACCATGTGGTAGTGAATCTCGGTCAGGTAAATTTTATTGATAGTTCTGGTCTCACGTCTTTGGTGGCGGGGATGCGTGATGCTGATAAAGTCAAGGGCAGTTTCCGCATCTGTAATGTACATTCCGAAGCAAAACTTGTGTTTGAAGTAACAATGATGGATACAGTATTTGAAATCTTTGAAACCCAAGAGGAAGCTTTAGAAGGCGTACCTCGGAGTATTGCTAGTTAAAACAATGCTGCGTGTACAGTGTCAATACTGTTCTCGCTTGGTGTAACGATAAGGCCCTAAAATTGCTCCCCAGGTTGCTTTTCCAGTATCGGAGTCAATTCCTTTATCGTAGCTGTTAAATTCTGCTGCTGTGGCTTCAAATCCTAAAGCAACTTGGACAATCTGGTTCAGATAAGTAAAGCAGCAACGAGTATTTGGCGGTTGAGTAGCAGTAAATTTAGAGCTATTTGCAGCTATTGTTTGTTGGGTAACTGTGAGGATGCAGCCTGGTAGTAAATCTAGTTGATCCACCGTCAATCTTTTGAGCAAAGCCGGATTACGACCTGCACCACGTAAAGCACTGGGATCTTTGAGCATATAGTATTGTAGCTGCAAGGGTGCATCAGCGCCGCCCCCCGACATCAACCGCATAATTCGCTGGCGATAAGGTTGGTCTAAGTTGACAATGTTAGCTTGCTCGGCAAACAAGGTGATACTGTCTTCTGTAAATAGATCAACTGGTCTGTGCCAAAGATGTAGATGCACAAACCAAGCTGAATCTGCTAGAGCTTGTTCTCGATTATCGAATTTACCAGCTAGGTACTCACCTAAAGCAATTAAATTTGGCGAAAAACTCATAAATGACACTGATCGGAAACCTGAACTTGGCAAAGTAACCTTTAAGCGACAAAATATAATAACGTCGCCCTTAACATTCTTAACATTTTATTTGTGAATAACGTCCGTACTGTCTCAGATACAAAGCGAGCTTTTTACTCCCTTCACACCCGGCCAATTAACACAATTTATCGTCGGGTGGTAGAAGAGTTGATGGTAGAAATGCATCTACTATCAGTCAATAGCGGTTTTTCCTACAATCCAATTTATGCCTTGGGTGTCGTTACAAGCTTTGACCGCTTTATGCAAGGCTACCTACCAGAACAGGATCAGGAATCGATTTTCCAAGCCTTATGTCAGGCTGTAGAGCAAGAACCGCAACGCTACCGAGAGGATGCTAAACGGCTGCAAGCTTTAGCGAAAGACCTCCCAGTCAATGATTTAATTGCGTGGTTAAGCCAAACCACTCATTTAGATCGAGACCCTGACTTGCAAGCACAACTGCAAGCGATCGCGCACAATTCTGAGTTTAAATACAGCCGCTTATTTGCAGTTGGTTTATTCACCTTGTTAGAACAGTCCGATCCGGAATTAGTCAAGGATGAAAAGCAACGCACTGAGGCCTTAAAAACCATTGCTGCTGGCTTACACCTATCTGATGAAAAACTCAACAAGGATTTGGAGCTATACAGTTCCAATCTGGAAAAGATGGCTCAAGCGCTCGTAGTTATGGCCGATATGCTCTCTGCTGATCGCAAAAAGCGCGAACAGCGTCAACAACAAACAACTACCCCAGTTGTTCCCCCATCTGAATAATTCTTAATTGATAACTCGTAATTCGTAATTGTTATCGACGGAAAAAAGTTGATTTTTTCCATAAATAGATTGAGGACTTGTAACCTGAATTAATTACGAATTACGAACTACAAATTAGTAATTATTTACACGCCTAACAATTTGTAGATGAGGCTGTTGACGATAGTCAGGGCAAAAGCCCCCAGTACAGCACTCCAGATGCCAAAACGTAAGCGAAACCCCTCGACTAACCAAGCGGCGATACTAAAACACACAACGGCAATCATAAATGTGAAAATGCCGGATAACAAGTCAAAGGTAAGTAAGTTTGGTACTGTAAATATGAGGCTTAAAATGGGTCTTACTACTGCTGTGACAATACCGAGAACTGCCGCCGACAAAAAGGCTTTTCGGGGAGAGTCAACTTCCACTCCCAAGGGCAGCTTACTAATAATCAACAAGCTGATAGATGTTACTACCCAAACAATTAAAAGCGTCACAATATTCATGCCACAACCCTTGAAAAGCGAACGGTGATTGGCGCTAAATTACTAAGTCTGACGAGCAAGAAATTTTTGAAGCTTAACCAATTATTTATAAATTAACAGCTATTTTTAGCTAAACAATATTTATTCCGTATATCTTTAGGTTTAGCTGAAATCAGTTATCAGTTATCAGTTATCAGTTATCAGTTATCAGTTATCATTAGAAGACAAAACAAGGGGAATTTTTATCTCCCCTTGTTCATCCATATCACCTTGAAGGGGCAGGAGTTGTTTCAGGTGCTACAGGCACTTGAGGTGCTGCTTCGTTGGGCAGAACTGGAGACACCATATCGGGATTAACTCCCGGAACTGGTGCTGGTAATCCTCCTGGACTCATGGGAAAATTAGGTGGATTAAATGAGTTATTAGGTAGTTGAGTTGGGCCTGGTATAATTCCCAAAGACACGCGATCGCCACCCACTTGCCGCATCAAGTCTAATATTTCCACCACATCATTATAGGTTGCTGTTCGTGATGCATTGAGTACCAAAGTGCCACTGGGGTTGGCTTGGAGATATTGGCTTAAGTTTTGTGCTAACTGATCTCGTTGTACAGGCTGTTTTTCTATGTAAAGATTACCTACAGCATCAATAGTGACAATTTGAGTGGCACTCTGTGAAGTGACACCACCAGCCAATGTACTTGTAGCAGCTTTGGGCAAATCAATATTAATTGCCTGTTGTCGAGTAAATTGTAAAGCTGCCAACAAAAAGAACGTCAGGATACAAAAAACGACATCAATTAAGGGGAGAATTTGAATTTGTGTTTCTTCAATGGGAGTATGCAAATTAACTTTCATCGTTTCACCATTACGCCTGCTTCGGGTGTGGAATGCTTAACTATTGCTCAGGATCTACAGATTCTAATGAATCAGGTGTATTTGGGGGTTCGGGAGGTTTAGGAAAGGGTTTTTTCTCTCGCTTGCGGGGAGGAGTCACACTTTCTGGTATAGATTCCTCCACGATGACTGAGGCAATTTTGTCATAGTCAGGCGGAGACTGACGATATAACAACTCCATCTCATTTCCCGCCTTGCGAAAAATTTTCACTTGGTCAACGACAAAACTTTGAAATAGGCGATAAAATACCAAACTGATAATCGCAACGATCAACCCAGTAGCGGTACTGATTAAAGATTCACCAATACCAGTAGTCACACCAGCTGTAGATTCAGTTCCCAAATCGCCAATGCGAATTGAGCGCAAAGATTGGATTAAACCCAAAACCGTACCCAGCAATCCCAACAGAGGTGAGAGGGCGATAACGGCTTCTAAAAGTTTTTCCCCCCGGCGCATTCCCGCTAATTCATCTTCGGCGGTGGACTCCAGTGCGAGTCGAAAGGTTTCGGGATCACGTTTCGGGTAGCTTAACGGGGCATAGAGAAACCTTCCAATCGGCTGATGGCGCGCCTTTCTGGCAATATCCGCCGCGATTTCCCAACTATCTTGGGCTGCATTCAGGACACGTTCCACTATTTCCTTTTCTTGAGTCATGATTCGTAACCAGAACCACAGACGCTCGAAAATCACGCTGATAGACAGAACGGACAACACAAACAAGGGCCACATCGCTGGGCCGCCCTTTTCAAACAAATCTAAAATATCCACTGGTTAGGTTTCCTCCCTCCATTTCTACAGCAACAATCCCTAAGCATTTTAATTCTCAAGATTAATGTATAATTACCATATTCCTGTACAAAATCGTCGAGCAGATATTTGGTATTTGACGACGGAGAATTATGTGGATGCGGTTTCTGTTGAATAAGAGTTTTAACGCAAAGGTACGCGGAGGTTAGCGCAGAGGTACGCAAAGAAGAATCTTGCTCTGCGCTCCTTTGCGTTTACCTTTGCGCTCCTTTGCGTTTAAATCTCTTTGACAAATTCTGTTAAGAATCTAAAGGCTTTTAATATATAACTCACGCAATCTTGAGGTGAGGTATTATAAAAGGAACCCCAGGCTGAGGCTTTGTCTTCATCATAGCGATCGCCTCTTTCGGGATGGTGTTCTAACCATGCTAATCTGACTGCATGGCCAATTAATACGTCTAATACTATATATTCTTCTATTTGTAGGCTGGGGTTATTTGCGACAATTGTGGCTAATTCCATTAAGGCTTCAATGTTGACTTTCCGGTATTCTGGAGCTTCAATTTTATTCAGTAAATGCTCAATTCTCAGGGCAAAGTTCTTTTCGCCGGCTGTCATTTCTGATAACATTAGCTCACTATCTAAACGATTGCGGCGCTCTAGTTTATCGCCAATCACAATCCCTTTACAATGTTTCATTAATAGCCAAACCTGCTGGAAGAAGTCTTTGGGGACGCGGTTTAATGCTCCCTCGGCTTGGCGAAATCTTCGCCAACCACCAAGGGGAACTGTAGTTTCTTCTTTTTCAGTCGCTAGCACTACCCAAGCAATATCAGTTTCTTTTTGCTTAACGTGGAGTGATTCCTGTTGGCGTAATAATTTACTGATACCTGTGTAACCTGTTAATACTTGATGTAAGCGCATTTTCACTTCAAATGGTGAAAGTTCCATCAAGCGTTCATAGGCTTCATCTTGAGTGACACCTAACTCTTGTGCTAATTCACTGGTAATTAATAATATCAGATAGCCAACTCTCAGAGTTAGTAACCCTTGAAATAGTTCAGGTTCTGATCGCATTAAGACCCCAAGATAAATGATAATCTCTTGTGTGAGGACGCGATCGCGGATATCTTCACGACAAAAATTATTAATTTTCTCAGTAATTTCCATGTGGGGCATAGGTACAGAAATCAGGGATGATTTACTGTAAGCTCTACCCACAGCAATTTGCTTACCCCTGACTAAAATACTCGTCACTGTATCTGACAAGCTGATATCAACCATTTGTCTTAATCCAGCCGCCCGACGTACCACCGCCCAAATGCCTAAATCGCCGGCTTTAGTATAGACTTCATCCAGTAAATCGGCTGCTGTTACAGGACGTTGTGGACCACCAAAACCTGTATCAAATGTTAGCCCCTGCAAACGAATTAAAGTTTGTAATAACTCAATTTGTTCATAGATATTTTCCGATGAACGCAAAGAAGAAAGTAATAATCCCAAGTTAGTTTCGCATTCCATCTGGAATTCTTGGGTATGTCCTAAACGCCAGTTTTCCCCAGGATGATAAGCCAGGTAATAGCAACGAGGCCCGGCGTTTTGCATCGGTGCTTGGGAGAAGTCCGCATCTGGGAGAAAATCAATCTTTTGCATCTTGGCTGTCAGCATTAGTTGATTTAGTCGCCCCAATTTTACCTGTACACCGTTACACACACCATCTTTAAGTTCTTGCATCAGTTCTAATAACGCCTCAGAACCGATTTCTAACATGGTATGGGTTAACATTAAAGTTAGGGTAGGACGACCCAAATCAAGCCAATAATCTTGAATATAAGCCAGTTCACTTCTAATTTGGTCGAGTAGAAAGTGGTAATCAAGGGTTAAATAAAACTGTTGCGAATCCAAAAACGAAGGTAAAAAGACAATTGTCTCATTGTGAATCCGAAAAAATCGAGATGTGGTCAAACTCCGCAACCGCCGCACTGGACGACCAGTTAAACCCAGTTTGTTGTTACGTCCAATTTGAGTATAAATAGCGGAAAGTTCGCCAGCTTTTCTAACTTGAATCGGTTCTACTTGCTGGGGTGTTTGAGCTTCAATTCCATAAACTTCTAATTTTTTTTGTAACTCTTCATCCTCAGCTATCAAAGCAATTTGTACTAAAGCCTCGCGTTTTCTCCCCCCAGACAAATGTCTTCCTAACGGGTCAATATCCCCAACTGCGATTAATTCTTCATTTAATAGCTGACCGAGAAAATATAAACTTTGCGCCCAGACTAAAGGAACATTTTCGTTAGGTACGCGAGTTTGACTTTGGGGCGTTAACCTTTCAGCTTCTACATGGTCATCTAACACATAATAAAGTTCTGGTAATAAACCTATGCCATCACGTTCAATTAGTAATGACTCCAAACGTTCTTGGTAATTTTTAGCTTGCTGGCTGTCACCACGAAATAACCCATCTAAAAATAAATAAGTGAAAAATAAAGGCCATTCACATTCAATATGCTCGAATTGCTTCAGTTCCCCAGGTTCGTAATGTAAGCGTTTGCCATCTTCTAAAACCGTTTGGTGTCCATCACGTAAGAAGCGTTTGCAACCGTATTTCCCTTGGAGTTTATGAATAATATCATTAAATGTGCGGTCGCGTAGTTGCACATCTTCAATTGCAAAAGCTGGATAACTAATAATACTCAATAGTGCAGCATCAATTTCTTTAGAAGCTGATTCTCTGGGTAACAAAGATTCTAAAGTAATGCGGGCGCGGGCGATTTCATCGGGTAAAACATGAATTACTGAGGCTTGACTACCACGCACACCAAACAAATCTAGTCCATTAATAGCTTCTAAAGCGGCTTTAGCCATACCTACTGAACTAGCATTTAACTCCGCACTACCATGATTAATTTTATTACCTCGTTCCCAAATGCCATAATCTGGTGTCCGGTAAGCCCGTCCAATATAGTAAACCAAGTTCTGCACAAAATTTACTTCATCAATCGTATAAATAATTTGCAATCCTGAAGCGGTCATTTGTGCCAGCATCAACAAAAATATAGATGTAGCATCAAGTTGTAAATGTCCCCATTCGTCATCACCCACTACAATATCGGCGGTAGCGGTGTTGTATTTGGCGTGTAACCCATCCAGGGGGGACTGAGTATGTTTAAATTGTTCTACTTTATGGGACTGACGCAACATCGCAAATAGTAGCCCCCGCATCAGCTTGGTGACACTATGCTCTAGTTCATAGGTGCGTCCCTTATCTTCGTCAATCTTACGATAGGCCAGGGCTAAACCCCAAACTCCCAAAATGCTGTAAACGTTATCTCGTACCCAAGCATCTGTATAATCACCGTGGGGGGTTATTGCGGTACTCGCAGGAAGCAAACCAGTGATGGGATTCTGACGCGTTAGAATGATTGTCTTGATTTGCTGGTAATAATGTTCCAATCGAGCTTGCAATTCGGTGACTGTTTTCATAATTTTATTTGGGGAAACTGGCGAAATTAGAATGGGTAAGAGAAGATTTATTTAACCGCAGATAAACACAGATGAACACAGATGAATATTTAATTAATATAGGACTTACGCAAGAACTCTCTGAAACCCTCTTAACTTAGTGTCCTTTGTGTCCTTCGTGGTATGCGCTTCGCGCACGCTTTGCGAACGTTTTTTCATAATTTTCCGCAAGTCCTGTTAACAAAGGAGGAAATTTTATATTCCCCTTTTGAATTTTGAATTGTTTATTGTGGGTATTCGTGAGAAACAAACGGTATTTCTACAACTTCGCCTTCAGTTTCTCCTACTTGAACTTTTAAACCAACACCACCAGCTTTGCTGCGAATGTAACCTAGTCCAAAATGACCGTTAGCTGTTTCAGTATAACTGGTAAGTTTACCAACTTTTTCATCTCCAACTGTAATCGCACTGCCAACTTCCACAGGTGCATTCAGCCGGATACCCCAGAGGTACTGTTTTACACCTTTATATGTATTTAACCTGGCGATGGTTTCTTGACCGATGTAGCAGCCTTTATTAAAAGAAATCGTTTGCCATAAACCCACTTCTAAGGGATTGTAATCATCTGTAAGTTCCGCATCTGGCGCTGGCCTGCCTTGTAAAATACGTAACATATCCCAGGCGCGATCGCTCAATTCTACCGCCCCTAATTCTAAAATCTGCTGCCATAGTTGCGCTTTTTCGGAATTGGGCAAAATCAGCGTATATCCAGGTTCAGCCAAGCCGCTACCCACCGCTACCATTACCCCGTCAACTTGTTGATGACTACCATAGGGTTTACCAATAATTGCCCCAGCACCCAGTTTTTCAACTATTGCATCACTTTTTGCACCAATGAGGCTGAAGGTTGATGTTTCATTTGTTATATCTTGCAGTTGCACTTTATCAGCATAAAAGATGTAGCGATCCAGCCATTGAAAAAGAGCTTCACGACGGCTAGGGGAAGTCAGCAACAGCACTGCATCCTCTAAAACATAGGCGCTCACTAAGTCAATGGTGCGGGCGGTGGATGACACCATCACGGTATCACAGCCTTGTCCGGGCTTGAGACTTTGGAAATCGTTTGTGCTTTGATTGTGTAAAAACCGCAGATGGTCATCATCAGAAACACGGATGCGTCCCCAGTGAGAGCGATCGCATACAGCAACCCCTTCTGTTGCGGCTTCGATAGCTGCTGCGTCTTTAGCGTCAGTTGCAGATGTTGGCATAGTGATGAAGAGTTGCCCTGTTTGATGTTCAAAAATTTTTTCTTAGGAAATCTTAGCATATTCAGCTTTTCAGTTTCAAACCTGAATAAAAAGACACAAAAACCTATATTATTAATGTCTAGTTTATGATTCACTCATCATGGTATCTCAACATGACAGTTACGATACAGAAAATCAAATGCTGGCCGGGGAAAAGATGCAGCAAATGGTTTTTTGCTCGTTAATAACCCAATCAATCATCTACGTAGCCGCTAAATTAGGGATTGCTGATTTACTCAAAGATGGCGCTAAAAGTTGTCAAGAATTAGCGCAATCTACAGAGGCTGATCCCGATTCACTATACAGAGTCATGCGGGCTTTGTGTAGTATTGGTATTTTTACGGAAATAGAAAACCGTTGTTTTCAGCTAACACCCATGGCAGAATATCTCCGCAGTGATGTTCCTGGTTCCCTACGGGCAATGGCCATAATGTACGGTTGTGAAAGCTGGCGTTGGCAACCCTGGGGAAACATTCTCTACTCGGTCAAAACTGGCAAACAGGCTTTTGATCATGTTTTTGGAATGCCCATATTTTCCTATTTGGCTCAACAACCAGAAGCAGGAGCTATATTTGATGCCTGCATGACAAGCTTTACTAGCTCATATATCAATAGTCTCATATCTAGTTACGACTTTTCATCAATCCACACCTTAATTGATGTTGGTGGTGGAAATGGTACTCTGATGGCTGCCATTCTCCAAAAATATCCCACTGTTAAAGGTGTAGTTTACGAACAAGAGCAAGTAGCTGAGGGAGCCAAAAAATATCTAGAAGCAAGGGAATTAGATGGACGTTGGCAAGTAATGGCTGGTAACTTCTTTGCCAACGTACCGAGTGGTGGTGATGCTTACATCATGAAACATATCATTCATGACTGGGACGATGAAAGCTGTATCAAAATTCTCCAAAACTGCCGTAATGTTATGCCAGATAACGGCAAAGTTCTAGTTGTAGAAAATGTGATTGGCAATATTAACGAACCTTCTCCGGATAAGTTCCTTGACCTGGAAATGTTAATCATGACTTCTGGGGGGCGTGAACGCACTGCAACAGAGTTTCAAGAACTTTTTGCTGCTGCTGGGTTACAACTTACTAATATTATTCCTACTGGTTCCCAGGTGAGCGTCCTGGAATGTGTCAAAGGTTGACTCTCATTTGATTTACACCCCAGAGACTAATAACAATGTGCATTATTTTGCTGTACACAGCATTCCTTGGGGTTAAATTAGGGTGCTGTGGTTTTTTTCACAAATACAGCCCGATACACTGGTTCACCTTTGTTCTGAGTTCCTATTTCCCGTTCTGTTGGTACTGGTAAAGGGTTTTCTGTTAACCATTCTGCTGTACCCACCCGTTCAAAAGCGGGATTTTCGGCAAAGCGCGATCGCATTTCGGTAGCCACAAACTCAATATCTGATTGCAAAAACACAATTCCCCCAGGGGCTAGATAATCAGCTAATTCTGTGACTAATTGCGGTTGTACTACCCGGCGTTTAGCATGGCGAGTTTTAAACCAAGGATCGGGAAATTGAATACTGACACGCTGTAAAGTGCCTGTAGGTAGAGACGATAACAGCGACTTCAAGGAATTATTCACATTACAAAACAAATAATGCAGATTTGTTAAACCCAACTCACCACGTAACTGATTCGCCTCCACTACCAACGGTTCCCGAATTTCCAAACCCAGAAAATTCCAGTTCGTTTCTATCTGCGCCATTTTCACCAAAAACCTGCCCTTAGCGCAACCAATATCTAGATGTAGTGGTTGGTTTAGCTGTGGATAAACTTTTTCCCATTCTAGAGAATTTGCTGGCGTTTGATACTTTTTAGCCAGTGGGTTTACGTGTTGGCGGACTCGGACTACTGCCAAAATTGATACTTCTCCTTTCCTTCAAAAAACGAGCGCAGATCAACGCTCGTAATATTCATAGTATTACTTTCTGTTAGGGACTTCCAAATAAAAAAATACGAAATCACCTAACGCAAAAAAGCTCCCAAACCCTTATTCCTCTGTTTCCTCTGCGCCTCTGCGGTTCGTTAATCCGGATAATTTATTTCGAGTAAGTCCCTTATCAGCCTGGTGCTTGCTCTGCTTTGGCTTGTAATTGATCAATTTTTGCACCCAATTCACTGAATCGAGCTTCCATGCTTTCTTGATACGCTGTTTTATCTTCCATTTTGCTGTTTCCTGTATTTTCAGGGTTTGAACTCACCGTTTCGGTTACTAGCATAGATTATTGTTGATATCTTTGCTTTATTCCTGAGCAATGTTTAAATTTAAAGTATCAAGGTAGCTATAAAACCGAAATAACACTGAAAAATCCAACAAGAACAAATGGAAGTAATTTATCTCGAATTATCAGATGTTCAATCTCAAAAATTTGATGAATTGACCATTAATAACGCAGAATTTAGCATTCGTTATGGTCGCATTGGCACTCAAGGACAAACCTCTACTAAGACTTATGATACACCAGAAAAAGCCCAGTATTAAAATTACTGAAGAACTTGCAGAACTCAGTGAAGAATTTAATCAATGGATTTCAGATTATGACTATGAACATGATACGCACATGAGACGAGACAAGCTAGGGGGATATGTAGATTTCCATTCTAATGTGAATGAGATTGCAGAATACGCCGAAGGAAAGTTACTATTGGAATTTTCTCATCCTTTTAATAGTGATGATTCTTTCTACTTTTTTATCGAAGATGCTCGGTTAAGTAACCGTGATTTTAGTGAAGTCGAATTTTATTTTGTGTGTGATTAAGCTGATTGGAGTAAGAAATAGCTTCAAAAATAAATTTAAAAATCTTTTTTTCTAGGCAAAAATAAAAATTACCGTAATTTAATTTAGATAAAATACAGACTTATCTGTGTTGATGTGACGTTTGTGCTGAGATATTTATCTGCCTCATAAACCTGCGATACGCTGTATGTGTGAAATTAGAAAAAAAATAATATTAAGAGATATTTAAGGTTAGCGAATTTGATTATAAAAAAGCTGAGTGATGGTATTACGCAAGATTTCCAAGCAAGCAAGGGTTATACTTTGTGTAAAAGAGTTTTTTTAGCTTGTTTGTAACATTATCCTATAAATCAATGGCTCCAAATTTTCGTTTTGCCGTAGTTAGCGACCTACATATAGCTCTTCCCCATACTATTTGGGATCATCCTAGTCGATTTCATCTGGTGGAGGTGAGTATACCAGCTTTTGAAAGTGCAATAGAACATTTAACACAACTTAATTTAGATTTTCTCTTGCTTCCAGGAGACCTAACTCAGCACAGTGAACCGGAAAATCATCTGTGGTTACAAGAAAGATTAGCGAAGCTACCTTTTCCCACCTATGTTGTTCCTGGTAATCATGACGTTCCTGTGGTGATAGCAAATGAGCAATCAATTGGGTTTGCCGATTTTCCCCACTATTACCGCAAGTTTGGTTACGAAAATCCCCAGCAACTTTACTATACACATCAATTGCTGCCTGGAGTCCGGCTAATTGGTCTAAATTCTAACTTTTTTAATGAAGATGGTGAGCAAGTAGGGCGTTTGGATGCTGAACAACTCAAATGGTTAGAAGAGGTACTAGCCGCAGCAGGTGATGAATTAGTACTGGTCATGGTACATCACAATGTCGTTGAGCATCTGCCGGAACAATCGCGCCATCCCCTAGGTAAGCGCTATATGTTAGAAAATTCTGCCCAACTGTTAGAGATTCTCCGGCGTTATGGAGTCAAGCTGGTATTTACAGGACATTTACACATTCAGGATGTGGCTTGCTCACAAGGGGTTTATGACATCACTACTGGTTCTTTAGTTAGTTATCCTCACCCTTATCGTGTGTTTGAGTTTCAACAGGATAATTACGGTAGAGAGTGGTTACAAATTTTATCACATCGTGTAGAAACAGTAGCTGATTTTCCCAACCTGCAACATTTCTCACGCCAGTGGATGGGCGATCGCTCTTTCCCCTTCCTGGTTAAACTATTAACTCAGTACCCCTTAAACCTACCATTGGCAGATGCAGAAAACTTAGCTATTGGTCTGCGGGACTTTTGGGCAAATATTGCCGATGGGGATGCTTTATTAGACTATCCCCATTTTCCCCCAGCAGTGCGTCGCCATATTCAGACCTATGGTGCGATCGCCAGTGGGATTCCTACCCTCATTGATAACAATAGCACTCTTCTGTTAGGGAGTGGTCCGTGGTCCGTGGTCCGTGGTGAGTAGGGAGTGGTCCGTGGTCCGTGGTCCGTGGTCCGTGGGGGGAAAGAAAGTTACAATGCCTACTCAGCAGTCATTTGACGGCAAATGCCAAAAACTGAGGTGTAGCCATGTACAAAGGTACTACCACCAACAGGGCCGATTTCGCCATTACAGAAAAAACCACCTATGGGGATATCGTGAATGTAGCGCCGAAATAACTCCGAATCAAAATTGGGCTTGCCGTAAAGACCTTGACCACGACCCACACAGGAAAACATGAAAGCCGCAGCCGCAGAGGGTTGGGAACCTTGTTGATTTTGATAGCGTTCTAGAAGTAATTCTAGGTCTTCGGCTGAGGCTTCGGCATCACGCAGTTGGAATTGTAGGCGTTGACCAGGACGAGCAACATCTCCAATGGCGATCGCTCCCACCGATGGATCTACCCCCAAGATGTTGCGAATTAAAAAATCTCCCTGTTGTAAAGACAGCTTAAATTGATCCATCACTATACCTACAAACAGAGACTGCTGCGCTAGCATCCGTTCTTCTTCACTCAGGCTACTAATCAAATCGCGTAACACCACTAGCGGCACTTTTTCATCTAGTTCCAGAATGATATTACGTTCAGCTTTTGTGACTTGCATCGGCTGGCCGATGGGTCTGCATCCTTGAGCCACAATAGTTTCTAGAACAATATTGCCACTCAACGCCAAGCCTACGGTTCCCTCACGATACAGGCCTTGGTGCAGACCGCCTTCAGGATCATGACAAAACAAAGATATCTGACTACTTGAACCGCCAGAACTAGCCTGTCCCCCGATGACCACCGAGCCAGGGTAGGCAAAATCCAGCCCCTGCAATAAATCATTGATTCTCGAAGAAAAAGCACTAGACAGCAAAATGAACTGAGGCGCTGGAGATGGTTCCACACCAAGCACATCTATCCAAGCATCTGGTGAACTGTCCAAATCTGGTAATTCTTCGGACAGAACATGAAAAACTTGTATATTCACACCCGGCAGATACCCCAAGGTAAGGCTGATAGCGGGTTGTGACTCTAATTCTTGAGGTTCTCCTGTAGCTGTAGTCCCAATTACACCACCACCACTACAGCCAATCATTACAGGTACCGCAAGTTTTTCAGCTAGCAAGGGTAAAAGCCGGGAATACTCACTCGCAAAAGCAGACGAAATGAATACCAGCCCTAAATCAGCAGGTACTGTTAAGGACGAGACAGCCTGTTCTACTACATCTGTAACAGCTGCTTCTAAAGAAGGACGGGTTGATAGGGCATTTGCCCACTGCATTTGGTCTGCCATGAATTTTGGGCTAATTTTTTTGTTAATCTAGTAGTATTTTAAGTTTGCCCCTAAGTAGGTAAACAAAAAAAATTAAAGGTGTGTAAAGATAAGTAAATACGGAAAAACATATATTAGGGTGATGTAAATATGGGGTCAAGGTTAAGGATATTCCTGACAAAAAAACAAGATAGAGAGTTGTTTGACCTGAGAACAGCGAAAGTACCGCAGAAAGTAAAAGATAGAGCTGAAGTAATCAGATTAAATGCAGATGGTTGGTATGTGGAAAAAATAGCGGCTCACTTTGATTGGGGAGAGCAAACAGTAAGAGTCGTGTTGAATAAGTGGGAAAAAGAAGGAATAGAAGGACTCCATGAGTTACCAGGTCGAGGGAGAAAGCCAAAATTGGTGGAAGCTGACATTGAATATTTAGAAAAATGCTTGAAAGAAGAAGCACAAACTTATAACAGTAAGCAATTAGCAGAAAAACTGGATAAAGAGCGTGGGATAAAAGTAAGTACCAACACAATCAGACGGGGACTAAAAAAAAAGGGGTGATTTGGAAGCGGATAAGAATAAGTCATCAAGCAAAACAAGATCCAGTGACTCGTGCAAATAAACAAGCAGATATGGATATGTTAGAACTGGCTGCGGCTAGTGGAGAAATAGACCTAAAATATTTGGATGAATCAGGATTTTCAGCTTGGAGTGATTCAGGTTATACATACTATCAAAAAGGAGAACAAAAAAAGCTCGAACAAACAAAAAGACGTGGACGCAGAATCAGTATTATTGGGCTATTTCAGCCATTAATTAGCTTTATTTATGGTCTAGTAATTGGAGGAGTTAAGCGCAGTTCTTACATCAAAATGATGGAACAAGAGGCGCAAGAAGCATCTGAAAGTAAACGAATGAGAGTCATAGTTCAAGATAATGGACCAATACATTGTTGTAAAGAAGTTCAGGCATTATGGACAAAGTGGGAACAAATGGGTTTATATATGTTTTTCCTTCCTAAATATTGCTCGG
>NZ_CP007203.1:3690124-3690696 GCF_000340565.2 Nodularia spumigena CCY9414
GTTATTATATCTATTTTTTGTCTGATCTGACAATCAACGATATGATTTTTTTGCGATTTTTACACAAGGTGGAGATTAGCGGACTCGAACCGCTGACATCCTGCTTGCAAAGCAGGCGCTCTACCAACTGAGCTAAACCCCCATCAGTCAGTTATCAGGTATCAGTTACCAGTTATCAGCTTTTTACTGACTACTGTTGACTGTTGACTGTTAACTGATTTCAGGTGGGCCATCCTGGACTCGAACCAGGGACCTCACCCTTATCAGGGGTGCGCTCTAACCACCTGAGCTAATAGCCCATTATCCGAACCAAATCTATAGTTTGAGAGCTTCAACAAATATTCGCGACCGACCTAGGAATGACCAACTCAGTATCTAATTGCGATTTGCTTTCGATGTTTGAGTGGATTCGGTCTCCCTAAAAGGAGGTGATCCAGCCACACCTTCCGGTACGGCTACCTTGTTACGACTTCACCCCAGTCACCAGTCCTGCCTTCGGCATCCCCCTCTGCGAACAGTTGGGGTAACGACTTCGGGCGTGACCAGCTTCCATGGTGTGACGGGCGGTGTGT
>NZ_CP007203.1:3690756-3708930 GCF_000340565.2 Nodularia spumigena CCY9414
CCTCGCAATGCTCCCACATAGTAGTCAGGGATTATTCACCCTGTGTCCATCGACTACGCCCTTCGACCTCGCCTTAGGACCCGACTAACCCTCCGTGGACGAACCTGGCGGAGGAACCCTTAGGGTTTCGGGGCATTGGATTCTCACCAATGTTTGCGCTACTCAAGCCGACATTCTCACTTCCGTTTCGTCCACAGCTGCTCGCCGCTACTGCTTCTACCTAATACGGAACGCTCCCCTACCGATTAATACTAGATTAATCCCACAGCTTCGGTACATCACTTAGCCCCGTTCATTTTCGGCGCAGGATCGCTTGACTAGTGAGCTATTACGCACTCTTTTAAGGTTGGCTGCTTCTAGGCAAACCTCCTAGTTGTCTATGCAATCCCACCTCCTTTATCACTTAGTGATGATTTGGGGACCTTAGCTGGTGGTCTGGGCTGTTTCCCTCTTGACAATGAAGCTTATCCCCCACTGTCTCACTGGCAATGTGTTCTCTGGGTATTCTGAGTTTGTCTCGATTTGGTACCGGTCTCCCAGCCCGCACCGAAACAGTGCTTTACCCCCCAGATTTAATCATTACCGCTGCGCCTAAACACATTTCGGGGAGAACCAGCTAGCTCCTGGTTCGATTGGCATTTCACCCCTAACCACAGCTCATCCGCTGATTTTTCAACATCAGTCGGTTCGGACCTCCACTTGGTGTTACCCAAGCTTCATCCTGGCCATGGTTAGATCACCAGGGTTCGGGTCTATAAACACTGATTGAGCGCCCTTTTCAGACTCGGTTTCCCTTTGGCTCCGGCATTCTCGCCTTAACCTACCAGTGCCTATAAGTCGCCGGCTCATTCTTCAACAGGCACGCGGTCAGACGTTCAATCGTCCTCCCACTGCTTGTAAGCTTACGGTTTCATGTTCTATTTCACTCCCCTTCCGGGGTTCTTTTCACCTTTCCCTCGCGGTACTGGTTCACTATCGGTCACACAGTAGTATTTAGCCTTACGAGATGGTCCTCGCTGATTCACATGGGATTCCTCGTGCCCCATGCTACTCGGGATTCAGCTACTATCCTTGAGTTTTCGACTACAGGACTTTCACCTTCTTTGGTGCAGTATTTAGCTGCTTCGTCTAACCGCCAGATTCGATATCGCTGTCCCACTACCCCAAAGGATAAATCTTTTGGTTTAGGCTTTTCCCCTTTCGCTCACCACTACTCAGGGAATCTCTTTTGATTTCTCTTCCTCCAGCTACTAAGATGTTTCAGTTCGCTGGGTTGGCTCTTTCCTGTCTATATATTCAACAGGTAGTATTTAGGGTTGCCCCATTCGGAAACCTCCGGCTCAATGTTTGCTTCCAACTCCCCGGAGTATATCGTCGGTAACCACGTCCTTCTTCGCCTCTGTGTGCCTAGGTATCCACCGTAAGCCCTTATTAGCTTGACCACATTTACATTGGTGTTTCTGCAAACTTTTTTTCGTTCTGTTTACTTCCTTCTAGGCACTGATTTCACTCAGCACTCAGTCAAGAAGCAATCAGGACTCTAATCCGTCTGCCTGCTTTTTTTTCGCGTTACTATGCAGTTTTCAAGGTTCTGGCTGGATTATCACCCAGCAGTTCGATTGTATGAAGCAATCAATTGCTGAATATTCTCCGATCTGTTATTTTATCACACTGTGCTAATGACCACAAGAGTTATTATATCTATTTTTTGTCTGATCTGACAATCAACGATATGATTTTTTTGCGATTTTTACACAAGGTGGAGATTAGCGGACTCGAACCGCTGACATCCTGCTTGCAAAGCAGGCGCTCTACCAACTGAGCTAAACCCCCATCAGTCAGTTATCAGGTATCAGTTACCAGTTATCAGCTTTTTACTGACTACTGTTGACTGTTGACTGTTAACTGATTTCAGGTGGGCCATCCTGGACTCGAACCAGGGACCTCACCCTTATCAGGGGTGCGCTCTAACCACCTGAGCTAATAGCCCATTATCCGAACCAAATCTATAGTTTGAGAGCTTCAACAAATATTCGCGACCGACCTAGGAATGACCAACTCAGTATCTAATTGCGATTTGCTTTCGATGTTTGAGTGGACTCGGTCTCCCTAAAAGGAGGTGATCCAGCCACACCTTCCGGTACGGCTACCTTGTTACGACTTCACCCCAGTCACCAGTCCTGCCTTCGGCATCCCCCTCTGCGAACAGTTGGGGTAACGACTTCGGGCGTGACCAGCTTCCATGGTGTGACGGGCGGTGTGTACAAGGCCCGGGAACGAATTCACTGCAGTATGCTGACCTGCAATTACTAGCGATTCCGACTTCACGCAGGCGAGTTGCAGCCTGCGATCTGAACTGAGCTACGGTTTTGTGAGATTTGCATCACATTGCTGTGTAGCTGCCCTTTGTCCGTAGCATTGTAGTACGTGTGTAGCCCAAGACGTAAGGGGCATGCTGACTTGACGTCATCCCCACCTTCCTCCGGTTTGTCACCGGCAGTCTCTCTAGAGTGCCCAACTTAATGCTGGCAACTAAAAACGAGGGTTGCGCTCGTTGCGGGACTTAACCCAACATCTCACGACACGAGCTGACGACAGCCATGCACCACCTGTGTTCGCGCTCCCGAAGGCACTCTCTCCTTTCAGAGAGATTCGCGACATGTCAAGTCTTGGTAAGGTTCTTCGCGTTGCATCGAATTAAACCACATACTCCACCGCTTGTGCGGGCCCCCGTCAATTCCTTTGAGTTTCACACTTGCGTGCGTACTCCCCAGGCGGGATACTTAACGCGTTAGCTCCGGCACGGCTCGGGTCGATACGAGCCACGCCTAGTATCCATCGTTTACGGCTAGGACTACTGGGGTATCTAATCCCATTCGCTCCCCTAGCTTTCGTCCCTCAGTGTCAGTTGCGGCCTAGTAGAGCGCCTTCGCCACTGGTGTTCTTCCTGATATCTACGCATTTCACCGCTACACCAGGAATTCCCTCTACCCCGAACGCACTCTAGCCTTGTAGTTTCCACTGCTTTTACCTAGTTAAGCTAGGTTCTTTAACAGCAGACTTACATAGCCACCTGCGGACCCTTTACGCCCAATCATTCCGGATAACGCTTGCATCCTCCGTATTACCGCGGCTGCTGGCACGGAGTTAGCCGATGCTTATTCCTCAGGTACCGTCATTTTTTTCTTCCCTGAGAAAAGAGGTTTACAACCCAAGAGCCTTCCTCCCTCACGCGGTATTGCTCCGTCAGGCTTTCGCCCATTGCGGAAAATTCCCCACTGCTGCCTCCCGTAGGAGTCTGGGCCGTGTCTCAGTCCCAGTGTGGCTGATCATCCTCTCAGACCAGCTACTGATCGTCGCCTAGGTGCGCTTTTACCACACCTACTAGCTAATCAGACGCGAGCTCATCTTCAGGCAGCAAGCCTTTCACCTCTCGGCATATCCGGTATTAGCCACAGTTTCCCGTGGTTGTCCCCGACCTGAAGCTAGATTCTCACGCGTTACTCACCCGTCCGCCACTATCTCCGAAGAGACCGTTCGACTTGCATGTGTTAAGCATACCGCCAGCGTTCATCCTGAGCCAGGATCAAACTCTCCGTTTTGGTTTGTTTGTTTTAGCTCTTTCTTGACTACTGTTTTTTAACTTTAGTCTCGTTATTTTATTGACTTGACGCGCAATATTTGCTGTATAATTGCTTTCAAACTATAATATTTTCAAGGTTCGGTGTGACTTCAAAACGCCGCTCTTTGGCGCTCGTCTCTCAGGCACTTATCTAATATAACGAGCGCTCCTATCTTTGTCAACTCTTTTTTCAATTTATTTGGAATTTATTTTTTCATGCCTCTAGAAGCCTTATGGGGTAGGGATTTTAGGCTATAGTATTCTTGGAAATTAAAAAGATAGTAATTAAATCGTGAGCAAATTTGGTGTTTTGCCGCCTTGGGTAGTTCTAGATCCTTTACTGCGTGGCTGGTTGCTGGAAGATATTGGTCGGGGCGATCGCACTACAAATAGCCTATTATCGGAAGATGTGACAGCAGGAACAGCTAAATGGGTGGCTAAAGCACCAGGGATAATTGCTGGCTTACCTGTTGCAGCTAGGGTGTTTGAGCTTTTAAATGAGAAAGTTAGTTTTGAGGCTGTTGTGGCTGACGGTACAAGATGTGAGCCGGGACAGGTAATTGCAGAAATTCATGGTTCCCTCGATGCGCTGCTGATGGGGGAACGGGTGGCGCTGAATTTGGCTATGGGTTTGAGTGGAATTTCTACGCTCACACATATATATGTAGAGCAAATAGCGGATTTACCTGCTCAGTTGGTGGATACGCGCAAGACTACGCCAGGGCTTAGACTGTTGGAGAAGTACGCGACGGCTGTAGGTGGGGCGATGAATCACCGGATGGGTTTGGATGATGCGGTGATGATTAAGGATAATCATATTGCTGCGGCTGGTGGTATTGCAGAAGCTATTACCCGGATTCGTTCTCGGATTCCTTTTCCTCTGACTATTGAGGTGGAGACGGAAAGTTTGGAGCAGGTGAAGGCAGCTTTAGAGCATAAAGCGGATATTATTATGTTGGATAATATGCCTGTGGATATGATGCGTCAGGCTGTGGAGTTGATTCGTCAGCAGGATGCTAGGGTGAAGATTGAGGCTTCGGGAAATGTGACTTTGGAGACGATTCGCGCTGTGGCTGAGACTGGGGTTGACTATATATCTAGTAGTGCGCCGATTACTCAGTCGAAGTGGTTGGATTTGAGTATGAGGATTATGGTTTAAAGGATATACAGCATATTTCATTTGGGTGAAGTACACTAAGGCGGGCAAGATGCCCACCCCACAAGAGTTTTAACATAAGAATTTGTACTTCATTTACCTGCAACCTGCTGTATGATGGTTATCGGTCTAATTCTCCTTGCAACACCAAAAATATACTTTACATTTTTTTCTAAAATCTTTGAAGATATTTGAGTTCATAATAAATGGAACGCCTGTATCGCAACAAGCTCGCAGACGTGAAAAGCTCAGGGCTTGGAAAGCTACAGTTAGACAAGAAGCAGAAAAATATTGGCCTTTAGAAGAAAAACCCGCTACTGGGCTAGTTATGCTGAAGGTGACATATTTTTATGATTCTATTGCTATGGATGTAGACAATATAGTTAAGCCTATTCAAGACGCAATCATTGGTCTAGTCTATGTTGATGATGACCAAATAACTGATGTCATAGTAAGAAAGAGGAATTTATCAGGCAATTTTAGAATAGAGAATATAACTCCCATACTGGCAGAAGGCTTGGCACGAGGCAATGAGTTCTTACATATTGTTGTCACAGATGCTCCCGATCAAGAGGTAATTGTCTGATGAATACTCAAACTGAACAACTGGAAAGGGAAAGATTACTCGATTTAGCACAGGAGTATCGTCAAAAAGGTTATCAGGTGATACTTTCACCCAACTCTGAAGAAATCCCTGATTTTTTAAGGGACTACGGATATCGTCCCGACATGATAGTACGTAGAGGTGAGGAAGCGGTTGTGATTGAGGTAAAATCACGTCGTTCTATTATGGGAGGGGGACAATATCTACAAAGATTAGCTCAGGTAATTGAAGAGCATCCTGGTTGGAGATTGGAATTAGTCATGACTAATCCGGATGATGCATTATATTCTGCTAAAGCAGGAGATTCTTTTCTAGCAGATGAGATCAAGTCAAAATTGCAGGTAGCTAGAGAACTGACATCTCATCATCCAGAATCAGCGATGCTTTATACTTGGTCATTGGCTGAAGCAACTCTGAGACTTCTTGCTGAACACGAAGGACTTAGTTTACAGAAACTTGAATCACCTCTTCGTTTGTTGAAGCAATTAACAACTGAGGGCGTAATTTCTCAAACTGACCACCAATTACTCATGGATGCTTTTCCGTTACGTAATGCGATCGCTCATGGTTTCAAAACTACCGAAATCAACCAAAGTTCTGTACTTGAGCTTATTGAAGTCACAGAACAGTTATTAAATTCACTGAATACTACGGAAAGTTTGGTCTAAAGCTATAGCCTCTCACAAAAAGATAACATTTATATATGAACGCTACACAAGAACAACTAAGACTAAAACTTGAGCAGGCTTTGGTGGCTGCTTTTGGCGATGAGTACGCCGGAGTAGATCCGATTTTGGTGACTGCGAGTAATCCTAAATTTGGTGATTATCAGGCGAATGTGGCTTTATCGCTGAGTAAAAGGTTGGGACAGCAACCAAGGGCGATCGCCTCTGCTATTGTTGAGAAACTAGATGTATCTGATTTTTGCGAAACACCAGAGATAGCTGGGCCTGGTTTTATCAATCTTAAGCTCAAAGTTGCATACTTAGAAGCACAACTCAACGCTATTCAGGCAGATTCTAGGCTAGGAGTTCCCAAGACGGAAACGCCAAAACGAGAAATTGTGGATTTCTCTAGTCCGAATATTGCTAAGGAAATGCACGTGGGACATTTGCGTTCTACGATTCTCGGTGATTCTATCGCCCGGATTTTGGAATTTCAGGGACATGATGTGCTGCGGTTAAATCACGTCGGTGATTGGGGTACGCAGTTTGGGATGTTAATTACCTACTTGCGGGAAGTTTACCCAGAAGCCTTAACTACTGCTAATGCTTTAGATATTGGAGATTTAGTCAGTTTCTACCGCAAAGCTAAACAGCGCTTTGATGAAGATGAGGCTTTTCAAGAGACTGCGCGACAGGAAGTTGTGAGATTACAAGCAGGTGCTGAAGATACTCTTCATGCTTGGAAACTTTTATGCGAACAGTCTCGGCGCGAGTTTCAGATAATTTATGATTTGCTGGATGTGCAAGTAATTGAACGGGGAGAATCTTTCTATAATCCTCTACTTCCCTCCGTGGTGGAAGATTTGGCAAAATCTGGGTTACTGGTGGAGAATCAAGGCGCTCAGGTGGTTTTCCTGGAAGGTTTTACTAACAGGGAAGGTGAACCTATGCCTTTGATTGTGCAGAAATCTGATGGTGGTTATAACTACGCGACTACAGATTTAGCAGCTTTGCGTTATCGGATTCAGCAAGATGAAGCTAAACGGATAATTTATGTAACGGATTCTGGACAAAGTAACCATTTTGCTCAATTTTTCCAAGTCGCACGCAAGGCGGGATGGGTTCGTAATGATGTGGAACTGGTTCATGTTCCTTTTGGTTTGGTATTAGGGGAAGATGGGAAAAAATTTAAAACTCGTTCTGGTGATACTGTCAGGTTGCGGGATTTATTAGATGAGGCTGTGATTCGCGCCCGTGCAGATTTAGAAGCTAGATTAAAAGAGGAAGAACGGGAAGAGACTGAACAATTTATTAGTGAAGTTGCTGAGATAGTTGGTATCAGTGCGGTTAAATATGCTGATTTGAGTCAGAACCGTACCAGTGATTATATTTTCAGCTACGATAAAATGCTGGATCTGAAGGGGAATACTGCACCCTATATGCTTTACGCTTATGCACGGATTCAGGGAATTAGCCGCAAGGGTGGGATTAATTTTGCTGAGTTGGGTGAGAATGTGAAGGTGCTTTTGCAGCATGAGACGGAGTTGGCTTTGGCTAAGTATTTACTGCAATTGGATGGGGTGATTAGTAGTGTTGAGCAGGAGTTGCTACCTAATCGTTTATGTGAATATTTGTATGAGTTGAGTAAGAAGTTTAATCAGTTTTATGATCGGAATCAGGGGGTACGGGTGCTTGAGGCTGAGGAACCTTTACGGACTTCTCGCTTGGTTTTGTGTGATTTGACTGCTAGAACTTTGCGGTTGGGTTTGGATTTGCTGGGGATTCGGGTTTTGGAGAGGATGTAGGAGGAGAAGATTTTTAACGCAAAGGGGCGCGGAGGTAACGCAGAGGTACGCGGAGAGTTTTTGGCTGGGTTTCGATGGGGGTGACGTTTGCTTTTATTATGGGTAGTAATACTAATCTCTATGTGCGATCGCTATGACTGATAAGGAAATTAAACAGTTAATGGAGAGTAATGCTAAAACTGTTCAGGCGATGTTGGATGAAATTGCTGATGCTCGTCAGGAACGACAAGAGTTGCGGGAGGGTATGGTACAACTCCAAAATGCTGTGGCGCGGTTGACTCATGTACAGGAGTCGATCGCTAATTTGTTGGTTTCTTTGGATGGCGATCGCCCCACTATTTTGAAGAAACTCTCGGCTATTGAGTATAAGCTGGATCAGCTATTGCCAGAAGAATTAAAAAATGAAGCTGAATAAATTAGCCTCACAGTGGTTAGTGAGGAAATAAATTAAGTTTCAATTAAAACTGTCACAGATGCGACTGCTATCAACATTTCATCATTTTTGTCGTTGAGTGAGGCGATCGCTTTTCCTTGTACTACCATTCCCCCAGATTCTACGGTTAAAGTTTTCCGCCCAAAGGGTAGTACGGCTAAGACTTCTTCTTCTTTGACTTGTTCGGGATAAGGAACGGCTACCTGTACTTCTACAATCATTTCGTTGGGATCGTTCAAACCTGCAACTTCCCACACACCGGGTAAGGCGTTGTGTGCGATCGCATTACGCACGGCTCTTGCTGCTGCTACGGTGGGTTCTTGTCCATGCTGGTCTATTCCCATACCCATCTCAATAATCAAGCGTTTACGCGCCACAGCTACCTCCTGAATATATTCCACTTTTCACTGTATCGCTCAACAGGGCTACAAGTTTTAATTTAGTCTGATTACATTTGTTCTTCTTCTTCGTAGAACCAAATTTCTGCCAACAAACTTAAGCCAATGAGCTTTTAGATAAATTTTTCTAATATTTTTTCTTAAAATAATTTTTCAATGGTTTATACTTCATGAATACTAGACACAACAACATAAAATTTACTTAAATATGGCAAAAAAATATACCTACAAATTACTTTCGCTAATCAGAGGAAAAGGAATCGTTTTGACCGCAGCAGTTTTGACTAATATTCTTACCTTTGTGCTTACCTCGTTTTATACAGATGTGCAGAATGCACCTAAAGATGGTATTCAAAAATTATCATATGAAGTAATAAAGATACCTGTGCTTAATTCAAAAGCCGAAATTTCAAATGAAAACTTAAATTTAATAGTCATAAATAATTCCGCACAAACACCTTTAAAATCACTTAGTCAGTTAAAATTCTCTTTGTATAACTACTCTGATAAGGATTTCACTAATCTAGAACTTAATCTAAAATTATCTTCTAAATCTAATAAATCATTAAATATTCTAACAGAAAAAATCTCAAATGACATAAAATCAAATATTATCAAAAACTCAAATGAAGCAGAGTTGAGCCTTTCAAATATAAAAAATTACAAATATAAAATAAAATATGTTAATCGTGCTGAGAGGGAAACAAAAGAAAGGAATTTTAAACCAGCATTTCAAATTGTTTATACGATTGCAGATGAGGAATTAGATAATATTAATTTAGACCCAAAAATATTGGCTTCAGGTGTAAGTTTAAACGAACATAATTCTGAACGCAGAAACAAATATTTAAGTAAATATCTGTTAGCGAACCAAGATTATATTGGTTATTTTTATGAAAAGTTTTTATTTTTATTCATATTACTTTTCGGATTCTTTACATTTATATTGTATATGTGGATTGGATATGACTTGTGGCAAGGAATAAAAGCAGAAAAACAATATATTAATGACATTAAAAAACAAATTTCATCAAAAGAACAAGAGTTTAATCAAGTGAAAAATAAAACTATAATACACTTGAAAGAAAACGCTATGACAGCTCAAGAAGTAGTCAATTTGATTTTACCAATTCATCAAACAATTGTTAATAATAAATTGGATGAATATTTTTCTCAGGCTTTAATAGAAAAATTAAATGAACCGGGAGAATTAGATGAATTTAAGCATATGGAATCTTTAGATATGGCCAAATATTTATTTAAAATATTGAAAATAAATAAACAGTATATTTTAAGGCTGATTGGGGATAAAAAAATCTGAGTTAAAGAAATTAAAACAGAGACAAAAAAGAGGCGCGGACTTTCATAACGAGTAATTTCGCCGTACTCTAACTGGTGACTAATTGTGGAGTTATTTTTATCACGGTAATAGAAATAGTACTTAATTTTCAGGCAAACGATCCAGCTTAAAAGCTCTACGCTAAAATAGGGGCATTGGGGTAAAAATCTCTGCGAATAGTTTCAAGAAATGAACAATTTTTACCCAATTCAGTCACAATGTCTCAAGAGCATAACGAATCAATCCAAATTCAGCAGATAGTTAGTCTGAAACCAAAACATTTTGCTGATTTAATTAGAGCAGCTCAGTTAATTTTTGACCCGGCTGCGGGAGTTACAATTAGACAGATAGAGGTTAACTGGCAAGATTTTGGTATTCCTAAAGATGTAGAACAAAATCTGAAAGACTTGGGTTTGCATTATCAATATGCTTCTCCCCATATTCCTGGTGATGTTATTTGGAGTCAATTAACTCCGGAAACTAGAATTTGGTTTCTTAATAATAAAGATGATTTATGGCGGTTTGAGGAGGCTTTTCCGGCGCTGGATGAAGACTAGATCCGCAAGACGGAAGTCAAAAGTTAAGAGACAGTTTAACTACTGTGGTGGCGTGATCGAGTTCAAATAGTGCATTAATTTACAGCGATTTTCAGCTAAGTGAACCACATCTTTATATCTCACGCAAAGGCGCAAAGGCGCAAAGGAAGAAATAAATACAGATATCAGCTTGTGGTCTAAATACATGAAAACTGCTGTAAATGCAATTAACCGCCAATAGACAGTTTTTGTTGATGCACTAGGTTAGTCTGATCACGCCAAGAATCAATTTAGGCTTCGCAGTTCAACTCGCCAGCTTTTTGGCTAAAGCGGTGATTTTCGCGGTAGTCTACGGGACAATCTATAACAGCAGGTACGTCTTGGGCAAGGGCTTCTTTAAGTATGGGGATTAAATCTGTCGCAGATTCTACTCTGTAACCTTTTAAACCCATGCTTTCGGCTAGTTTGACAAAATCAGGATTACCAAAATGGACAAAGGATGAGTTACCTTTACCAAATTGATTTTCTTGTTTCCACTCAATTAACCCATAGCCACCATCGTTAAATATTAAGGTGACAAAGGGAGTACCAACACGCAAGGCTGTTTCTAATTCCTGACAATTCATCATAAAACCACCGTCGCCAGTTGCTGCTACAACTTTACGGTGAGGAGAAACCAGTTTTGCTGCTAAAGCACCAGGAATTGCAATCCCCATTGC
Organism: Nodularia spumigena CCY9414; assembly: GCF_000340565.2. Lineage (NCBI taxonomy): Bacteria > Bacillati > Cyanobacteriota > Cyanophyceae > Nostocales > Nodulariaceae > Nodularia > Nodularia spumigena. Next base: position 3,702,034 of record NZ_CP007203.1, read on the forward strand.
AGCGAAGCCGTTAGAAATTAAGCAAGTGTTGGGACTATGACTGTGATAATGTCTAGCAATCCACATTTTATGTGCGCCAACATCAGAAATTACAATATCATCTGGCCCCATTACTTGCCGTAAATCATAAATTAATTTTTGCGGTTTAATGGGAAATCCATCATCGTTAGCATACTGTTCGTAATCAGCACGGATATTTGCCCTTAAGCTGATAGCATAGGGATTGGGTTTACTCTGTCTATCTGCCAATTTTAAAATTTCATTCAGGGAATCGGAAATATCTCCCAGGACTTCCACATTAGGAATATAGCTGCTGTCAATTTCCGCCGAAGTTGCTGCAATATGAATAATCGGAATATTGCCTTCAGGATTCCATTTTTTCGGGGAAAATTCGATTAAATCATAACCAATAGCAATTACCAAATCTGCATGATCAAAACCACAGGTAATAAAATCTCGTTGCTGTAATCCTACTGACCATAAAGCCAAGGGATGAGTATAAGGAATCACGCCTTTACCCATGAATGTATTCGCCACAGGCATATTCATTTGGGTGGCAAATTGCGTAACTGCATCACTAGCATGAGCGCGAATTGCACCATTGCCTACTAAAATAATGGGGTTAACGGCTTGAGAAATGGCAGCCGCAGCTGCGCGAATACAAGCAAAGGAAGCATAGCTTTTTTCGATGTTATCTTTTCGCAATGGCTTACCTTCTACAGGCATAGCAGCAATATTTTCTGGTAAGTCGATGTGGACTGCACCGGGTTTTTCGGTTTGCGATCGCTTGAAGGCTTTGCGGACTACTTCTGGTGTAATACTAGGGCGAACAATTTGTTTATTCCACTTAGTAACTGGAGCAAACATTGCCACCAAATCCAAATATTGATGGGATTCGATGTGCATTCTATCTGTTCCCACTTGACCAGTAATCGCTACTAAGGGCGCACCATCTAGGTTAGCATCTGCAACTCCAGTCATTAAGTTTGTTGCCCCAGGGCCAAGAGTAGAAAGACATACTCCAGCTTTTCCAGTTAAACGTCCGTAGACATCCGCCATGAATGCTGCGCCCTGTTCATGACGCGTAGTAATAAATTTAATGGAAGAATGTTTCAGTGCTTCTAAAACGTGCAGGTTCTCTTCACCAGGAAGACCAAAAACATATTGCACCCCTTCATTTTCCAGACACTGCACCAACAATTCAGCTGTATTCATTTTATTTCCTCACTGGTTATAAATCAGGGTGATAGTGGGTTACGGCGCAAGTAATTTTTTTCGTGTTTTATAAAGGCCATAAATCAGGGCGATGGTGGGTTACGGCGCAAGTAATTTTTTTCGTGTTTTACACAGTTTTTTAGCCGCCTAACCCACCCTACTGCACCCAGACGGTTTTGAGATTGACGAACTCATGTATGCCTTGAATACTCAATTCTCTGCCGTATCCAGAACGCTTAATGCCACCAAAGGGTAAGCGGGGGTCGGATTTAACCATGCTGTTGATAAATACAGCACCTGCTGCAATTTCGGTAATCAGGCGATCGCGTTCTTGGTCGTTATTTGTCCAAGCGCTTGCACCTAAGCCAAAAGGTGTAGCATTAGCTAATTGAATTGCTGCATTAATATCGGGTACACGGAATAATAATGCTACTGGACCAAAAAATTCTTCCTGTGCGATCGCACTATCTAGGGGAATATCTGTAATAATCGTCGGCGGGTAAAAGTTACCGGGACGATCTGCTAAAGGATGTCCGCCAGTGAGGACTTTACCGCCACTTTTAACGGCTGTTTGCACTTGTTGGTGTAAATCTTGGAGAAGATCAGGGGTGGCTAGTGGCCCTAAATCAGTATCTGGTTGCATGGGATCACCCACTTTCAGCGCCAGAAATTTATCTAAAAGTAGCTTTTCAAATTTAGGTGCGATCGCCTCTGCAATAATAAACCGTTTCGCTGCTATACATGATTGCCCATTATTCAACATGCGGGCGGAAGTAGCTGTAGCAACTGCTGTCTCTAAATCAGCACTTTCTAAAACAATAAACGGGTCACTCCCTCCCAATTCCAAAACAGTTTTTTTAATTTGTTTACCAGCAACAGAGGCGAGGGATGCACCGGCGGGTTCGCTTCCGGTTAAGGTAGCCGCTTTTACCCGGTCATCTGCCATAATATCGGCAACTTTAGCCGCACCGATTAATAGTGTTTGAAAAGCGCCTTCAGGAAAACCAGCCCGGTGAATAATATCTGCAATTGCTAAGGCGCACTGCGGCACATTGGAAGCGTGTTTAAGTAAGCCGACATTGCCCGCCATCAGCGTTGGGGCGGCAAAACGAAAAACTTGCCAAAAAGGGAAATTCCACGGCATGACAGCCAAAATTACGCCCATTGGGTCATAGCGCACAAAGCTATGGCTAGCATCGGTTTTGATGGCGACATCAGCCAGGAAACTTGGCGCGTGTTCGGCGTAATAGTTACAAACGAGGGCGCATTTTTCTACTTCTGCGATCGCTGCTTTATAAGTTTTACCCATTTCCAGGGTCATTATTTTCGCAAAATCGGCTTTTTCTTGCTGTAAAATTATTGCAGCTTTTTCTAGCCATTGCGATCGCTCAGAAAAACTCGTCTTGCGGTACTGTTCAAAAGTCTGACCAGCCAAATCCAGTTTAGAGGCAATCTCTGAATCCTTGAGAGGCTCAAAGACTTTGATTGTCTGCCCAGTGGCGGGATTAATGGTGGCGATAGCCATTGCCTGACCTCCCGTTAATTTGAAAATTTATTCCCCAAAAGGGAAATAGCTTGAGGTAGCTTCCTAGTGTTACACAGATCAATTGCGGAAGCTATACCCAAATTTTAGCCTTTTGCTCAAGCTTAAATTTATTACACTTAAAAACTATAATTATTTTTATATTTAAATATACTTTATTAATAAGTAAATTTTCTTAGATTAAACACACTACAAAAGTGTGCCTTGGTCTCTTTAGCTTCTCTGGAAAAGGGATAAAACCTGAAAAGCTGTCTTGGCAATAAATGATCATCTCTCAACCTCTTATCACTGGTGAGAGGAGAAACTGTTTTGTCAGAAAAAATTAATAATAACTACTTTAGGACTCACCCACAAAACCTCTCAAACTCTTATTCCTCAGTGTACTCTGTGCCTCTGTGGTATGCGCTGCGCGCACGCTACGCGTTAGCGGAGCTTTCGCTTTAGCGATACGTTTTTCCTAAATATTCTAGGTCGCAGGTGATTACAACATTGAACCTCACCCCCAGCCCCTCTCCTTGGTAAGGAGAAGGGAGATTTTGAGGAGTTAAATAATCTTAGCCGAACGTAAACCAAACAGCAGACCTACGGCTACGCCCATGAAAACTGCCAAAAAGGCAATATAAGCTACGACTCCAAACATTTTTCTTTCTCCACAATACTTGACTAATCTATTGAATCATGGGGAATGGGGAATGGGGAATGGGGCTTTGAGCATGGGAGTAGAAAAATATTGCTTCATCTCCCTGATTTTTCCCATATTCTTCATCGCCCGTAACTCCCCACATTGCGATAGAATACAGCCCACGGGCGCTTATTTGGTTTTGAGCAATGACTTCTGTAATTAATGTAAATCTACCGCAACAGTCTTATGAGATTGCGATCGCCTCTGGCGCTGTGGGAAGCACAATCGCACCTTCGAGCTTAGATCAACTAGGTCAAAAAATGGCTACTCTGAATCTAGGCAAAAAAGTTTTAGTTGTTTCTAACCCCAGTATTTTTAAGCATTACGGCGAAACAGCGATAAACTCTCTCACCTCGGCTGGATTTGAAGTAGCTAGTTACAACCTACCACCTGGGGAACGCTACAAAACCCTCAACTCTATCCAGAAACTTTACGATATTGCTTTAGAAAACCGCCTAGAACGTTCCTCTACAATGGTAGCCTTGGGGGGAGGTGTAATTGGTGATATGACTGGCTTTGCTGCCGCTACCTGGCTAAGAGGCATTAATGTTGTGCAAGTACCTACCACACTATTAGCAATGGTAGATTCAGCAATTGGTGGCAAAACTGGTGTAAATCATCCCCACGGCAAAAATTTAATTGGGGCGTTTCATCAGCCGCGTTTAGTGTTAATTAGCCCAGAAACCCTGAAAACTCTGCCTATGCGTGAATTTCGCGCCGGAATGGCAGAGGTAATTAAATATGGTGTAATTTGGGATGCTGAATTATTTGCCGAGATGGAAGCAAGTAAACACCTGAATCAACTCCGCTATATCAAACCGGAATTTATAGAATACATATTAACGCGTTCTTGTCAAGCAAAAGCCGATGTGGTCGGGAAGGATGAAAAAGAAGGCGGACTACGAGCAATTCTCAATTATGGACACACCATTGGTCACGCCGTGGAAAGCTTAACAGGTTATCGTTTACTCAAACATGGAGAAGCTGTGGCTATTGGCATGGTAGCAGCCGGACAGATTGCTGTAGAACTAGGAATGTGGAAACAGGAAGATACAGAACGGCAAAATGCTTTAATTCAAAAAGCGGGTTTACCAACTCGCCTACCAGAAGGCGTAGATATTGAAGCAATTATTGATGCATTGCAATTAGACAAAAAAGTCAAAGACGGTAAAGTTAGGTTTGTTTTACCCACACAGATGGGTGTGGTGACAGTTACCGATGAAGTACCATCTGAAACTATCCGGCGAGTGTTGCAAAATATGTAATTTGTAACGCGCCTGCGTGGGCGTGATTGTACCCATTGCCGAAAGCGGCCATTGAACCCTTGTAAATTGGCGAAGGTATTGATAAGCAATATCTTTTGAGATTATAAATTTCTGGATTCTAACACGCTGACTTTCTCCACGAGTGTTGCAATTTGAATGCGCTGCTCTCCTAACGCATTGAGTAATAATGATATTTGTATGTTTTGGTCTTTCACAGCTTTAGTTAATACAGCTACAAGATCAACAGGACTGATGTCCGTATTATCACTTAATCAGGACTTACGCAAAATTATGGAAAAACGAACCACGAAGGACACGAAGGACACGAAGTTAAGAAGGTTTCAGAGAGTTCTTGCGTAAGTCCTATTAAATTGTCGCGTAGCCGGGCTACGCCCGCTCCCTATTTGTGCCAGTTGCATCGCTTGTATAATACAAATGTACTTTAATTTAGCGTAGGCGTAGCCCGCCGCAGGCATCGCCTGTGCCAGTTGCGTAAGTCCTAATATTTTATGCTGTCAGCGCCGGAAAACACTATGAATGAGTAATATCACTAAAGTGATACAAATTGTTGCCTTAATCTCATATTATCCCGCAAATATGCCCATTTTAGAGTAGAATCTTGTCAGTTATCTTATATAAAAAATTACTTAAACCCTCAGAGAATGTTTAAAAAGTCTAATTTATTACTAACTTGGCGACTAGAAGTCGCGTCTACACAGACGAAACCCGCCTGCGCGGGTTAATTTGTTATTTAACTGATAACTGACAACTGACAAAACCCATGAATCCTAACCCCATCAACTATCAAGCCATTGAATTATGGCAAACCTTGTCTGATAAAGAGACAACTTCGACATTTCAACAAGCTGCAATCAAGACTTGGAAGTTGCTCCAGCAAGCCGGGAGACTACTTTTTTTAGTGAGTTTGTTGTTTGTGGTGATTGTTGTTTGGTTCTGGAGTGTAGCTTACCGCAGTGGTAAAGACTTTCGTTACAGGCTGGAAACTGCTCAGGTATCACCAGAGAAACTTTTTGCTACAACCCTTGATATTTTGGTGCAACGACCAATTGCATGGTTGGTAAATTGGTCTGAGGTGAAACGTCAGGAATTAATGAGAACTCCAGAAGTAAAAGCACTGTTATCTAAAGACGAAAAATAAAAGTGCGATGCTGTTAAATGAGAGTTACCCTGGAAGTTTTAGAGATAGGGGCGTTATTGTAATTTGGCGATCGCACCTGATAATCAAGACAGTCGCTGTAAGTGCGATCGCCCTTAAATACCGATCAGCTTACCTGCTCAAGCCGTTCTGCAAGCCATATCTTAATAATTGACTGACGGGTGACCCCTAAGCGTTTTGCTTCACGATCTAATGCTTCAATCATCCAGGTGGGGAAATCAACGTTAACTCGTTTCTGCTCAAGTCCAGGCCGTTGGGCTTGGGAAAGGTCTAAAAATTCGGTGATGTCTTCTCCCCGATCAAATTTGACATCAAATTCTGTTGCTTTCATAAATAGCTACCTCTTCTTTTCGGGATCGGCGGATTGAGACAATCCGTACTCTGTTTTCTCGATAGGTGATAATGGCTGACCAGTATTTTTGAGCAATCACTCCGACGATCAAAAACCTGGGTTCATCTTCGGTTCGAGCGGGGATTTCAATTCGTTCGGGATCAGTCCAAAGTTGCTGTGTTGAGGGGGCGACAAAGAAGTTAAAGAGGCTGCTGTATAAGCATCATAGCCATCACCCCCTGCTGATAAAATGCCTGCTTATTGCGAACGGCAGCCATCATTTCCAAGACCAAATCCTGACACCCATTCAGCGAAATTATCCAATTGTATCCGTATAAGCCTATCCAGAAAGCACTATGTCTTTTTCTGTTTCTGTTCAAATCACTTGGACGACAGACATAAGATTGTTGTCTAGAAAATTGTAGTTTTTTGACCTTGTAACCATGCAGAAGTCATTGCTATAGCAATTAATAAAATCAGACGGACAAGCCTATCAGGAGAAGCTTGAGAACCTTCTAGATTATAGCCACCAGTTTTACAGTCTTTAAACATAGCCTCAATCCCAAAACGTTGACCATATATTTTGACAGTCGTTGATACATCTGTCAGATTAGTTGATAAATACCAAGGCTCTTTCTCTTGTTTGCCACGATATTTTCGTTTCCATAAACTGCTAAATTACAA
>NZ_CP007203.1:3708990-3718940 GCF_000340565.2 Nodularia spumigena CCY9414
AGCAGATATGGATATGTTAGAACTGGCTGCGGCTAGTGGAGAAATAGACCTAAAATATTTGGATGAATCAGGATTTTCAGCTTGGAGTGATTCAGGTTATACATACTATCAAAAAGGAGAACAAAAAAAGCTCGAACAAACAAAAAGACKTGGACGCAGAATCAGTATTATTGGGCTATTTCAGCCATTAATTAGCTTTATTTATGGTCTAGTAATTGGAGGAGTTAAGCGCAGTTCTTACATCAAAATGATGGAACAAGAGGCGCAAGAAGCATCTGAAAGTAAACGAATGAGAGTCATAGTTCAAGATAATGGACCAATACATTGTTGTAAAGAAGTTCAGGCATTATGGACAAAGTGGGAACAAATGGGTTTATATATGTTTTTCCTTCCTAAATATTGCTCGGAAATGAATCCAATTGAATTAGAATGGCAACATCTTAAACGAGATGAAATTGCTGGAAAAATGTTTGAGGATGAATTAGAACTAGCGTATGCAGTTATGGATGGTGTTGAAACCAGAGGTAAAAAAGGAAAACACCGGACAGAACGTACTAAATTTAACAAAGCCAATTAGGTTAACTTTTCTTTACATACCTTTAAATTTTTCTGTTAACCTACTTAGCACCAGGAAAATATGACTCTCAAGATTTAGCCTATTTAAGTAATGATTATAGTTTTGTAGGTATAATAAGTTCTTTAGTATTACCTGATGGTTGGAAGATTAACCTTTACAATGGTCCATTTTTAGACCAGAGCAAAAAAGAGTTTACTTCTTCAGCGTCTTGAGTAGGAAATGACTGGAATGATCGTACCATGTCTCTCAAAGTTGAAGCCCCCCAACCAGTTCCTGCTCTTGCTTTAACTAATGCTACATCTACAGGTACTACAGCTACTTCAGGCAATGATAATCTGGTGGGAACTTCTGGAAATGATAACTTCTTAGGATTAGGAGGACAGGATACTCTTACAGGTGGACTGGGTGCAGACAAATTCAGGTTTAACTCTCCCTCCGAAGGTATGGATACCATCACCGACTTTTCCAGGACTCAAGGAGACAAGATAGAATTGTTCGCACCTGGCTTTAATAATATGGTATGGTCGGACGACGGAAGTGATGCACTTGCTTCCAATGTATTCTCTATCGGTACAAGTTCTAATTCTTGGACAAATACCATCATGTATAATAATAGCAATGGTATTGTCTATTTTGATTCTGATGCTTTAGGTTCTGCACAACCAGTAGCATTAGCACAGCTTTCTTCTGGACTCAATCTCACTAACCAAGACTTTCTTGTTAGTTGGAGTTAATTGAACATGGCGATCGCTTCTGAACAAAGGAGGCGATCGCATATTTTACAGTAAGTGTACATTTGCATATGTATGTCGCATTCGCAAATTTATATTATTGAGTCGAGATGCGGATATTGTTATAGATGTATGGTTCAAGATTCTCATTGTGGATTACCCGTTTGAAAACATGAAATGTTTCTAATAAAGCAATATGACAACAATTCTAGAATCAGGCAATATCTGGCAACAAGCGGCTACTAATCTCAATCAGTCAACCACCGCAGAAATTTTGCAACTGCTGGAAAAATACCAAATGCTGCCGCAGCTAATCAAAGAGGTAGTGCTTGACGAAGCGATCGCACCAATCTCATGTACACCAGAAGAGGAGAAAATCGCCTGTGAACAAATAGCCCAACATTATCAAATTACCTCTGAAGATGTGCGTCAGCGTTGGCTTGAGCAAAATAACATGAGTGCAGAACAGTTGGATGCGATCGCCATCCGCCAATTTAAAATCGAAAAATTTAAGCATTTCACCTGGGGAAGCGATTTAGAATCTTATTTTTCACAACGCAAACCCCAATTAGATCGAGTAGTCTATTCTCTAATCCGAACTAATGACATTGGGATTGCTCAAGAAATCTATTTTCGTCTGCAAGCTGGAGAACAAACTTTTGCAGAATTGGCGCGGGAATATTCTCAAGGACCAGAAGCACAGACCAATGGTTTAGTTGGTCCCGTAGAACTGCAAACTATTCATCCAGCTTTAGCCAAAATATTAGCTACTAGCCAGCCACAACAACTATTACCACCCACTCAATTAGAAAACTGGATAGTCATAGTCCGCCTAGAAAAGTTATTACTCACACAGTTAGATAATTCCCTGCGTCAACGCTTGCTAAATGAGCGTTTTAATAGTTGGTTACAAGCACAGATGACAGAGCAAAATCTGAAAAGAGGATAATCCCACTATATCAAATTGAAAATATTAAGCTCAATTTGAGCAACTATGAATACATTTATCAATATACTTATCAGGGTATGACTTACATTACAAATTCCTTTCAAGAATTTTCCCCGCGAGCGAAGAGGGAACCGGATTTTTGCGGGGTAGGGAGTAGGGTCAAAATAATTGAAGTCGTCACAAATAATTGGTATAAATTTACTTTATTAGGATTTAAGCACTGTACAAATTCCTGATTTTGTGCATTAAGGGAAATAGGTCATTTTAGGCTTTTATCAATCATCCCTTGATAAATAGCGTAGGCGTAGCCCGCCGGAGGTATGGCCTAAAAAGTGTGGGAAAATCAAAGTTTAATGCCATTCATTTATACCCCCTATTTGGTTTGTCCTGTCAATGCGTAAGTCCTATTTATGATTGATAAATATTCTATAAAATCGCCATTGTTCTGGTTGCCTCTGAGTATATTTCTATTCAGTAGTATCACTTCTAGACCTTTGCGGGGTCAAGCCGAAGAACTACCAAGGGAAAATTTCATCTTCTCCCAAAAGACATCTCCGAAAAAGAATAAAATTATGGTATAAGAGTATAAAATGCTATTTTTAGTAAAGCATTATGAGCAGTATATTCGATTATATCCAAAATAATCCCCAGGAAGCACAGCGTTTAGTAGGGCTGAAATATGAACAGTTGCAGGAACTTTTAGACAAAGCCATTAAACTGCACAATCATAAACGAGAATTGCTTGAAGATAGAAAAGTGAGAATTATTCTGGGTGGAGGTGGTCGCAGACCAAAATTATCACCATCGGAGCAAATAATTCTCACCCTAACATATTTACGACATTTAACCACATTTCAACTATTGGGTATTCAATTTGGCGTGAGTGAAACAACTGCAAATGATACGTTTAACTATTGGTTGCCATTATTGGGAGAATTATTACCACCAAGTTTAGTAGAACAGGTAAAAAAAACTCCAGTGACTATGAAATTGTTAAAGAAGTTTTAACAGACTTTGAACTAATCGTAGATAGCTATGAACAGCCCATAGAAAGACCTTCAGAGTATCAACAGCAGGAAAAATATTACTCAGGTAAGAAGAAAATGCACACTAGAAAAAGTCAATTAATTGTTCTGCCTAATGGTAGAGATATTGTTGATGTAGTAGCTGGTGAGCCAGGACGAAAAAGTGACATAAATTTATTTCGGGAAAATAAAAATGGGTTTGAAGAGAAACAAAAATTTTCCGGTGACAAAGCTTACCAAGGAGAGAAATCAATTAAAACACCTGAAAAAAAGCCTAGAAAAAAAGAATTAAGTTCTGAACAAAAAATTCAAAATAAAGAACTGGCATCAGAGCGCATATTTGTAGAACATTTAATTCGTTTAGTGAAGATATTTAGAGTAGCTCAAGAAAGATTTAGATTAAATTCCTCTAAATACGAGCAGATAATTATGACTATTTGTGGACTCGTTAGATTACGCATTGGCACATTTATTTTGTAACTATAAAAACTTGAAATTATTTATAATAAAATTACCTCAAAGAGATCCTACTTTTGGCTAATTACCAACAACACGCATTTCTAACACCTATTCTACCGTAGAATCTCAGGATATTTGCAGTTAGCGATCGCTCACCAAAAATATCGTAACTGCAAGGGTTTGATAGTTTTCGGAGATGTCTAAAGATTCCCGCCGCCGCAGGATATCCAACCACCTTCCCCACTCCCAACACCACAACCGCAACAGCCATTACCTCCACCAGCAGACTTACTTCCACCTTCGCCACCAAGTTCCACCCCAGAAGAAGTATTCCCCAGTGAGGCTGATCAAACTATTACTGTGGAGCGGTTTGAAGTTATGGGCAGTACAGTGTTTAGTCCTGAAGAATTAGCTGAAGCCGTGGCTGAGTTTACCAAACGGCCAATCACAATGAGGGAAATTTTTCAGGCTCGTTCTCAAATCACGGAACTATACATCAATAAAGGCTACATTACTTCTGGTGCATACATCCCACCGCAAAAGATTCAGTCTGGTGTGATTAAAATTCAGGTGGTGGAAGGTCGATTGGAGGACATTAAAATCACTGGTACTCAGCGACTGAACCCCAATTATATCCGTAGCCGTCTAGCACTAGCCACAACACCACCCCTAAATCAGCAACGGTTACTGGAGGGATTGCAACTTCTAGAACTTAATCCTTTAATTGAAAATGTGTCGGCGGAATTGTCAACCGGGTTGCGCCCCAATACAAGCCGGCTACAAGTGGAAATTCAAGAGGCGAGAACATTTAGCGCCCAAGTAGTTTTAGATAATGGGCGATCGCCAGCCGTAGGTAGTTTCCGCCGGAAGTTGCAACTGAGCGAAGCTAACTTACTCGGACTAGGTGATGGTTTGAGAGTAGCTTACACTAATACCGATGGTAGTAATGCCTTAGATGCCAGTTATATACTGCCTCTTAATCCTCACAACGGAACTCTCAGTTTTAACTTTGGTACTGCGTCTAGCAATGTGATTGAACGTCCTTTCAACGCTCTAGATATTGAATCCTCTTCTCGTTACTATGAATTGACATTTCGCCAGCCATTAGTCCAAACTCCCACGCAGGAATTTGCCCTGGGTGTGACAGCATCTAAGATTGAAAGTGAAGCCTCTTTTATCGAACAAGAACGCATACCTTTTCCGGCTTTGGGTTCTGATGAAGCCGGACGCACAAGCATATCAGCACTGCGGTTTTTTCAAGAATGGACGACTCGCAACAGTCAGGAAGTAATTGCTCTGAGGTCACAATTTAATTTGGGTATCGGTGCGTTAAATGCCACAATTAATCCCGAACCCCCCGATAGTCGCTTTTTCAGTTGGCAGGGGCAAGCTCAGTGGGTACGTCTGTTAGCTCCTGAAATATTACTGCTAGTACGTGCAAATACGCAACTTGCATCCAGGCCGCTTTTGCCTTTAGAGCAGTGGGGCTTGGGAGGCTTGGGTAGTGTGCGGGGTTATCGTCAAAATTTCTTGTTAACTGACAATGGGGCTTTAGCTTCAGCTGAAGTACAATTACCAATCCTAAGAGCAACTAATATAGGTGGGATGTTGCAGGTTATTCCCTTTGCAGACTTTGGCGTGGGTTGGAATAATTCGGGGAGAGAAAATCCTCAGCCTAATACTTTAGCTGCTATTGGTTTAGGTTTGCAATGGTTACAGGGAGATCGGTTCACGGCTCGTCTTAACTGGGGTATTCCTTTAGTATCTGTTAACCTACTTAATAGAGGGACATGGCAAGAAAATGGACTTTACTTTTATTTGCAGTACAATGCTTTTTAACTCCTAAGAAACACATTCCAAAGCCAATGGCTGATGTTCGTAAGGCTTTCAGGGCTGTGTTCCCAGCAACTAAAAAACAAGAGCATAAAGGGCAATATTTCACCAATTCGGGTAAAGGCAATGTTCCCAGGTACGAGCATTTATTTTTTCAGTTTTTCACCTTAACCACTGATGAATATGACGCAGTTGGCGACGATGCCCGGCAACAGTGGAAAGAACAACAGCAAGTTGAGACACCCGCACCCACACCCGCACCCGCACCCGCAGAAGTCGCACCCGCAGAATCAATACCCGCAGAAGTCGCCACAGCAAAAATTATGAACATTTCCCAACTAGAGTTAGACGCTGACACACAGAAAATGGTAGAGGAAGCGATCGCGCACTCTGGAATGTCATTGGCTGAGTTTGTTAGAAAATCCTGCCAGACTTACTCGGCTATTGTCGTAGGCAAGGCGAAAATGTCTAACGACGACTTGACAACAGTTTCAACTCAAGACCTACTAACTAACAGAGTTTACAAGACTCATCCCAACCGTGCTGAGGAATTAACCAGACGCGCGATCGCCGCACTGGAAACTCATAATAATAATTGCACTGAGAAAAGCCAGAAATGGCATATTAACCAAACTGCTATACAAAGTCTTACGGGTAGCAAGCCAGCGACCGTTAAGGAAATTCTTAAGGGATGCCAGCAACGACTGGATGACCACAACGCCAAGCATGACCTGAACCCCTATGACAACCGCAAGCCAGGACAGAAGTTAACAGAGGTAATTGATTTAGCCGCACTTGTTCCTGATGGGGTGGATGTGATTTGATTTTTCTGGGATGGTTGGTTAGTAAAACTTAGGGGTAAAATTACCCGATTGTTACTAGAATTACTTGATATACTCTTGAAAACGTATGACATTGTAATCATAATAAGTTAGTGGAATGGACAGTTGAATTTCATGATGATTTTGAGCCGGAGTTTGGTAGATTGCCTACAGAGGTGCAAGATGAGTTACTTGCTACAGCAGAGTTATTAGAAAAATTCGGCTCACAGCTAAAACGCCCTCACGTTGACACCCTCAATGGCTCAGAGTACAGCAACATGAAAGAATTACGTTTTTTGGCTCATGGTGGTGTTTGGCGTGTAGCATTTGCTTTTGACCCAAAAAGAAAAGCAATCTTGTTGGTAGCAGGTGATAAGTCGGGTGTTAGCCAAAAACGTTTTTATAAACAACTAATCAAAAAAGCTGATGCACGGTACAAGGATCATCTTTTAAAATTAAAAGAGGAAGGTTAAGTACACAATGGGTAAAAGTTTGAGAGAAAAAATCAAGGAACTACCAATAGAACGTCAAAACAAAATTGAAAAACGCGCTCAAGAATTAATTGCTCTAGAATTGACTAGACAAAAACTTAGACTAGAGAAACTTAAACTTATAAAAGTCAGAATTATTAACCAAAAAAAAGTAATTATACTTAGGAAGGTTAATGATAATGTGTTGTTTTAATATAAAAAACTCATTTACACTCTTGAAGTGTCAAAAGTGATGTGATTATTTTTGCTTTGGTGTACACAGTGGTATAGAAATTTCGTCAAACTAATTTTAAACCGTAACTAAAAAATAACCTCTAATAAAAATAATGGGTGAGGCTAAAAGGCGTAAGCAATTACTAGGAGAGCCACAATACAAAACTCAGGCGATCGCTAAAAATTTAATAGGGAGCTTAAATCGTTCCCCTCTCCTAAAAACAATTATTTTTACATTTTTAGCAGAAGCTTTAACATACGAATTGCCGCCTGATTTGATGCCTAGAATTGCGGTGGAAAAAGCGACTAATTGGGTAAATAAGAATAGCGATATAGTTCACCATGCACAACAAAAATCAGGTTGTTTTACGCCTACAGATGAAGCCACAAGAAAGCTAGTTGAAATACTAATAGTTATATCTACAGCAGTACCAAAGGCATCATCGAAAACAGATTTTTCGCAGTTTGACCCCTATAACCCTAAAGATGTTTGCAAAGCGTTAACCATTATCCTACAGGGAATCTCTATTGGCAAACAACTCAACTTGATGTGAAAATGAAAAGAACATTATTTTAGTGAATTGAGATATGGACGTATAACATTATGTACTCGACAAATTTTAGCGTAATCCCATAGTTCATCCATTGAGCATCTTCTTTCTCCCCAACATTCTCGTAGTGCTTCAAGCGCGACATCTAGACCAATTTTATTGCGAAATTTAAAACAATCCACAACTGTTTTTGCCAAAGAATATACTCGTACATTCACACCTTCTATTAGATGTTCTTCAACACCTTCACAGAGGGATTTACCAGACATATAAACAATTCTGAGAGGTAGAAGATTGTCTTTTGGGGGACGGTGCTTGTGAGGTATAGCAAGCCATACTTCAAAAGGTACTTGAGTAGTTAGCCCATAAAAACTAAGTGCTGATAGAAGACAAATTACTCCACTAGGAACTCGTTTAGCAGTTTCAGCCAAGGTATGACCTTCTGTAATTTCAGCTTCTGCAAAAGTGTAAATACCACGGGCTGAACGTATCAATAGTCCTTGCTGTTCCAGGCGTTTGAGATATTGTCTGTGAATAGCTTGTGCTTCTATATCTTTAGCTCTAATTATGCCTTTTTCACGGGCATAATCTAGCACCTGTTGTGTTTTTGACATAATCTATACGCTTGACGGCAATACAGCCTTGGTCGTAAATGTGATAAAGTGTTAGCAGTAGTTAACAATTACCCACAATTTATCACAATTTTTCTGTAACGCATCGTTAAAACTAAAAAAGGGAATTGACAACCGTAAGCCGGGACAGAAATTAGCTGCACTGCTTCCTGATGGGATGGCTTAAGTGTTGTTGTGTTGTTTAAGCTATGACCGCCAGAAAATTTTAGTTACTGAAATTGTATTGTGGTCACGATTGCGAAACAGATTAATATAACGCAAAATAGGTTCAGGTAGTGTTAACCACGGAGTTTGCTGCATGGAACCAACAATCACTATAAAAGTTCAAGCTTTCTGGGATGCAGAGGCAAGTGTTTGGGTTGCCGATGCTTCAAACTTACCCGGATTAGTAACAGAGGCTGAAACCATAGAACAGCTGACAAAAAAATTAGAGATGATGATTCCAGAACTTATGGAATTAAATCAAGCTAGTTCGTTTGGTAAAAAACCTGTGGTTTTGGATTTAACCAGTCATTTTCAGCAACCTATTGGAGTAGGTTATTAAATGAGCGTATCCTTTACCCCTGAAGTAAAACGTATTTTAGAAAACGCTGGATGCTACTTCAAAAGACAAGGTAAAGGAGATCATGAGATTTGGTATAGTCCTATCACCCAAACTTCCTTTGTTGTAGATGGCTGTATGAAATCTCGTCACACAGCCAATGGGGTTCTAAAACAAGCTGGACTAGAAAAGCATTTCTAAAGTCACTTTAGTTTTTAGACATAGAAGTTTTGGACTAAGTAGGTTAACAGAAAAATTTAAAGGTATGTAAAGAAAAGTTAACCTAATTGGCTTTGTTAAATTTAGTACGTTCTGTCCGGTGTTTTCCTTTTTTACCTCTGGTTTCAACACCATCCATAACTGCATACGCTAGTTCTAATTCATCCTCAAACATTTTTCCAGCAATTTCATCTCGTTTAAGATGTTGCCATTCTAATTCAATTGGATTCATTTCCGAGCAATATTTAGGAAGGAAAAACATATATAAACCCATTTGTTCCCACTTTGTCCATAATGCCTGAACTTCTTTACAACAATGTATTGGTCCATTATCTTGAACTATGACTCTCATTCGTTTACTTTCAGATGCTTCTTGCGCCTCTTGTTCCATCATTTTGATGTAAGAACTGCGCTTAACTCCTCCAATTACTAGACCATAAATAAAGCTAATTAATGGCTGAAATAGCCCAATAATACTGATTCTGCGTCCACGTCTTTTTGTTTGTTCGAGCTTTTTTTGTTCTCCTTTTTGATAGTATGTATAACCTGAATCACTCCAAGCTGAAAATCCTGATTCATCCAAATATTTTAGGTCTATTTCTCCACTAGCCGCAGCCAGTTCTAACATATCCATATCTGCTTGTTTATTTGCACGAGTCACTGGATCTTGTTTTGCTTGATGACTTATTCTTATCCGCTTCCAAATCACCCCTTTTTTTTTAGTCCCCGTCTGATTGTGTTGGTACTTACTTTTATCCCACGCTCTTTATCCAGTTTTTCTGCTAATTGCTTACTGTTATAAGTTTGTGCTTCTTCTTTCAAGCATTTTTCTAAATATTCAATGTCAGCTTCCACCAATTTTGGCTTTCTCCCTCGACCTGGTAACTCATGGAGTCCTTCTATTCCTT
>NZ_CP007203.1:3719000-3720549 GCF_000340565.2 Nodularia spumigena CCY9414
CAGCAGCCTATCGGGTACACTCATTTGTAATGGTCGGCTGGGCGCTAGCTGCGGGAACTACTGCGGCTTTCTCTTTAAAAATCAAGTTGCACCTTATCAATTGGTAAAGGATTTACCGAGACCATCTCCACAATTACAAGCTCTCAAACGTCTGTTGCAGCTAAAATGGCAACCCGACGGCTTTCCCTGATACTTCCATTTTTAACGAAAACTGGGAGAATTAGGCGTTAGGGTCAAACAATTTTAGATTTTGGATTTTGGTAATTCAATTAGTAGGGGCGGGTTCACCAAAATTCCCGTTAATCATGAATGATATGTGTAAACCCGCCCCTACCTACTACCCAGACAATAAGTAGGTTAACAGAAAAATTTAAAGGTATGTAAAGAAAAGTTAACCTAATTCGGCTTTGTTAAATTTAGTACGTTCTGTCCGGTGTTTTCCTTTTTTACCTCTGGTTTCAACACCATCCATAACTGCATACGCTAGTTCTAATTCATCCTCAAACATTTTTCCAGCAATTTCATCTCGTTTAAGATGTTGCCATTCTAATTCAATTGGATTCATTTCCGAGCAATATTTAGGAAGGAAAAACATATATAAACCCATTTGTTCCCACTTTGTCCATAATGCCTGAACTTCTTTACAACAATGTATTGGTCCATTATCTTGAACTATGACTCTCATTCGTTTACTTTCAGATGCTTCTTGCGCCTCTTGTTCCATCATTTTGATGTAAGAACTGCGCTTAACTCCTCCAATTACTAGACCATAAATAAAGCTAATTAATGGCTGAAATAGCCCAATAATACTGATTCTGCGTCCACGTCTTTTTGTTTGTTCGAGCTTTTTTTGTTCTCCTTTTTGATAGTATGTATAACCTGAATCACTCCAAGCTGAAAATCCTGATTCATCCAAATATTTTAGGTCTATTTCTCCACTAGCCGCAGCCAGTTCTAACATATCCATATCTGCTTGTTTATTTGCACGAGTCACTGGATCTTGTTTTGCTTGATGACTTATTCTTATCCGCTTCCAAATCACCCCTTTTTTTTTAGTCCCCGTCTGATTGTGTTGGTACTTACTTTTATCCCACGCTCTTTATCCAGTTTTTCTGCTAATTGCTTACTGTTATAAGTTTGTGCTTCTTCTTTCAAGCATTTTTCTAAATATTCAATGTCAGCTTCCACCAATTTTGGCTTTCTCCCTCGACCTGGTAACTCATGGAGTCCTTCTATTCCTTCTTTTTCCCACTTATTCAACACGACTCTTACTGTTTGCTCTCCCCAATCAAAGTGAGCCGCTATTTTTTCCACATACCAACCATCTGCATTTAATCTGATTACTTCAGCTCTATCTTTTACTTTCTGCGGTACTTTCGCTGTTCTCAGGTCAAACAACTCTCTATCTTGTTTTTTTGTCAGGAATATCCTTAACCTTGACCCCATATTTACATCACCCTAATATATGTTTTTCCGTATTTACTTATCTTTACACACCTTTWAWTTTTTTTGTTTACCTACTTAGTAGTAAATCAACATTAAATATTTT
>NZ_CP007203.1:3720609-3721870 GCF_000340565.2 Nodularia spumigena CCY9414
GTAAAGAATTAGTTACAGTTCTTTGCATTTATCTCATAAATGTAGTTTTGCGTAGTCAAACGTAGCTATACCCGTCACTACAATGAACCTTAGTAATATCTTTCATTGTTGAAAATTCAACTCTAAAACCATTGATAACAATCTCACATCCGTTTTTTGTGGGAGTTTTAACACGACTTACATACTTTCCAGAAGTTATGTTTTTACGATCTTTGTGCAAAGTAGCCTTAACAAAATCTCCTGTAGAAACATGAGTGAATATTTTTTTAGGCTCAGTGCAAGGAAAACCAAATTTATTGATCCTACAGAATCTTCTGCAACTATGCCCCGTGCTTTTTACTGTTAAAATTTTTGTTGTCAGTATTTTGAGAGTTTCAACTTTTCCTACACAAGCAGCATCAATCCAATGAGTTTTAGGCAATCCTAAACGAGTTCTATTAAACTTAGTTAAACCTCCTGAACCTGTTGTTATAGGTAATCCAGTTTCTTTTAACTTATTAAATAAAGCCCATCTCGTTGAATTTACAGCAGACGCATCTTTTAGTGGACGCTTGGCTTGGGATAAAATTTGCTTCAACAACTCAGGCTTTTTTGCTAAAAACTTCTCAATATCTTGAGTACCTTTTTTGATATTGCATTTCTCACAAGCTAGACACAAATTAGAAATTCTATTAGTTCCTCCTTTGGCTTTTGGTTTAATATGCTCAACTTGTAAAGGGACATTTTCCGCAGTACAGTATGCACATTTTCTATTCCATTTATTCAAAAGATATTCACGGACTTCATACCCTTGTAACTCTCCCTGTTGATACTCAAAGCCTGATATCTCCGGGTTTTCTAGCTGCTGTAGGTCAAACCTAGCAAGCTCTTCAACTATGTCAGTTATTGGGGCAAAATTACATAATCTTTTAACCCAAGTGTTAATAGTTAAAACTCTATGGCTTAAAGAAGGTGCTAACCAACCTTGAGGTTTAGTGCGGTTAAGAAATCTAGCTTGACGATAACGAGTATGTCTAGAACGTCTTCCTCGCCTTACTCCTTTTCGAGTTTCTAGGCTTTCTTTAATAGCTAAACCTCTGTGTTGTAATTCCATACCCCAGATGACTTTATTATTTTGAACTAACGCAAAACCTGTAGTTTTACTCCCTGGATCTATTTTTAATTCAATCGGTTGAGTTGGAACTTCAGATTTAGGTTCTTTCAAAATTATGGTAAATGGAAATCTTCTAAATACAGCAGCTTTTTGTTGATTTAATAAAAA
>NZ_CP007203.1:3721930-3754808 GCF_000340565.2 Nodularia spumigena CCY9414
TTCCAATTAGAGATTAAGATGTTTATAAATGAACTGAACCAAAAATACTTTGAAAGCTTTCACCAATTCTCGACCGACCTAGGAATGACCAACTCAGTATCTAATTGCGATTTGCTTTCGATGTTTGAGTGGATTCGGTCTCCCTAAAAGGAGGTGATCCAGCCACACCTTCCGGTACGGCTACCTTGTTACGACTTCACCCCAGTCACCAGTCCTGCCTTCGGCATCCCCCTCTGCGAACAGTTGGGGTAACGACTTCGGGCGTGACCAGCTTCCATGGTGTGACGGGCGGTGTGTACAAGGCCCGGGAACGAATTCACTGCAGTATGCTGACCTGCAATTACTAGCGATTCCGACTTCACGCAGGCGAGTTGCAGCCTGCGATCTGAACTGAGCTACGGTTTTGTGAGATTTGCATCACATTGCTGTGTAGCTGCCCTTTGTCCGTAGCATTGTAGTACGTGTGTAGCCCAAGACGTAAGGGGCATGCTGACTTGACGTCATCCCCACCTTCCTCCGGTTTGTCACCGGCAGTCTCTCTAGAGTGCCCAACTTAATGCTGGCAACTAAAAACGAGGGTTGCGCTCGTTGCGGGACTTAACCCAACATCTCACGACACGAGCTGACGACAGCCATGCACCACCTGTGTTCGCGCTCCCGAAGGCACTCTCTCCTTTCAGAGAGATTCGCGACATGTCAAGTCTTGGTAAGGTTCTTCGCGTTGCATCGAATTAAACCACATACTCCACCGCTTGTGCGGGCCCCCGTCAATTCCTTTGAGTTTCACACTTGCGTGCGTACTCCCCAGGCGGGATACTTAACGCGTTAGCTCCGGCACGGCTTGGGTCGATACAAGCCACGCCTAGTATCCATCGTTTACGGCTAGGACTACTGGGGTATCTAATCCCATTCGCTCCCCTAGCTTTCGTCCCTCAGTGTCAGTTGCGGCCTAGTAGAGCGCCTTCGCCACTGGTGTTCTTCCTGATATCTACGCATTTCACCGCTACACCAGGAATTCCCTCTACCCCGAACGCACTCCAGCCTTGTAGTTTCCACTGCTTTTACCTAGTTAAGCTAGGTTCTTTAACAGCAGACTTACATAGCCACCTGCGGACCCTTTACGCCCAATCATTCCGGATAACGCTTGCATCCTCCGTATTACCGCGGCTGCTGGCACGGAGTTAGCCGATGCTTATTCCTCAAGTACCGTCATTTTTTTCTTCCCTGAGAAAAGAGGTTTACAACCCAAGAGCCTTCCTCCCTCACGCGGTATTGCTCCGTCAGGCTTTCGCCCATTGCGGAAAATTCCCCACTGCTGCCTCCCGTAGGAGTCTGGGCCGTGTCTCAGTCCCAGTGTGGCTGATCATCCTCTCAGACCAGCTACTGATCGTCGCCTAGGTGCGCTTTTACCACACCTACTAGCTAATCAGACGCGAGCTCATCTTCAGGCAGCAAGCCTTTCACCTCTCGGCATATCCGGTATTAGCCACAGTTTCCCGTGGTTGTCCCCGACCTGAAGCCAGATTCTCACGCGTTACTCACCCGTCCGCCACTATCTCCGAAGAGACCGTTCGACTTGCATGTGTTAAGCATACCGCCAGCGTTCATCCTGAGCCAGGATCAAACTCTCCGTTTTGTTGTGCTTAGAGTTTGCTTCCGAACTCTCGGTTCAGAATCCTGTAAAAATTTTTGATTAACCTTTGGGAATCTTCCCAAACTAAATCTTCTTGACGAGGATTGGTTATTGTTTCGCTTTCAAAGTATTTTGTTTTCTCGGTTCAGGTGTTGCGGCTTTTGCCTTGGCACTTATTTAACATAACAACTCTATCTGGTTTCGTCAAGGGGTTTGGCAAAGTTTTTTTAAAAGGGGCAAGAAAACTGACTGAAACCCGTTCGTGATAGGTATTTGGTAGAACGCCGCAATGTGGATAACGGAGCATCGAAGTTATCATCACCTGCCATGATTCATGCTATCGATTGTTTAGGCAGTGTCTGTGTGAAGGTTTTCCAGTCAATTGGGGCTAGGGGCGATCGCTCCTATAGAACCCATTCTAAATTTGCTAGGTATGCTCTGCAATTGCCGTATCTCTTGAGTTTCATGCCTTTATAAGCCAGTGGATAGAGGCGATCGCCTACTAATACATAGAAACTGAGAAACTAAAATTAAACAACCATATATAGATATGCGGGTAGAGTTTTCATCGATTGGTATCCCTGAAGTTAAGTACTAATGTCCAAAAACACACTTTTGGAGAACTGCTAATCCCAGAACGCCTGGGAAAGCGTGGCTAACCTTCCAGATTTCCCCCTCAAGTAATTGAGCCACTACAAGCAGCAGGATAATATCAACCGCAAATACAGAGGCTAACAGAGGTATAGTCACACTTCTATAGACATCTCCGAAAACTATCAAACCCTTGCAGTTACGATATTTTTGGTGAGCGATCGCTAACTGCAAATATCCTGAGATTCTACGGTAGAATAGGTGTTAGAAATGCGTGTTGTTGGTAATTAGCCAAAAGTAGGATCTCTTTGAGGTAATTTTATTATAAATAATTTCAAGTTTTTATAGTTACAAAATAAATGTGCCAATGCGTAATCTAACGAGTCCACAAATAGTCATAATTATCTGCTCGTATTTAGAGGAATTTAATCTAAATCTTTCTTGAGCTACTCTAAATATCTTCACTAAACGAATTAAATGTTCTACAAATATGCGCTCTGATGCCAGTTCTTTATTTTGAATTTTTTGTTCAGAACTTAATTCTTTTTTTCTAGGCTTTTTTTCAGGTGTTTTAATTGATTTCTCTCCTTGGTAAGCTTTGTCACCGGAAAATTTTTGTTTCTCTTCAAACCCATTTTTATTTTCCCGAAATAAATTTATGTCACTTTTTCGTCCTGGCTCACCAGCTACTACATCAACAATATCTCTACCATTAGGCAGAACAATTAATTGACTTTTTCTAGTGTGCATTTTCTTCTTACCTGAGTAATATTTTTCCTGCTGTTGATACTCTGAAGGTCTTTCTATGGGCTGTTCATAGCTATCTACGATTAGTTCAAAGTCTGTTAAAACTTCTTTAACAATTTCATAGTCACTGGAGTTTTTTTTACCTGTTCTACTAAACTTGGTGGTAATAATTCTCCCAATAATGGCAACCAATAGTTAAACGTATCATTTGCAGTTGTTTCACTCACGCCAAATTGAATACCCAATAGTTGAAATGTGGTTAAATGTCGTAAATATGTTAGGGTGAGAATTATTTGCTCCGATGGTGATAATTTTGGTCTGCGACCACCTCCACCCAGAATAATTCTCACTTTTCTATCTTCAAGCAATTCTCGTTTATGATTGTGCCGTTTAATGGCTTTGTCTAAAAGTTCCTGCAACTGTTCATATTTCAGCCCTACTAAACGCTGTGCTTCCTGGGGATTATTTTGGATATAATCGAATATACTGCTCATAATGCTTTACTAAAAATAGCATTTTATACTCTTATACCATAATTTTATTCTTTTTCGGAGATGTCTTATACCTATTTACAAGTTTTTGAAAGTCTCTCAAATAAGTAGACCGGAAAGTTATGCGATCGCCTCAGTGATATTTTTACTCTCCTCCGTCAGAGGCAATGTCTCACTTTGCTGTGGATAAGCATATCCTAGTACCGTCATCTACTATTACTTGTCAAGTAGCATTGACGAATCGTAACAATTTTGTTATATTAGTTTACATAAGGTAACAAATACAGGAAAATATTATGTATACAACCATTAACGAAAGCGGTATTCTGAATAACTACGCTAACGAACCCAAAATGTACTGAGCTAACTACCCCAACAAAGAAGAGCAACGTCAATATGCGGTGCAAGGTGCGTTTGCTACATTGGTTGTGACTAAGTAGGTAAGCATGAATAAACCAAACTATGTTAAGACTCGTAAACAGGGACCAAACCCTTACTAATGACCAATGACAAATGACCAATGACGACCCTAGCTAGTTAACTTTATTTCCGCCGACCTACTTACGTTAATTTTGGTTACCTTGGGCGTTAGCTAATATTTGTTGATTTCGGTATCGGTATTTCTCATCGTCATTTGGACTTCTCCTTCTCACCCCGCTTAGTTTAATCGGTAAATTTATCTTGTAATTCCATCCTTGGTGAAGGTGCAGAATGTGTGATTGAAATTCCCATTCATCAGTGAATAATTATCAATTATAACTAAAGCTAATTCCGGAGTTAATTTACGTGTTAAAGAATTAATTCCTTCCCTTGCTCAGTGAAGCGAACGTCTTTAATATTCCATTCAGCATTACTGATTAAAGTTTTGCGAAGACTGCCAAATAAAGCAAACTGTTCACAACTAGAAAGAGAAACAAATTGCCGTTTTGACAAAGCAGATAGCCGAAAATCAACTGTAGCGATGCCATTTTGAACTTGGACACGATAAGCAGACAAGTCAAAATCAGCTGTATTTTGTTCTTCTATAATTTTACCTACCGCAGCTGTTATGGGTTCTGCTGCTGTTAATGAGACTTGTTGCGGAATCAATTCTTGGCATTGGATATCACTAGTATATAAGGTGATATTAACAGTTTGGCTCGTGGGAGTTTGAGAGGTGGCAGCAGGTGTTTTTGGAGCCGTCCTTGGCGTGGTGGTAGGATCTGGTGTTTGACTGTCAATACTGCTGGAAGTAGGATGAGGATTAGAACTACAACTACTGATGCTAGCAGCGATCGCTAGCATTATAAATGGTAAAACGTACTTTTTGTGGATCATATTGATAACAGGTATGTGATAGACTATTAACTTCAGTGCCATTGATATGAATTCCGCATAAATTTAGAAAAACGCTACAAGCTGCTGTGAAGAGTTAACGTTGTTCATATTCTTTGTATAAATAACGGTAATTCAACTGAAATTCATGGCAAAATAATTATTATGGATACTTAGTTTAAGGATTTTTCAGACATAAATTCTCCCATTTCCATAGTCCCAATAATTTTTTTTCCTTGTCTTCCCGTCCCCCTGGGTTCTGAAAGCTAAAAATGGCAAGAGGCTAGGCTGAGAGACTTACTGGTTTAGCATCAATTAGGATAATTTTTGAGTTAATTTTAGATTTGAAATTTTCAATTGGGAAACATAGATATTGAAGTTAACTTCAGCCCGTTAGCTGAAAATAGACAAGACTATGACTGGTAATTTGATCACGGTTGATAAAAATGCCTATGAATCCCTTCAACAAGAACTCATAGAACTGCGTGAGCGAGAAATTCGTAATAACCTGAAATATAGCCAAGAGCAAATTGGTTTATTTATAGAGTATACATCGGTGGCGATCGCCAGATTTGATTGTCAAATGCGATACTTAGTAGGATGAACACAGATAAATATATACTTCATCTGAATGAAAACTGCTGTATAAACTAGATTTAGTCAGGAAAATTAATGATCAAACCGCGCAAGTCTTTTGCTCAACATTGGCTCAAAAGTGAAAAGGCTCTGGATGCTATTATTAAAGCAGCAGAATGTCACCAGAGCGATGATCGCGTGCTGGAAATTGGCCCCGGTACGGGTATTCTAACTCGGCGTTTACTGCCCTTGGTGCGATCGCTCGTAGCAGTAGAAATCGACTTTGATTTATGCAAACAGTTAGCCAAGCAACTCGGTAAAAAAGAAAACTTCTTACTATTGCAAGGGGATTTCCTCACCTTAGATTTACCATCCCATTTAGCACCATTTCCCAACTTTCAACAGCCCAATAAAGTAGTCGCGAATATACCCTACAATATTACAGGGCCAATCATCGAGAAATTGCTAGGCACTATCGCCAACCCTAACCCAGAACCATTTGACTCCATAGTGCTACTAGTGCAGAAAGAAGTAGCCGATAGATTGTATGCTCATCCTGGTTCGAGAACTTTTGGCGCGTTGAGTGTGCGGGTGCAGTATTTAGCTGATTGTGAATTTATTTGTACCGTTCCCGCAGGTGCATTTTACCCACCGCCAAAAGTAGACTCAGCCGTAGTGCGGTTACGTCCCCGAACGATAGAAACACCCGCACTGAACCCCCGAAAATTTGAAAATTTGGTAAAACTGGGATTTAGCGCAAAACGTAAAATGTTAAGAAATAATTTGCAATCGGTGGTTGAACGCGATCGCCTGACCCACTTACTGGAACAATTAGAAATAAATCCCCAAGTTCGAGCCGAAGACCTCAGCGTTCAGCAATGGGTAAGATTAGCAAACCAGTTAACAGTGAACACTGAACAGTAAACAGACTGATAACTGATAACTGATAACTGATAACTGATAACTGATATGCGTTCATACAATCTAATTGCTCCTGCTAAAATCAACTTGTATCTGGAAATCATTAGTGACCGTCCGGATGGCTATCACGAGTTAGCTATGATACTCCAAAGTATCGAGCTTGCCGACAAAATTAATGTCCAATCCCTAAGCACAGATAGGATTCGCGTCAACTGCAACCACCCACAAGTACCCACAGACAAAAGTAATCTAGCATACCGAGCAGCAGCACTCATGGCGGCGAAATTTCCCGAAGCCTTGGCTCAATATGGGGGTGTAGAAATTACCATTAACAAGCAAATTCCCGTAGCAGCTGGGTTGGCGGGAGGTTCGACAAATGCCGCAGCCGTGTTAATAGGGATAGATTTATTATGGAAACTAGGACTCACGAAACCAGAATTAGAAGAACTCGGTGCTACTTTGGGTTCAGATATCCCCTTTTGTGTCGCCGGGGGAACAGTGATTGCGACAGGTAGAGGTGAGAAACTTTCGCCTTTACCAAGTTTGGATCATATATATATAGTATTGGCGAAATATCGTAGTCTAGAAGTATCCACAGCTTGGGCGTACAAAACCTATCGCCAAGAATTTGGCAATACTTATCTTAAAGATACGGAAAATTTAGCCGCCCGTGCAGCCGCAGTTCATTCAGAAGTAATAGTTAAAGCTATCCTGAATAAAGATACCCGAGAAATTGCCCAAAAACTACACAATGATTTAGAGCGTGTAGTCTTAGCAGCTTATCCTCAAGTCTTACAACTGCGAGAACTATTTGCCACTCAACCAGGCGTTTTAGGAACCATGATGTCTGGTTCTGGCCCCACAGTGTTTGCGCTGGTGGAGTCGGAAGCACAAGCCCAAGCAGTTAAGCTACAGATGAGAGCAGCAATTCCTGATGAGGATTTAGAATTGTTTGTGACTCGGACTATTACACATGGCATTCAGGTAGCATCATCAATTTAAGGAAGTATTTTTCTTTGCACCAAAACACTAAGACACAAAAAATATATGAGTGATTCAAAAGTAACACAACCAGAAGCTGAAAATCAGATTCCACCAACTCCCTTACGTTGTATAACCGGAGCAGTATTTGCTGGAGGGCTAGGATATGCGATGTATTCGCTGATGATATCCATAGCGACAACTTTTGCAGCTAAACCTATCCATTCGGATAACCCAATGGTGGTGAATATTGGCTCTGCTGTGCGGACTTTGGTTGTCGGTGTAGTTGCTTTGGGAACTGGAATATTTGGTATAGTTGCAATTGGTTTGTTAGCTTTGGCAATCCAATTAGTGGTGCAGCAATTGACAAAGCCCAAAAACAGTTAACCTCGACCTAAAGGTGCATAGTTTTCATGTTGAGGGTGAGAATTGATCATTTGCGGCTTCTTCTCACTACTGAAAACTTGAGAAAGTTGATTTTGGTTTCTCCAAGTTTTGGGAGGTATACCGTGATCTTGGCGGAACTGGCGGGAGAAATGACAAGCATTTTGATAGCCGAGTTTTGTAGCAATCTGCTCTATGGTTTGATCACTATCCCTCAATAACAGCCGGGCTGCGGCCATGCGGCGCTTGACAATCCAACCATTAACAGTTTGACCTGTTTTTTTATTTACTCTACTTGTGAGGTAAGCTGGTGAATAACCCACAGCCTCCGCCACATTAGATAAAGTAATTCCTCGATGATAATTAGCTTCAATGTAGTCGAAAACTTCTTTGAGATGGGGAATGGCTGGAAAGATTGAGTTAGAGGTGACAGACGGAATTGTGTCTGCGGGTACTGATTCTGGCATTTGATGCGATTTAGTCGCATACCAGCGATGCAAAAGAGATTGCTTTTCCAATCGGATGGCGATCGCCTTAAGTAATTGCTCTAAAGTACAGGGTTTAGTAAGATAGTCATCTGCGCCCAACTCCATACCTTTACGAATATCTGTTTGATGATCGCTACCAGTCAGAAAAATAAAGGGAATAATCGCAGTTACAGGATCTTGGCGCATCCTCTGGAGAACACTATAGCCATCCATATCTGGCATGACAATATCGCAAACCACCAAATCGGGTAAATAGGTTTGTGCTTTTTCGATACCAATTCGACCATTTTCTGCCACTATAGTCTTGAAACCTTCAGCCTCAAGTCCTTTAGCATAAAGATTGCGGGTAGTAGCATCATCTTCAATTATCAGAATTGTTTTCGGAGATTCCTGTATCATTTTTCTATCACTAGGATTTTTGACAAATATAGGGATGTTGCGGTGGGTTACGACGGAAACAAAGGTTGATTCGTCAAAAAATCATTGACCGCCGTCTAACCCACCCTACGGACTGGGGACACCGATGGTACGGGCGGGTTTAGTCATATTGTCTGCCCGCCTTCTTCCGTTTATCTCCTAACCTCCTTGGCGGTTCCTATAACTTTGATTTCACCGCCGGTAACATCATCGTAAATGTGGTACTGACACCAAGTTCACTTTCTACAGCAATGTAACCACGATGTAAGTCCACAAGGGTTTTGACAATGGATAACCCTAGTCCAGTACCGGGCAAATGATGAATATTGCTACCTCGATAAAATGGCTCAAATAATCGCGGTATATCAGCAACGGGAATACCAATACCCCTATCTGTCACCTGAAAAACTACTTTCCCACACTCACAAAACAGTTTAAAATCAACTACGCTGCCAATAGGAGAATATTTCATCGCATTATCGAGCAAGTTCGAGATCATCGGCTCCAGCAGTTTTTGATCCATACAGGCTGTTATGTAGCGACCTTGACTCACGAAATTTATGCGGTTCTCACTACCATTTGTCTGCATTTGTGCAATTAACTCATTGCAGAACTCAACTAAATTGAGTGGTTTGGCATCAAAGTTGAGTTTGGCTGCTTCTGCTTTCGCGAAGAACAGAATATCATCCAACATTTTGGTGATCTGTTCCACACCTGATTGAATGTGATCAAGTAATGGTCCTGTTTTTTCCTCCTGACAGTAATTTATATGCCTTTTGAGTAAGCTATTAGAGAACGAAACAACATTGAGCGGGGTGCGGAATTGATGGCAAACCATAGACATGAACTGCGCTTTCAGTTCGCTGAGTTGTTTGATTTGTTCTAAAGTTTGACTCAGATCCGATTCTGCTTGTTTATATTCAGTGATATCAATGCCTGCAATCATTTCAAATGGTGTTTCTTGATCATCAAGCATTGCGACTGCACAAGCTAACCAGCGTTCTGTGCCGTTTTTTTCCAGAATCTTGATTTCCTGGTATTCTAAATCTTTATCATGTACCTGTTTACGCTTTTTGTTCTTGAACAATTGGCGCGCATCAAAGCCAGTTATGAGTTCCTCTTTTGTATAGCCTGTGAGTACCTCAGCCGCCGGATTCATGTAGGATAAATCCCAGCCTTGAATGATAAAAATGCTAGCATTTGTCGTCTCTGCCAAAGTACACCAGCTAGCTTCATTCAACTGTGGTACTTCTTCTGTTCGCTGGGATTCGGTAATATCCCAAATACTCCATAGTCTACCCATAATTTTACCCTCCAGCCACTGCGGCTGAGAGTATTGAGCAAAAATTCTCCCATCCTTTAATTCTAAAATATCGTAGCTTTCCAAATCAAATTGATTGGATATTTCCCGCATCACCTGGTTATAGGCTTCTGGATATTTTAGTTCCTTCTCGAAAAAAGCTTGGCATTGAAGATAATTCCTGGATAGCATCAGAGAATTGGGTATGTGCCACATATCCAATTCTCTGATTAAAACCGAGAATATCTCCTTTAAGACTGACTGTAACAATGCCATGAGCAGTAGATTCCAGGGTAGAACGCAGTAGAGAAAGGGATTGTTGGATCTGTGCTTCCTTTTCCTTCAGTTCAGCAATTTCCTGTTGTAAATGCTTTTGAGTATTTTGTAATTCGTCAATCCACTTGTACATACACCCCTCTACTACTTCATCATTTCTCTCACAGCCAAAGCTACAGTCAACTTTTCTGCTTTGCTCATCTATGTAGGTAAAGGTAATTTCCACCAAAAAGATTTTATTCCCTGGGTGGGAGCATTCCGAAATTTGAATGTGAATTCACCTTGTAATGTCAGCGTCAACATATCAAGTTGGATCAACATATTTCGCCATGACTCTAACCAATGGTGTCGAAAAAATCCAGCATCCACATTTTCCAGTCTAATGGAAAGTAATTTTTCCTGGGAATATTTAACCTTTCTGCGCCATGTTGCGGCTTGCTCATCAAGAAACTGCGCGGTTTCTACTAAATAAAAAACAGTATGTATAGCTTGATTGCTCAGTAAATTAGCAAATTTTAGTTTCGTTTCTGGGTGTAGTGCTAATGAATAATCGAATTGAGCTAATTGATAATTGCCTGTATTCATATCCCTACTCGCTATTTTTGTCAATTGGTAGTCGAGGCACTAAAGCTTTGATAATCACAACTTCTTAAAAGTGCTGATTACCCGACGCTATTACAAAGGATAAATTTAGTTATAAAGATTTTCAGAGTGACTGATAATTCTTAATTTAATCTTACCAAGATAAAGTAGGCAATTCAAGTGATTTACATATAGGACTTACGCAAGAACTCTCTGAAACCTTCTTAACTTCTCCCAAAGGGAGAGGCTAGCGCCAACGTGTCCTTCGTGTCCTTCGTGGTTCGTTTTTCCATAATTTTGCGTAAGTCCTGGTCATAAATTAAATTTTCATCATTTTACTCCTCCAGATATCTAACTATAGAATAATGTGCTGAGTCATCTGTCATGAGATATACCTTTTTTATTAATCTCATATACGTATTACTAGAACATCTTCCCAAAGGTATAAAAATTGTAAAAAAATAATGTATCTATAATCACAAAAGATTGAGAACTAGGAATATTGGGTAGCAAAAAAAAACAGCAATAAGCTCTTAGCATCTCATGATGTTTTTTTGCCAGCAATGTATTAACTGGCTTTCAGAGCAGTAAAATCTAGGTTTTCTGAAAAAAAGGGTATAAAATACAACTTTTATTCAAAATACTAGCTTAAGTCTATAACCAAATCCCAGGGTGTATAATTTGTGATTTTTGGATGTGATTTGAGGAGCCACGATTACAGTTCCGGGAAATCAATCAATTGCAAGAGCAAAAGAAGAGATAAGTCTATCCAAAAATCGTTCATATATCTGTGGCTAAAAATTGAGTACGCTTAACAAAGAAGCTGCTTCTGCAACACGGTTTATCTCTAGGGGCTAATTTAACTAGATATATATTAGGCAGATAAAAATGCTGGCTAGTTAAATCCACCCCTATTTTCCCAAGTAACTGGTAATTCTGGTTAATGATTTTTACAGATAAGCAGAAATGTCTGTAATCAGCTTTGTGTAATAGCAAAATTTTCTTATAGAGATAGTGAAGTTGGATGATACTACCAGGAAGACTCTCAAAGATCAGTCCCGTGATTTTAGATTTTAGATAAAAACATCAATCACAATTGAATCTAGATGTAGGAATCCAAATTAAAAAAGAGGGAAAGCTATGCATCAAATAAATAATAGTTGTAATACACAAGCCGCTAAGAAAATTAATACAGAACAAATTGAACAAATTATCAAAGCAATTATTGCTGGAAAATATTCCTGGGCTTGTGTATTAATTCTGCGGTTTTCTGGCTACAACCCTATAGACTACATACCTTACCGCACCTACATTCGATTGCTGAAAAATAATTGCTTAGGGGAAAACTCAAAGTCAAAAGACATGGATAAGAAAGAAGTGTTTGACATGAACTCAAACTGGATTCGACTCTGAAAAGATTTCATTGTTTCTCCTTTCTGAGTCACCCTATTTCCAGATACATAGCAGCTAATGATTTACCCACTGACGACTGTTAATACCCGTCTGCAACCGATCCTCAGAGAGATTGTTTGGCATAAAAAGCAAGAAGTAGCGCAAATGCACCAACAGATGTCGTTAGCTTCTTTGCAACGCCAGTTAACGGCTGCGCCAACCGTGCGAGATTTCTTGACTGCTTTGCAACAAAATCCTTACAAACCTGGACTAATTGCAGAAGTTCAAAAAGCATCACCATTCTATGGTAATATTCGTACAGATTTTGATCCCATAGCGATCGCCAAAGCTTATGAGCGAGGTGGTGCAGCTTGTATATCAGTTTTCACGGAAACAGCATTCTTTCATGGCAGTTGGGAAAGTTTGCGCGCAATTCGCCAGAGAGTAGCATTGCCCTTGTTGTGCAAAGAGTTTATTATTGATCCGTGCCAAATTTATTTAGCACGAGCAGCAGGAGCCGATGCTGTACTACTAATTGCAGCCATTCTCACAGATCGGGAAATTCAAGACTTTCTGAGAGTAATTCACTATTTAGGTATGAATGCTTTAGTGGAGGTTCATAACTTGAGTGAACTAGACCGGGTACTCAAGCTTGATGACATCCGCTTAGTTGGGATTAACAACCAGAATTTAGAAGATTTTACCATTGATCTGGGCATTACGCAACAATTGCTGGCAGCTAGGCGATCGCAGTTACAAAACTTAGGTGTGATAGTTGTCAGTGAGTCTGGACTATATACAAACGCTGATTTATCTCTAATGGCTGAGGCTGGTACAAATGCAGTGATAGTGGGAGAATCTTTAATTAAACAAGAGGACATAGAACAGTCCGTGCGTTGTCTGCTCAAAGGTGATTAGTTAATACTCCACCCGCCCAACACAAATTAAATGTGCCTCCACAGGCTATAATAGTTTTAGCCCGCACAAGCGGGCTAGGTTTGTATAGGTATAGTCTAGCCACAGAAGCTGAAATCGGTTAGAATAACAAGTATTTCACAACGAAGCAATAGCTTTGCAACAAAAGCGTCACAAATAATATCTACATTATTAGTCATACATCTAAATATTCTCACAGGCAGCAATGAACAAGCAAGTACATGATGGAGATGCTTCATTTGATCAGACTCATGTCAAATACCAAAATCAAGCCCCCTGGAAAAAAGCAGCCGCCTCTTTATCACTGGTGCTGCTGGGATCAGGTATGACATTAGCCGGTGGTTATTTGGCTGAAAACCCTCAACAGATATCCGAGAGAACATCAAACCTAGCAGTGAGTCGAGTCAATGCTGCACCTCCATTACCAACTGCTACAGGTTCTAACTTCGTCACTCAGGTAGTGGAGAAGGTGGGGCCAGCTGTAGTGCGGATTGAAGCGTCGCGAACTGTCACTAATCGGTTACCTGCTGAATTCAACAATCCATTTTTCCGCCAATTCTTTGGTTCTCAGTTACCAGAACAACAAAGCCGGGTACAACGAGGTACTGGTTCCGGTTTTATCATCAGTAAAGATGGTAGTATTCTCACCAATGCCCACGTAGTTGCTGGTGCGGATACAGTCAGAGTCATATTGAAAGATGGGCGAAGCTTTGAAGGTAAGGTGATGGGGCGCGATGAATTAACAGATGTCGCCGTTGTCAAAATTGAATCGAAGAATCTACCGACTGTAGAAGTGGGGAACTCAGACGAACTGCAACCGGGAGAATGGGCGATCGCCATTGGAAATCCTTTAGGATTAGATAATACAGTCACCACAGGAATCATCAGCGCCACCGGTCGCAGTAGTAATCAAATTGGCGCACCTGATAAGCGAGTTGAATTTATTCAAACCGATGCAGCCATTAATCCTGGTAACTCCGGCGGTCCCTTGTTAAATGCTCGTGGTCAAGTAATTGGGATGAATACAGCCATTATCCAAAGAGCGCAAGGACTGGGTTTTGCCATTCCTATCAACACAGCTCAACGGATTTCTGACCAACTAATTGCTACAGGTAAAGCCCAGCATTCCTATCTAGGAATTCAAATGGTACAGTTAACGCCTCAAATCAAGGAACGTCTGAACTCTGACCCCAATAGCCCTGTCACGGTGAATGAAGATAAAGGTGTCTTAATTGTGCGCGTTATGCCTGACTCACCCGCAGCTAAAGCCGGCTTACGTGCAGGGGATGTCATCCAACGGCTTAACGGTGAATCAGTTACAGAAGCCAGCAGTATCCAAAAAGCCGTAGAAAATGCTCAAGTCGGCGGAAATGTGAGCTTAGGACTGCGGCGCAATGGGCAAAATCTTAACTTAGCTGTGCGAACTGGTGCTTTACCCACTCAACAAGTGCAATAACTGACTGAGTGCTGAGTCAGGAATTTGACACTCCCCACTCCTGTACGGGCGGGTTTATTAAGAATTGCGACGGTTTACAGACTCACTGCTTAAACCCGCCCCTACCCATTCTCCATTTCAGAATAAATACCTGATACCAAGGAGTAACAAAAAAATGCCATACAACTTCTTAATCATTTCACTGCTAATAAATGGCTGATTAGCAAATAACGCTCCAAACAAATTACCAACTATTAAACCAACAGCAATAATTGCCGCATATTTAATATTTATGTTGCCGTTACGATAATATACTACTGCGCCTAAAATCCCAATGGGCAAAATTTGAGCAGCAATAGAAGTACCAGTGGCAAACTTTTGATCCAGACCAACTAACAATACCATTGCTGGTACCATAATTGCACCACCGCCCAGACCAAACATACCACCAGTCAAGCCAGCAACTAAACCAATGGTCAACATTTGAATAACGATATTAGACATATTTATTAATATTTATAAACTTATTTGCTCTGCGAGTATGGATTTGGGTAGCATCCCATGAACACCTTTTTGGGGACTATTGACAACTTGAGTAATGTGAAAATTCACAGCTAAACTACACAAGACATAAGCATCTTCCGCCGACAAATTGGTGAAACGTTCCAGAAGATCAATCATGTTTTTCACAGCTAGTTCTAAGGCTGTATCTAAAGTGGGAGCAAAACCCATTGTAATAATATGAGTTGGGGTTTCAGCTAGAGGTGTTGTCAGTTGTAAATCCTGGCGAAGGGTGAGCTTGATTCTACCATTCATGGAAGTTTCAATCGCGGTGACATTAACTTCCCCATCTCCCTGGGCTGAATGTCCATCACCAATAGAAAATAATCCACCTGGAACAAAAACAGGCAAAAATAGCCGCGAACCTGCTTGGAGTTGACGGTTGTCAATGTTACCACCATAACTACCCGGTGGAATTGAATTGCGGGAATTTTCTGGGGTGGCGACACCAAGGATACCAAAAAAGGGTTTGAGGGGAATTTTGATGCCACTATGAAGGGGAAACTCGGCGATATTGTTGGTTAAATCTAGGGGAATAAATCTCAGCGCAGGTTGAGTAAACTGTTCTGGTAAGGCTCCCCAACCTGTACGAATGGCATTAAAACCAATTGGTAAACTAGGTGCGATCGCTTGTAATTCTATCTCCAAAACGTCACCAGGTGCGGCATCTCGTACATAAATTGGCCCCGTGAGTAAATGCGGTCCGCCCGCAACCTGACGTTCTGAGGCTAAATTTTGGCAGATGTCTAGAAATTCTGGTGTGAGAAACTCCGGTGGGGCTTTGTCGTAAACGTAATAACCAGTGTAAGTTTCCACGTCTATGGTATCGCCAGAATCAATCGTGAGTACTGGTTTAAGTAGATCCGAGAAACCACCCAGATGTACAGTTTCTCTCGTGGCTTTTAAAATATGATGCATCATTTCAGCATTAATGTGGTTTTATGTGTTAATATTTACAGTATTACTATATTTGTATATCAATTTTATTCAATAAACAAACTGGGAAATTAAACTCGGAAATATTTTGACTTTTTTAAGATTTGTTTCGCCTTGGTTCCAGGCTGATGATATGGATGGACAGGTTAACAGAAAAGTTATACAATTTGACTGATAGTAGTAATTTTACCTATTGCTCAATCAACCCAACCATAGTAAAGATTTTCTGGTGATTTAGCCAGATTTGGGAAGCATTCTATTAATATAAGAAAGTCTTGAGAAAGGAACAGCAAACAAATGGATGTAAAGCTGATTTTAGTGGGATTAACAGTTATATTCTCTGTTGCGTGCCTGTTCTTTGGCACGAAAAATGGATTTTATGATTCCGAAAACTATCACGGTAATGGATCGGCACATTAACAAGGTAAACTCCTTTAAACCCAAAGATGAGAGTTTCTTGTTAAGCAAATTTTCCGAACTGGTTTGAGTTCGATGTCAGCGTCCTCCCCAATCAAAAATTGGCTTTATCCGGGTGTAGGGGCGCAAAAAAACTTGCCCCTAGGTGACAAAACCAAGATTCAGCATAATTCTTGGCTTTTGCGGTATGTCGATGATGATCAGGTTAAAGGGGAGGAAAGCATGAGGTATAATCTGTCGGCATCCTCTGGCGTTAATGCTGAAGAGGTTGCTAGTGAATTAAACTGTTTGCCCTATAGTGTCCAACACCATGATGAGGGTGTGTGTTTATTAGTGCGGATGGGACCACACCGGATTCTTCTAGATTGTGGATTAGGGGATGGTTCATCATTGCTGACCTCGTTGGCTGAGTCACAAATGCCAGCAGATGTGGTTTTGGTCAGTCACGCCCACCCAGACCACGCTAGAGGTTTGCTAGACCTACATCATACTTTTCCTCTGTTACCTATTTATGCTAGTGAGGTAACAAGCAAGTTATTACCGCTTAATTGGCTAGACCAAGATCCCCAGAAAATTTCTCAGCTTTGTCATGCTTTGCCGTTGCGATCGCCTGTAGAAATTCAAGAAGGTCTGGTAGTGGAATTATTTCCCGCCGGACACTTACCAGGGGCAGTAGCAATTTTACTCACCTACACGACAGCAGAGCGTTCTTATAAGCTACTGTATACAGGGGATTTTTTCTTATCTAACTCGCGACTGGTAGAAGGCTTGCGTTTAGAAGAGTTGCGAGGATTAGAGTTAAATGTACTGATTATTGAAGGCACTTATGGCACATCCCGTCATCCCCACCGCCGTCACCAAGAAAATCAACTAGCCGAACGCATTAATCGTGCGATCGCCGACCGTTGTTCTGTACTACTTCCCACCCCTGCTTTAGGTTTGGGTCAAGAATTGTTGATGTTGTTACGTTCTCATCACCACTTCACCGGACGGGATTTAGATATTTGGGTGGATGGTGCGGTGGCCACTGGTTGCGATGCTTACCTGGAACTACTGTCCCACCTACCGCCATCAGTGCAGAACTTCGCCCGTCATCAACCCTTATTTTGGGATGAGCGAGTGCGTCCGCGAGTCCGTCGTTTACAGGCAGAACATCGTGCTACTGTGGGCAAATCTCCCTGTATTGTGCTGACAGACTCCACAGCTAATTTAAACCAGTACTGCCAAAAAGAAACTGGCCCTTGGTTGATTTTGTTACCAGAAAAAATTGATATAAAAGTTAATAAAAAATATTTAGCAACCACCACCGACGAAAGTTATCTTCTCGCCCAACATAGTGATGGCCCTGGTACTACTCAGCTAATTCATAATTTGCGTCCCCAGCACGTCGTTTTTGTCCACGGTTCCCCCGCATACCTAGCAGATTTGACTAGCTTAGAAGAACTACAAAACCGTTATCACGTGCATTCTCCAGCTGCGGGAACTTTCGTAGAACTGCCCATTGGCGAAACATTTTTACAACCGGCACCGCCAGAAACTAATTATGAAGGCGAACTCACAGAGTTGGGGACAGTGATTACAGTCACCTTACCGGAGACAATTACAGATGATCCCCGTTGGCGACAGTTTGCTGATACTGGTTTAATTGAAGCTCGTTGGCAGGGTGAAGAATTAGTGTTGCGGGGATTGTCTCCACGAGAACTGCTGCACCAAAGTGGCGATCGCTATATTTGGTCTAATATAGATTCTTGTGGTAATTGCCGACACCAAAGAGGTCAACGGTGTTGGAATCCCGCCTCCCCATTATATAACTTCAAAGTCACCCTTGAGGGTTACTGTCCTGCTTTTGAACGCTTATCCAATTTGGAAACCCCGACTTAATGATGAGTCTTCAGCAACCTTTAATACTGAAAACTCACCACTGTGTTGTAAAGACGCGAATAATCGAATCTCTACTCAGGATTGGAGTCGGGATAATTATTACGGATGCGCTCTGATTCTGGACAATCTTCCGTCATCAGAAATTCTGCATTACCGCGTGGCACGGAGGCTAACTTTTGGGTTACAGAGCCAATGCTTTCCAGACGAACCATTTCTTCCCAGGCACAAACTTCGTCTTCCTCGTCTGTTTCATAGCGTAGAGTCACTAAATCCCCTTCTATATCGAGGATGCGGGCGCGTTCAATCCAGCGTTGCTGGTCCCGCAAGAATACACATACCTCGCGCCCATCGCAACACAGTTGATAAATCTTGCGGTGTAGCATGTACTGCTTCTACCTTTTTAAACAACGTAGTGAAACCTTTGACGCACTCCCCCGCATAAATCACGGCGGATTCTGGGTTCAAACAGCAATTGCAGGCGTAGCCTGTCTTATATCGCCTCGCCCAATGGACAGCGCCCTGCCCATAAGGTGGTAAAATTTGGGATTGACCCCATTTAGATACACCTTTAACAAATCGGTTCCGAGGTTCAGAACCACTGTATCTTATGATTCTACCCATAGACTTGCTTGTGTTTGCCAAAATCCAAAGAAATTTGAAGTCACAGACTCACAGCGACTGCACCTGTTTAACTAAATTTCCTTCAGGTTTTCAGCCGATGTCTACCTCATAGAGGAAACACAATTTGGTAATTCTCCTAACTGGGTGAATATTTGCTGGTGAGTATTTCCAGAAATATGTAATAAAAAATACTCCAAATCAAGCATTGATCGCGGTTGTTTGATTTGCTTTTTTGTAGTCATGGGCATTGCTGGGAAGTCCGGGAACTCTGCTTTATTTTTATCCCTATGTATTTGATCTTAACTCATTCTCCTGCCGACCTTAATCCTTTTCAACAACAATCGGCAAAGAGTTTTGAGCTTTATCATCTCACCCTCGTAATTTGGCTGCGGAAATCTTCATCTTTTTGACTCAATTTCACCCAGTCTAGATTTAAAGACATAAATTTTTGCACTAAGCGATCGCAAGCCGGGCGTTCAGTGGCATAATGTCCCGCATCAATTAAAATTAGATGGCGATCGCGGCTTTCCTGAAACTGATGGAACTTACAATCAGAAGTTAAATAAACTTGAGCCTGAGTTTTGACTACCGCCGAAATATAACTAGCGCCCGAACCCCCCAACACAGCTACCCGTGAAATATTCTGCTGTAAGTCAGCAGTTGGGGAAAAAATCAAATGAGGAGGAGCGAGTCGGGTGTGAATTTTGGCGAGTAATTCTTGTAAAGTCAGACATGGCTCTAGTAAACCAACGCGCCCGTAGCCCAATCCTGCTTGTGTGGGTACTATAGGGGTGGCTGACTGCAAGTCTAAAATTTGAGCCAAAACATCAGCCGTGCCATCCTGTACTTGATCGAAATTTGTATGAGCGCTGTAAATACCAATATTGTGGGTAAAAGCTAATCTTGCCATTTCGGCGATCGCTTCACCACTACATAAAGACTTGAGAGGACTAAA
The DNA here is from genome assembly GCF_000340565.2 of Nodularia spumigena CCY9414. Lineage (NCBI taxonomy): Bacteria > Bacillati > Cyanobacteriota > Cyanophyceae > Nostocales > Nodulariaceae > Nodularia > Nodularia spumigena. The sequence goes on from NZ_CP007203.1 coordinate 3,741,766, forward strand.
AATCAGTGGATGATGAGCAAAAATTAGATTAGCATGGAGAGCGATCGCTTCTTGCATCACAGCCAAAGTCGGTGTCAAACAAACCAACACCCGCGCCTTTTCTGATAACACACCCGGCTGAATTTGCCAACCGCAATTATCCCAACTTTCACACCAAGCAGGATTTGCCCATTCTTCAAACCAAGTAATTAAATCAGCAATTTTCACACAAATACAATCCTGGGAAACTAAGATGTGATTATTTAGTTCTTTAATTTTAGTGATTTCGTCAAGTTTATGACAGATTATTGAGACTTCCAGAAAATTTTTGGTTTGCTGCTCAACAATACCAGCAAATTGGGAACTCTTAATTTATAGACAAACGCCAATTTATAGGGGAACACACTGATGCTTTCGACAAACGGCGAATATCAATCTTGGGATATAAAAGAAACAGTTTTGCCCGTAGCGTCAAGTTTATCAGAATCTGAGGACACACCTACACAAACAACTGTCGGGACACCCACCAAGTTTTACGGTCGTTATAGCGACTCAATGGAAATGTACAGCCCAGCAATTAAAGTTGCTGAGTATCTTGAAAGTCACGCCTCATGGTTTTCGCGCTGTGCTGAACCGATGAAGGTACAACCGTTGAGTGAAAATGGTTATGCTGTGATTATTGGTCGCTTTGGCTCCTTTGGTTATGACGTAGAGCCAAAAATTGGTCTAGAACTTTTACCCCCAGAGCAAGGAATATACCGAATTCGGACAATCCCTGTTCCTGACTACCATCCGCCTGGTTATGATGTAGACTATCAGGCATCGCTACAGTTGGTAGAAAATGCCGCCCAAGATACTAATACCGGTTTTAGTGAGATTACCCGCGTGGAATGGGAATTGGATTTGATAGTTAATCTGCACTTTCCCAAATTTATTCAACGATTGCCCAAATCTTTAATTCAATCTACAGGCGATCGCTTACTTAATCAAATCGTCCGTCAAGTCTCCCGGCGCTTAACTCGCACAGTCCAGGAAGACTTTCATCAATCTCTGGGAATATCCTTTCCCGGTCATTCCCAGAAAAAGCGCTAAGTTAACAGTCATTAGCCAATAGTCAATGACTAATGACTAATGACTAATGACTAATGACTAAGCATTAGTGAGAATTCTTTGGACAATTTGCACTCCAGTGATGGCTTGCCAAGTAAAAAGTCCCAAAAGAGCGAAATTTAGGACAATGTGAGTTGCACGCGCCCAACTTGCTCCTTTTTGCATAAAAGGAGATAAAGAAGCCGAAAATGCGATCAAACCCGTCATTCCCAACCCAGCTAGTAAATGCGGTCCGACAAATAACTTCCCGTTATTGATGTAGGTGACAGCCATACCACCAATAGCACCTGTCACCATCAAACCTAAGAGTATAGAACCCATTTGGTAGTGTTTAATGTTATATCTACCTTTAATCAGTTCTTTCTTTTCATCTCCTTGAGCGCCTCTGGTACGCTGTACTTGTAGCCCCAGATAGGCAGCGTAAAGTGAGAGTGCTAATAGTCCCCACATGGTTACAGGGTGAAAAAAGTTTAGCCAATATTTAACTTCAGGTGACAGTTCCAAACTCATAGTGTTCTCGCCCACTTCTTAAATCTTCATAAAAATTAGCATACCTCTAATTTCTGTGCTTAAAGTTGCCAGGAGTGAAAGATGTCTTGCCTCTTGCCAAAGTGGTTAAACAATTTCAGACTAAATTTGGGGACTAGACTCACAAAACCTGCTTTGGCGGGAAATATTCATTATGGAAAACAACGATGTCTTGCTGCTAAAATCTGCTAAAAGTGGCGATATTAAGCGGCTGTGTGCGCTACTGACGGCTGGTGCTAAGGTGGACGTTTGCGATCGCGATGGGACTACAGCCTTAATGTTGGCTGCCAATTTAGGTTACACCGAAATTGTGCGATCGCTCTTAGATGCTGGAGCAAATATTAACTTACCTAGAAAACGCTATGGTTTGACAGCTTTAATGTTGGCTGTTAGTACCAATCAACTGGACATTGTGCAGCTTTTGGTATCTAGAGGTGCTGATGTGAATGCCATTAATGAAGATGGCAGCACAGCTTTAATGGCAGCTGCACTTAAAGGTTATATTGATATAGTGCAAATCTTACTGGCTGCTGGCGCTCAAGTGAATGTCACAGACAAAGACGATGATACCGCTTTGAAATTGGCTGTAAAATCCGGTAACACCGGAGTCTTTAAATTAATATCACAAAATAGTGCAAATGTCAATAGTCTAGATCAAGAAGGTGAGACACTCTTGATGATTGCGGCTGACTTGGGACATTTGGAAGTTGTACAAGCATTGCTGACCGCCGGGGCTGATGTCAACCAAAAAAATGAACATGGTACTACTGCGCTATTGGCAGCAGCAGCAGCAGGACACAGTGCGATACCTTCGGTGAGCGTAGCTATCGCATCTGCTTTAATAGATCAAGGTGCCAAGATTAATCATCAAGACAAAGATGGTGAAACTGCCTTACATCTGGCTGTTGTAGAAGGCTATATTGACGTAGTGCAAGAGTTACTTAAACGAGGTGCAAATCCCCAAATTACAAATCACCTGGGTGATACACCAATGCTGGTAGCTGCATTGCAAGGACATAGCCAAATCGTTGAGATATTGCTGCATTCTGCTGGAAAGATGAATGGCACAACTTTGGGTATACCTTTAATGCTAGCAATATCCCAGGGATACATAGACACAGTGAAAGTATTACTAGACTACGGTGCTGATGCTAATACTTTAGGGAATGATAGCAAAACAGCTTTAATTAAAGCAACAGAACACAACTACACAGGGATCATTCGCTTGTTGCTGGCTAAGGGTGCAAATGTGAATTTTCAGGACTTAGCAGGGGCAACAGCATTGATGTGGGCAGTCTCTGGAGGCTATAGTGGGGCTGTACAGATATTACTCCAGGCTGGGGCAGATATCAATGTGAAAAATCGGGGCGGTTATACAGCTTTGATGATTGCGGAATTTAATGGATATCAAAATATAGTCCGCAGTCTGCAAAAAGCTGGCGCACAGGAATAGCCATATTTAAGCAAAAATTAAGAACAAAAAACTCCGACGCAAATATGATGGTTGCATCGGAGTCAGGAAGAATCGAAACACCAAGGTATAACAGGCAAAATGTTTCTACATTGGTGTTTCCTACTGTGCTAGATAAGCTCAATATATAAGGTTCAAGGCTGGAGAACAGTATTATAAAAAGCAGTTTCTTGGTATCATAATTAGAGGCTGATTAACAATACTGATATTAGGGTAAATTCTCGGTTAATTGCCTGAGAAAATAGTTGCACAAATACAAAGAATTAATTAACCACAGATGTACACAGATAAACACAGATAAATATCTATAGCGATCCTAAATAAGACGTGAACATTTCTCTTCTTTCTCTTCCTATGTGATCTCTGTGTCTCTGTGGTATGGCTAACGCCACGCTCCGCGAACGTTAAAAAAAATCCCGTTCAAAACTCAAATAGGATTCCTATAATTGATAAAATGAATCAAATTTACCCACAGGAAATTTCGCCAAGTTTATGGGTAGGAATTGGTTGTCAAAAGGGTAGTTCACGGCTATTGATAGCAACGGCAATAGAGAAAGTATTTCAAGAACATCAACTCAATGAAAATGCGATCGCCGGGCTTGCTACTATTGACAATAAAGCTTCGGAAGTTGGTTTAATAGAACTTTGCCGTCTTTGCAGTTTTCCTTTAAAAACCTTCACCGCAGATATTTTGTCCACTGTTTCCGTCCCCAACCCTGCCAAATTCGCTGAAAAAACAGTGGGAACTCCCAGCGTAGCTGAAGCTGCTGCTATTCTCGCAGTCTCCCATATCAGCCCATGTTTAACTAGCAAGCAAGAGTTAGAAATCAAGTTATTAGTTCCTAAACAAATTTTTCGCTTACAGGGTGAACCAGGAGCGGTGACAATAGCTGTGGCCTGTCTTACAAAATTGTTCTCAAAAAATAGCTAATCAAACTAGAAACAATTGTTAACACAATTGAACCCGCTAAAGCAGGCCAGAAACCCTGAATTTCAAAACCATAACCAGGAGTGAGGTTACTTGCTAGCCAAATGGTTAACGCATTAATTACAAATGTAAATAAACCAAAGGTAATTAAAGTAATTGGAAAGGCCAAAATACTTAAAATTGGTCGAATAAACGCATTTACTAAACCAATAATTGCTACAGCCACTAAAGCAGCTACAAAATCCCTGACAAAGAACCCAGGAACAACATTAGCGGTGATGAGCAAAGCCACCGCAGTACCAAGCCAAGTTAGCAAAAAGTGTTTCATCAGTTTTGTCTAGAAATTAGCGCTCTTTTATCAAGGGTAGGTTGAAAAAAAACCCCACCACTATTGAAATCAAACCCTACGGGTGTGGTGGTGAGAGTGTCAACGTCGCGATAGTGCTTCCCATGTAGCACCACCAACTACACCGTCAGCCTCCAAACCATAGCGCTGTTGTGCAGCTTTTACTGCTGCTTCAGTGTTCATCCCAAAATCTCCATCCACATCACCAGCCAGAAAACCAAGCTGTTTTAGTCGTGCTTGCAGCTTCCGCACTTCCGAATTCCGCATTCCTAAACGTAAAATTGGCAATCCTTGGGCGGTATATTGAACACCAGGGATTTGTCCAGGAGGCGTTGTAGCTGGTCTTGGCTGAGGTTGAGGACTCGTTGAATTACGTCTGGGAGGACTAGGATTTGTCACCCTTGTAGTAGGTCTGGTTTGGGTGGGAACAGGAAAATTTGAGTTAGAGGGTCGGTTAGGTGAAGATATCCTGGACGTAACTATTGGCTCTTTCGGGAATAGTCGTTCCCAAGTCATAGCATCAACAATACCATCTGGATTCAAAGCAACTGCTCGCTTGAACAGAGAAACAGCGCTGGCTGTTTCCTCTCTATAGACACCATCCACTGCACCTGAGTAAAAGCCCAAAAGTTTTAAAGCCGCCTGAAGTTCTAATACCCGTTCTCCTTGAGAGCCAAATCTGAGGGTAGGACGGCTAATACTAGCTGTAGGAGTTGCTTGGGCAATTCGTTGGGGCGCTACAATTGCGACTCCTGCATCCGAGGTAATAAGTAAGAACGTAGATGAAAACACAAGTAACCAATAAAACTTACCTGTCTTCAAGCCAAGAAATGCTTTTAGTGACTCAAAGTAGTTCACGATACTTGTTTTCAGGCTAACTTGCATGGGCTTTACTCTCAGAACCTTATGATGCTAATATTACACCCGCTTGAGTCGAGAAAACAGCTAATGCGATCGCTAAACTCACCCAAGCAAGATATCGCAATTTTACCCCAAAGCCGTATTAATTGCTGTTTCTTGACCAACCAAAGATATATAAGGTGACTGTAAATACTTACAGGCGGCGGTTATGGCATCTTTGACACTTACAGATGCAATCAGTTCTTGAAACTCCTGGTCAAAACCAAGTCCTAAACCCAAAGTTTCATACCAGCCGTATATTTGAGCAATTTGTCCGTTAGTTTGTTTACCCAAAGCATACTGCCCCAGGATTTTATTTTTAGCTGCTTCTAGGGCGGTTTCTGATACTTCTGTAGTACAGAGTAAATCCACTTCTTTACGTAGCCCTTGTAGAGCGATGCTGGTATTGTCTGGTGCTGTCCCCATATACACCACAAATGACCCCGGATACAGCCTTGTGGGATAAAATGCCGATACTTCGTAAGCTAAACCCCGTTTTTCCCGTAATTCCACAAACAAGCGGCTAGAAAGCCCATTACCCAAGTAAGTAGACAGCAATTTTAAGGGGGCGTAGTCTGGACAACTCACCGGTGATCCCAAATAACCCAACATCACAATTGATTGCTGTGTTTGTACAGGTTGTAGTCGATGCTGCGGTTCTGCTTGAAGTTCTGGTAAATTAACTAATGGCAAGGGTTGGGATGGAATTTGCCAATCGCCAAATACTTGTTCGACTAGTGCTACAGCATCTTCTAAGGTGACTCGCCCGGCGATACTAATTACCAGATTATCGGGACGAAAATAAGTTTGATGATACTGCACTAAATCAGCACGCGATAAGCCGCTCATTGTAGTTTCATCTCCTAGTATTGACATAGCATAGGGATGATTTTGATAGATTACCTGCCGCATTTGGCTAAAGGCAAGGGTAAACGGCTGTTCTTTTTGAGAGCGAATACTTTGTAGTGCTAAACGCTTTTCTAGTTCCACTTGGGCTTCGGGAAATGTAGGCGATCGCAATATTCGCCCAGCCAATGTTAAAATCTCCGAGAAGTCAGATGTTACCGTCTTTAAAGACAACAAAAAATAATCAGTAGCAGCATCAGCACTTAAACTCGCGCCCACAGACTCTACTTGTTCAGCCAATTCCCAGCTAGAAAGTCCGTCGCATCCTTTCGTCATCACTGCTGACAGCAAATGGGCTAACCCCGCTTTTTCCCGCGTTTCGTAACAACTACCAGCCCGGACAAACATCCGCGCCGCCACAATATCCGCCACCGGATTTTCAGCCACCAGCACTACAATGCCATTATTCAATACAATGCGATGAATAGGAGAAGAAGATAGAGAAGGTTTCACAGTTATTAGTAATCTATTATTAGTTATTCTTGATGGTTACAGCACTTTTCAAGTAAATGAAGTACACATTTTAATATTATAAATCTTGTGGGGTGGGCATCCTGCCCGCCCTTATCTACCTCAATCAAATCAAATGTCCTGTAGTTGTTTACATTAAACAACCAACCACTGAATTAACAGGATTTAAGTATAGTAACCGCATAATTTAGAGGTGAAAGAAACTGTTGAGCTAATTGTTGCAATTCTTGGGTAGTAAACGATTGAATCTGTTGAGGATATGCTACTGCTAATTCAGCTTGGGCAATAGTGTTGTAATATCCATAAAGCCCCGTTAACTGATTTGGTGTTTCCGTAGAAAAAGCAAACTCATTACAAACCAGTCTACGTGTCCGGGCGAGTTCCTGCTCAGTAATTCCTGTGGTTTGCAAATCATTTAAATGACTGAGAATCAAATTTTCGACTTGATCTACATTTTCTGGCTCCAACCAAGCAGTAATTGTAAATAAACTCGATTCTCGTTGTAGAGAAAAATTACTATAAATTCCCTGTACTAATTGTAATTCTTCCCGCAAATCACGCACCAGTCGGGAAGTTCGCCCTTCTGACAATAACACCGCCAACAAATCTAAACCATAGGCAGTGTGTAATTGCTCTACCCCTGGTACAACCCACGCCATCATTAAACGTGCTTGTTCTAGACGTGGTAAACAAATTTCTTGGCGGTGAATTCCCGTGATAACTGGCTCTATTATTTTTTCGGCCTGCGGAAAGTCTAAAGGTGCTGCAAAATCAGCGAATGAATTATTGACAAGTTCCCAGGCTGACTCTTGAGCAATTCCCCCCACAACAACTACAGTCATATTTTGCGGTTGGTAGTGGGCGCGATGAAAACAACGCATAGCGGCTGGTGACTGTTGCATTAATTCTCGCTCAGTACCTAACACTGAACGCCCATAAGGATGGTTTTGGTAGATGCTTTGATTAAGGGCTTGAAATCCTATCCAATCGGGATCATCATTGCAGGAGCGAATTTCTTCTAGCACCACATCCCGTTCGCGGATAAATTCATCGTCTGGAATAGCTGCGTTAATCAGCAGTTCTCCCAAATGAGGCAGAGTATCTGCTAGGTAAGAAGCTGCTGTAGTCAGGGTATAATGAGCATAATCATAACTCGTAGCTGCATTACTCACACCGCCCCTGGTTTCAATGTTGTGATCAAACATTCCAGGGGCTAGCGTCGCCGTTCCTTTAAAAATCATGTGTTCTAAAAAATGAGCCATACCGAACCACGGTTTTGGCTCAAGGGTTGCTCCGGCGCGCACCCAAACATCAGCCACAACTACAGGGGTAGTGGCAATTTCTTGATGGACAAGTGTTAAACCATTATCTAGTCGGAGAACCGAAGCTGGAAACACAGTATGCTGTAGTTGTTGTTGTGACAAGTTTTTGTAGCTTTAACCACAATTTAAGACAATTTTTGTTATTCTAACTCTCAACGATCGCTAAATTAGAATCAACGGATACAAATTTTCTCTTCCTCAGTCATCAAATTGATATTTGCCATTCACATACAGCACTTTTCATCAAGATGAAATCTGAATTTATCTGTGTAGCCTACGGCAAGCCGCTAACGCGTCTACACCTGTGTTCATCTGTGGTCGATTATCTTTATATTTTCTACACTCAATTGCAAACAGCCAGATATAATTAAAGCCCCCAAGTTTTTGCTAACTTTGGGAGCTAATAATTTTTAAGTTCACCGCAACGCCGTTTTACCTAAGTTTATGACCTGGTTAAACCAGGTGGGTGCCGACTTTCTTCGTTTTAAGTTTCCGGGTACACGCCCGGTTTACTGCCACGAGACTTGTTAGCTTCCCTTTTCTTTAAAGACATAGATCAAAAAACTTGATGGCAGTCACCAACGTCGTAGTGCAACTAAAACCTATTATAGCCTTCCCAAACCAGTTGTGTGTTCAGTATGGAAATTTTCTCGTACATTTAACAAAGGATACCAGATAGATTCTATAGTTTGGGCTATGGTCATGATGGCATCTCGGTTTTGATGATCTACTAACACGGTGACGTGTCCCAGTTTGCGCCCAGGACGTGATTCGGTTTTCCCGTACCAGTGAACGAAAGCCTGGGGAATTTCGGCTAATTTTTGGCGCTGGCTTTGGTAGTCGCTTTGTGAAATTTCATACCCTAGAAGGTTAACCATGACAGCACTAGCACAATGTAAAGCCGGATTTCCCAAAGGTAAGCCACAAACGGCTCGCAAGTGCTGTTCAAACTGAGATGTTTCACAAGCGTCTAAGGAGAAATGCCCAGAATTATGGGTACGAGGGGCAATTTCATTGACCAAAACTTTCCCGTCGGGGGTGAGAAATAGTTCTATACCAAAAACGCCCACGACTTGCAGGTTATTTAAGAGAGTATGAGCGATCGCCTCAATTTCTGCGGCTTGATTCGGTGTAATATCAGCAGGTGCAATCACTCGCCGACATACCTGTTCTTCTTGTTGAGTTTCTACCACTGGGTAAGTCACAACCTCACCCTCTACAGAACGAACCGCAATTATTGCTAATTCTCGTTCAAAGGTGACAAATTCTTCAATTAAAAAAAATCCTTGACTAAAAGCTTTATTTGTGTTAGGTAAATTTAGCTTTTGCTGCAAATCGGCTAAATCTTTAATAATGAAAGTCCCTTGACCATCGTAACCGTGCCGACGGGATTTTAAAACCACCGGAAAACCCAAGTCTTCTATTTGAGACGCGAGATTTTCGGGTTCTTCCACCGCGAAAAATCTGGGAACAGGTAAACCCAAGTCTTTTAAATAGCAGCGCTGCTCATATTTATCTAAAAGCGGAGTTAAAGCTTCTAACCTGGGTCGAAAGCAAACACCTTGATTTTCTATAACAGATAAAGACTCTAAATCAACAAATTCATTTTCAAAGGTAATGACATCAGTTTTCTGTGCTATAATCTCTGTGGAGCTAGCATCATCAACTTTAGCCAAAACAGTATCCTGGGCGATCGCTACAGCAGGATCATCCAAACTAGGAGTTTGCACCACTAATTCAACGCCTAACTTTTTAGCTGCGCCTCCCATCATCCAGGCTAGTTGCCCACCACCAATTATACCAACACGCTTCATCGACATCCTAGAGAATAACGAGTTTCTACACCAGTTTTAGAGTTTACACCACTGGCTTTGCTGCAAAGTTCTTTAATTTGCACGCCATCCAAAATTGCATCTGTGAAATCCGCACTGTCTATATTCACATCCGTAAAGGTGGAGCGTAGCAAAAGAGCTTCTTTGAAAACCGCATCGCTCAAATCAGCCCCGGCGAACTTTACCTGATCCACCATAGCATTAGTTAAATCCGCCCCGTGCAGATTCGCCTGAGTCATTACCGAAGCACTCATGACGGCTCCCCGTAAATCAGCATCTGCAAAATTAGCTAATTCCATATTGGCGTTAGAGAACTCAGCCGCTTGTAAACTTTGTCCAGAAAAATCTCGTCTTTGCATTTAATCTCATAAAATTGTAGTTGTCCGTAGTCAAACGTAGCTATACCCGTCACTACAATGAACCTTAGTAATATCTTTCATTGTTGAAAATTCAACTCTAAAACCATTGATAACAATCTCACATCCGTTTTTTGTGGGAGTTTTAACACGACTTACATACTTTCCAGAAGTTATGTTTTTACGATCTTTGTGCAAAGTAGCCTTAACAAAATCTCCTGTAGAAACATGAGTGAATATTTTTTTAGGCTCAGTGCAAGGAAAACCAAATTTATTGATCCTACAGAATCTTCTGCAACTATGCCCCGTGCTTTTTACTGTTAAAATTTTTGTTGTCAGTATTTTGAGAGTTTCAACTTTTCCTACACAAGCAGCATCAATCCAATGAGTTTTAGGCAATCCTAAACGAGTTCTATTAAACTTAGTTAAACCTCCTGAACCTGTTGTTATAGGTAATCCAGTTTCTTTTAACTTATTAAATAAAGCCCATCTCGTTGAATTTACAGCAGACGCATCTTTTAGTGGACGCTTGGCTTGGGATAAAATTTGCTTCAACAACTCAGGCTTTTTTGCTAAAAACTTCTCAATATCTTGAGTACCTTTTTTGATATTGCATTTCTCACAAGCTAGACACAAATTAGAAATTCTATTAGTTCCTCCTTTGGCTTTTGGTTTAATATGCTCAACTTGTAAAGGGACATTTTCCGCAGTACAGTATGCACATTTTCTATTCCATTTATTCAAAAGATATTCACGGACTTCATACCCTTGTAACTCTCCCTGTTGATACTCAAAGCCTGATATCTCCGGGTTTTCTAGCTGCTGTAGGTCAAACCTAGCAAGCTCTTCAACTATGTCAGTTATTGGGGCAAAATTACATAATCTTTTAACCCAAGTGTTAATAGTTAAAACTCTATGGCTTAAAGAAGGTGCTAACCAACCTTGAGGTTTAGTGCGGTTAAGAAATCTAGCTTGACGATAACGAGTATGTCTAGAACGTCTTCCTCGCCTTACTCCTTTTCGAGTTTCTAGGCTTTCTTTAATAGCTAAACCTCTGTGTTGTAATTCCATACCCCAGATGACTTTATTATTTTGAACTAACGCAAAACCTGTAGTTTTACTCCCTGGATCTATTTTTAATTCAATCGGTTGAGTTGGAACTTCAGATTTAGGTTCTTTCAAAATTATGGTAAATGGAAATCTTCTAAATACAGCAGCTTTTTGTTGATTTAATAAAAAACGTGCATCTCCTGGATGAATTGGAGTAAGTGGTTTTTTGTTGGTATCAAGAACTAGAACAAAATTAGACATTTAAATTTCACCTTTTCAGGGTAATGTTTGCTTCAACCTTGTTATCTGAGCTTGTTATGCTAAATACACTATCCTTGCGGATTGTTTAATAAGTAGCAACATGGCAGGGGACTAGCGAATCCCAAGGTGTTATGACCTAGATAACGTTTACTCATGTTTTGAGTGGTTTGGTTCACATAAACTACAGATTACTCCGTTTATTTATGCTCTCTGGCTAACTCTGCATTACTAAAAGACATGGGATGAGTCCAATCTGCCCAAGCTGGGGAAGCTAAGAGCCATACAGTAATTCCTAGAATAAATGCTAATCCTTGTTTCCAGAACATAATCAAGTATCTAATTGTTCTCTCTAGCTTACCGCATTTGAATTTCGGGACTGACAAATAAAAAACTATGACAAATTTTCTTGTGGGATGGGTGTCCCCACCCGTCCCCTAATCAGGGCGGGCAAGACTTGTACTGAGCGTAGTCGAAGTATGCCCTCCCCCACAATAATTTTATTTAGGTTTTCAATTTGTAGGTGTAATTCGGTGAGCCTTTCTATGTGTGAGTAAAATCACTTGCTATACTACTCATAGATTTGGCACAATCAAGCTAATAAATTCCAATCAATCTAGGACTGCCTAGTGAAAAGCCATGCCTACGACTGGTACAATCCTCCGTAATCACTATAAAATCATTAACCGACTGGGAAGTGGTGCATTTGGTGAGACCTATTTAGCAGCAGATATAGACTTACCCAACCATCCCAAGTGTGTAGTAAAACACCTCAAACCCAACTCCGACCCCGTAGTATTACAAACCGTTAGAAGATTATTTGATAGCGAAGCGAAGGTTTTATACCGTTTAGGCAATGATAGCGACCAGATACCGCGACTATTTGCCCACTTTGAAGAACAAGGGGAATTTTATTTAGTCCAAGAGTTTGTCGATGGGGAAGACTTAAGCAAAGAAATCAGTCCTGGTAAAAAGTTGAGTGAAACAGAAGTCACCAAACTATTACAAGAAATTTTGGAAGTATTAGCAGTAGTTCACAAAAAAAATATCATCCACCGCGACATCAAACCCGCAAACTTAATGCGTCGCCGTCAAGATAGGAAAATAGTGTTAATTGACTTTGGTGCAGTCAAAGAAATAAACACCGTGATGGTGAATAGCCAAGGTCAAACTAGTGTTAGCGTTGTCATTGGAACTAATGGCTATATGCCAAGTGAACAAACAGCCGGACAACCAAAATTATGCAGCGATGTTTACGCAGTGGGGATGTTGGGAATTTATGCTTTAACAGGGAGACAACCCCACGAACTACCAAAAGACCCCACTGATGGTGAAGTGATTTGGCGTAATTATGCAAATGTCAGTGACAAACTGGCAGGTGTTTTAAATAAGATGGTGAGTTATCACTTTCGAGATAGATATTTTTCAGCAGAGGTAGCATTGCAAGCCCTCCAGCCGTCACAGCCACCGCCACAGATAGCACCGACACAACTAAATCCACCATCACCTCAACAGCTACAGCCACAACCACAACGACGACAACCACCCCCACAGCCAACATCTGATTTGTCACGCCGTCAGGTAAT
>NZ_CP007203.1:3754868-3774226 GCF_000340565.2 Nodularia spumigena CCY9414
AAATCCTGACACCCATTCAGCGAAATTATCCAATTGTATCCGTATAAGCCTATCCAGAAAGCACTATGTCTTTTTCTGTTTCTGTTCAAATCACTTGGACGACAGACATAAGATTGTTGTCTAGAAAATTGAGTTTTTTGACCTTGTAACCATGCAGAAGTCATTGCTATAGCAATTAATAAAATCAGACGGACAAGCCTATCAGGAGAAGCTTGAGAACCTTCTAGATTATAGCCACCAGTTTTACAGTCTTTAAACATAGCCTCAATCCCAAAACGTTGACCATATATTTTGACAGTCGTTGATACATCTGTCAGATTAGTTGATAAATACCAAGGCTCTTTCTCTTGTTTGCCACGATATTTTCGTTTCCAATAAACTGCTAAATTACAACGACCAAACCCTTTATTTTGTGTGAGATTGACATCAGGATAAAATCGGCGGTCACCGGGAGAAAGTGGAATCGTATGTAGCGGTTGAAAATCTTGCCTTTTTTTCCGAAAAGTAGTGTCCTTTTTTTGTCGAAAAACATACTTTAAACCTTGACGGTGCAACCAACTGGCTAATTCAATCCCATGAAATTCTCTATCCCCAATCACCACTAATTGATAATGTTTCAAGAGCCGGATTACCGGGCGTAATACCTTTTGTTGTTCTTGCAGGTTACTGCAACCATCTTTGTTAAGTAAACACCAATAGGACTTACGCACACTCTACATTTTCTTGGCGTTCTACAGCCCTTGCGGGCATCGCTGCGCGCGGGCGGCTAAAGCCCTGGGGGCATACGCTACGCGAAGGCGGTATGGGCTTCGCGCACGCTACGCGAACGATAAATCAAGATTTTTGGCAATTATTGCGTAAGTCCTGCTATCAACTAAGCTAGCCATCACCCTGTGCCAGTTGCATCACTTCTGTAATACAAATGTACTTTAATTTAGCGTAGGCGTAGCCCGCCGCAGGCATCGCCTGTGCCAGTTGCGTAAGTCCTAACTAGAAAATAAATGTTCCAATTTGTGACTTACCCATAAGTTGTCCGTTACGGAGAGCTTATAGTTGAAAATCTGTGATTTATAGCAACCGCCAACGTGGTTAGGTTTTCGCTTTTGCCTAGTTCGTTGTCAAGTTTGTCTAGTAGTTCTAACTGCCCCCCTCGTTGGCTTAAGCTAACCGACAGGATTCCACTACGGCTGATGCACAATGCGAATGTCAAGAATAGGGTGTTGGGGGTAGGCGTTAGGGTGTAGGGAAGACAGCATTGCTCAGGGCTTGTTACCCCTTTATTTGTTGGGGCTGTCTCGAACCCCACACCCCACACCCCACACCCCGCCCGAAGGGGACTTGGTCATACCATTTGCCATGTCATTTCCTGCCCCGCCCCCAAAGGTACAAGCCCAGATTCCATAAATGGAACTTGATCAGGAACGCGCCAAGTCGTTTTGGACAAGGTAATTCCCTCGGTATTACGCGGCAGTTGATAAAAATCTGGGCCATAGAAGCTAGCGAACGCCTCCAGTTTATCCAGGGCTTTCACGCTTTCAAATGCTTCGGCATACAACTCAAGGGCGTGCAGAGCCGAAAAGCATCCCGCGCAGCCACAGGAACTTTCTTTGCTGGTGCGGGTATGGGGAGCGCTATCGGTACCTAGAAAAAACTTCGGATTCCCCGATGTTGCCGCTTGCAACAAAGCCTGACGATGCTCCTCCCGTTTCAAAATGGGCAGGCAATAAAAATGGGGGCGAAGGCCGCCTTTGAACAGGGCATTACGGTTAAACAACAAATGTTGTGGCGTAATTGTGGCCGCGATGGTGTTGGCAGACAGGACATACTGCACCGCATCGCAGGTGGTGATATGCTCAAGGACCACCCGCAGGTTGGGAAATCGCTGCTTGAGGGGGATTAAATGTCGCTCGATAAACACCTTCTCGCGATCAAACGTATCAACATCGTTATCGGTCACTTCCCCGTGCAGTAATAACGGCATCTCCACCTGCTGCATCGCTTCAAAGACGCGATCGCACTTCCGAATATCGGTAACACCGGAGTCGGAGTTGGTCGTTGCACCGGCTGGGTAGTACTTGACCGCTTTGATAAATTGGGATTCTTTCGCCCGCAGAATCTCGTCGGGGCTGGTGTTGTCGGTGAGGTAGAGCGTCATCAATGGCTCAAACTGTTGCCCCTCTGGAATGGCGGCGAGGATGCGATCGCGATAGGCTGCCGCATCTGCCACCGAGCGGATAGGGGGCTTCAAGTTCGGCATGATGATCGCGCGGGCAAACTGACGCACCGTGTAGGGCAGAACCGCTTTCAGTGCTGTACCGTCGCGCAGATGCAGATGCCAATCGTCAGGTCGGGTAATGGTAAGCTTTTGCATCCTTTTATTATAGAACGGCAACAAGGGCTTCATGTTCAGGATGATAATCTGTCCTAGCTCCTGTGTCTGTGCCATTTTGTGATGCTATCGGTATGGATATGCAGTTGCGTGACGGACTAAAGAGTTGGTAGTTAAGGCGAATGGGAAACTAAGAGTAAATCGTTTACTCACAACAATTACGCAGAAATTATGTAAAATGGGTGAGATAAACTGATGGGAATGCACCACTAGGTGGACAAACTGCGGTAGATATTGCTAACCGTTCTATGCCTGTAATTGCTGAAATTCAAGAAAAACATTACCACCTTCCTCCATCTTGGCAGGGTAAGCAAATCGGACAAATCTCAGATTTCCAAATTGGATTATGGGGCGATAATCGAGGTACTGTTCGTCGCAGCGTGGCTAAATTAGTTGAAGAAAAACCTGCTGTAATATTGATTACTGGCGACTTTATTTATCATCCAGGCTCTAATATCAAACCAGAGGTCGAAACAGCAGTAGATATAGTCCGTCCATCGATACCTAGCATAATCGACAGATGCCTACAAGCGATTGTAAAAAACGCACTAGAACCCACATGGGAATCTAAATTTGAGGCTACAAGCTATGGTTTTCGTGTTGGCAGAAGTACCCATGATGCTATTGAGAGAATTTTTACGATAGCACATTCAAATAATCAGAAAAAATGGGTATGAGATGCCGATATCGAGGGTTGTTTTGATTGGTCATCCTGATACTCCTGTCAAATTTGTATAAATTTGAGAAGGTAAACAATGAAACAAAATTTATTATTTACTAACCGTATAGCTGTGCTAGCAACAATGCACCAAAAAGAAAAAGCGATCGCACCGATTTTAGAAGCAGAATTAGGCATTCATGTTACCGTACCCAAGAAGTTTAATACAGATAGTTTCGGTACATTTACGAGAAAAATTAACCGGATAAATACTCAAATAGCAACGGCTAGATTAAAAGCGGAAAAAGCATTAGAATTGACAGGTGAAACTCTAGTAATAGCGAGCGAAGGTAGTTTTGCACCTCACCCCAGTACACCTTTTCTGGCTAGTAATAGAGAAATTGTGATTATTTTAGATAAAAAACATAATTTAGAAATAATTGGAGAAGAATTTTCCATAGAAACTAATCATAATCATATAGTTGTGGAAAGTGTAGAACAGGCATTTGAGTTCGCTGATAAAATAGGCTTTCCTGAACATGGTTTGGTAGTTATGTTTAGTGAATATCCGCCATTTAGCCAACAAATTATTCAAGGGATTATTACACCAGAACAACTTGTAGAATCTGTAAATTATGTTCTGGAAAATTCACCAACAGGTAAAGCACATCTGGAAACAGATATGCGGGCAATGTATAATCCTACACGCATGAATAATATCGCCAAAGCTACTCAAGATTTGGTCAGAAAAATTAACAGTCTTTGTCCAAAATGTTCTGCTCCTGGTTTTGCAATTACCCAAAAAATTCCGGGTTTACCTTGTGCAATATGCCACTCTCCAACTCTTGTAACGCTAAGTGTGATTTATCAATGTCAAAAATGCGGTTTTAGTCAAGAAAAACCATTTCCCCATACAAGTCAATATGCTGACCCAGCACAATGTATGTATTGCAATCCTTAATATAGTATAATCCGCTTTGATTTTTGATAGCTTGCGTGGCGTAGCCATACTTACTTGCGTAGGTGGGGAGTGGTCCGTAGGGAGTGGTCCGTGGGAAACAGCTTTTTGAGTTGTAAGCGCAAAGCGCAGGCTACGCCAACAGAAATCAAATAGGAGTCCTATATCACTGGTTTTATGTTTGGGTTGATACTTTGGACTTTTGACTTTTGCTATAGTATCCGACTCGATAATTAACTCTCAACCCAGGATAAAGTCGAGTTTAAAACATAGGACTGTGTTCTGCATCCCAACACTTGTCATCATCCCAGGTTCTATAAGTACGTTCGCAGTCAAATTGGTTACTAATCCAAGGAATTGATGTCGGGTGGGGTGCGGTGGGTAGAGAATAAATTGAGGACAAGAAAAGGGTGGAGATAGCGAAACTAGAAATCAAGAATGTAATTACAAGTCCTAATAGGTATAAGATATTAAGAGGATTACGCAAAGGATATGCACCTTTGTGGTATCGCAAGCGCCGTTTTAAAGGACGTTTCTTACCTGATAATAAAAGTATACATACCCTGATGAGGGGAATGGGTAATACAACTTTTATGTCTAAGAAATGACGATTCCAATCGTTAAATTCATAAGCCATTTTGATGGCTTGTATTTGTTCATAGGTTATGGTTTCTTTCACTTCCGGAAAAATTTTATAATAAAGTTGCTCAAAACTAGGATAAGAATACTGCAAAATTTTTTTTGCCAGGAACTCATTAGTATTTATAAAGTAATGTCCTTATAAATACCTATAGAAGCACCTTTATTGAAGAATTGTTGAGAGCTTTAATATTAGCTTCTTTGCTAGTTTTTATCTATATGCACAATTGTAAAGATGTTTGGATTGCAAAGATAAGTGATCACACCCTTGACAAAGCCTATGCTGCTTACTGACAACGTGTTTTTCAACTAACTGCATTTCACTCGACCTTTCAAATGATTTATCATCACATCTTATATGAGTATAATTGGCGTTTGAACCTCCCCACGTCTAAAGCCAGGGGATTCTTGCCCACCTGAAAAAGGCGACAACGGGACATTCAAGTATCCCTCTACTCACTCAAAGAGCTTTTGCTCTCATTCGCGCATACTTTCTGAGTCCTTCATATTTTAAAGATGAACGCTCCATATCCTGCCATTATTCGCCCTTTAACTATTCCGAATCGAGTCGGATATGTCCGTTGCCGGGATTGCTCCGTACTAGGATACTTCAATGCGCTGAAGGTTATTCCTACTTGTTTTCTCGCTAATCTATTTTAACACTGTGGCTAAAGCCACGCAATCGTTTGACGGAACTTAAAAGTTCTTACCGCCTTCTCCCCATGCCTAAAGTCAGGGGCTTGCGTCTCGTTTTTCGGTCAATATGGCAGGGAAAAAGATTTACGATGAGTCAAAACGTAGGTTCACTATGACTTTGACCGAAACGGCTATTCAATGGCTAGAACTAAAAAAAGTAGAACTGGGCGCAAATAGTCTGAGTGATGTTATAGAACGTATGTCACGGGAAAAGCTCCCCAAAAAGGTTAACAGTGGGAAGCTTTAGGTAGCTTTTAATTTACAGCAGTACACCCTGTAATCCGCCTGTATGTAATAGTAACAAGCGATCGCCTTTTGGAAAAAATCCCCGCTTCAGTAAATCCACTACACCATAGAACATTTTTGCAGTATATACGTAATCGAGCGGTATGCTGTGCGCCTGTTCAAATTGCTTGCTGAACATCAGCAGTTGTTCATTAACCTTTGCATAACCACCAAAGTGATAATCACACATCAATTCCCAAGGTGCTGGAGAATGATTGGGTACAGATAACCCAGACTCTAAATAATTCCTCAGCAAATTGTCAATTTCCTCGGCGAGAAATCCCCCATTTTTCAGCACAGGAAAACCAATCACTCTTTGTCCTTGATTGAGCGCAAGTGCAGTACCAGCTAATGTAGTACCTGTACCACAAGCCAAGCAGATAGTATCAAAAGCGCCAGCATAGCCAACTATTTCTGTACAACCACGCACGCCGTTTAAATTGCTACCACCTTCAGGAATAATAAACACTTCACCGAAACGCTGTTTTAAATCTTCCTGTAATTCTTTTGTGTGCTTTTGTCGGTAAGTCTCACGATTAAGATATACAAGCTGCATCCCTTGCTGTACAGCAAAACTCAGCGTTGGGTTGAGTGGTAATCTTTCCTCACCACGAATTACCCCAATCGTGCGGAAGCCGAAGAGATTACCAGCTGCTGCGGTAGCAAAGATGTGGTTAGAATAAGCACCACCAAAGGTTAGCAAAGTTGTGAAATTTTGCTCTTTAGCCTCCAAGAGGTTGTATTTCAACTTAAACCATTTGTTACCGTTAACTAATGGGTGCATACAATCGAGGCGCAGTACTGATAATTCTACACCAGCCTGGCGGGCGATCGCGTTGTCTATTTGCTGGGTAAAGGGCGGAAGAAAGGGTGAGGACATAAGGGAAAAATTCACGCACCACGCACCAAGCGCAGAGGAGAAAGATTTTTATTGCTTAATTGTCAGCTAAGAAATAGGGTGAGAATAGAGAATATTTGCCAAATTATTCAGACACTCTATGGCTAAAGTTTTTGACTGTATTACTGAGGAACTGCAAAACTTTATTGCTAGTCAACACATTTTCTTTGTTGGTTCTGCTCCTTTGAGTGCTACTGGTCATGTTAACCTGTCTCCGAAGGGGTTGGAAAGTTTTCGCATCCTCTCTGCTCATCAAGTAGCTTACCTGGATTTTACAGGTAGTGGTAACGAAACTTCAGCGCACCTCCAAGAAAATGGGCGCATTACTTTCATGTTTTGCGCCTTTGAGGAACCCCCACGTATTCTGCGCCTCTACGGTCAGGGATACACAATTTTGCCCAGTTCCCCAGACTGGAACAATTTGTACTCTTTATTTCCCCAGATACCAGGAACTCGTCAAATTATCGTAGCTGATATTGAGCGGGTGCAAAGTTCCTGTGGTTTTGCTGTCCCACTCTATGAATATCAAAGTCAGAGACAAACTTTAATTAATTGGGCGAGTAAAAAAGGTGAACCGGGAATTCAAGAATATCAACAGCAAAAAAATATCATCAGTATTGATGGTTTACCAACTCCACTGAATAATACTTGAGAAAAATCCCCAGGATTTCGTAACTATAAACATCTCAAATTAATTGGTATAAATTCATGAACAATTCAATTCAATTACCCCAAAAAATTATGCTCTTGGGTTCGGGGGAACTCGGCAAAGAATTTGTGATTGCGGCTCAACGTCTGGGGAATTATGTAATTGCTGTTGACCGCTACGCCAATGCTCCAGCCATGCAGGTTGCTGACTGTTCGGAAGTAATTTCTATGCTGAGTGCTGATGAATTAGAAGCTGTTGTAAAAAAGCATGAACCTAATTTTATTGTACCAGAAATTGAAGCGATTAGAACCGAAAAGTTAGCGGAATTTGAACAACGGGGAATTACAGTTATTCCCACGGCGGCGGCAACTAACTACACCATGAATCGTGATAGAATTAGGGAATTAGCACATGAAGAATTAGGAATTAGAACTGCTAAATATGGTTATGCTTCGACTCTAGAAGAATTAATTGCTGTTTCTGAGCAAATTGGTTTTGCCAATGTGGTTAAACCTGTGATGTCGTCTTCGGGAAAAGGTCAATCTGTTGTCCAAAGTGCGGGTGAAGTTGAAGAGGCTTGGAATTATGCGATCGCTAATTCTAGAGGTGATAGTCAAAGGGTCATAGTTGAAGAATTCATTAACTTTGAAATTGAGATAACTTTGCTCACCATTAAACAGTGGAATGCACCGACAATTTTCTGTTCTCCTATTGGTCATCGTCAAGAAAGAGGCGATTATCAAGAATCTTGGCAACCCGCAGGTATTTCTGAAGACAAAATATTACAAGCTCAAGCAATAGCGACAAAAGTTACTGATGCTTTGGGAGGAGCAGGTATATTTGGTGTCGAGTTTTTCATCACTCAGGATGAAGTGATTTTCTCAGAACTTTCCCCCCGCCCCCATGACACGGGAATGGTAACATTAATTTCACAAAATCTGAATGAATTTGAATTACATTTACGCGCGATTTTAGGCTTACCAATTCCGCAGATAGAACTGTTAGGGGCTTCAGCTAGTGCAGTAATTTTAGCTGATAAAAAGTCTGATGCAGTGGCTTTTACAGGTGTCGCTGAGGCTTTATCAGTTCCCAATGTAGATATTAAACTATTTGGCAAACCTACCGCCCATCCTTATCGACGTATGGGGGTGGCTTTGGCTAAGGGTGATCATCTTCTGGAGGCGAGGGAGAAAGCTAAAAAGGCAGCCAATCAGGTGACGATGATTTAATTTTTTTTTAACGCAAAGGTACGCAAAGTTTAACGCAAAGGGGCGCGGAGGTTTTGGAAAAGCAGCTTCTTCAAGTCAAGGTTGGTTGTGGAACTTTTAACCTCAATTAGTAGGTCATTTTCCTTAACCCCAATTAATTAATTTCCTTGAAGCGCTGAAATTAGTCTCAAGTATAGCTATCAACATAGAGTTTTCATCCAATGCATACAGCTAGAATTATCTTCCCATTAACTGCTATTATTGCCTCCAGTCTCATTTCTTGTGCATCTCTCACAGGGTCGAATTCATCTGAGTCTTTGCCAAAAACTTCTCCACAAGAACCCCAGTCGCAGTCAGCACCAGATAACACATCTCTGGTTTCTGACAAGAGTAAACCCAGTTCAGAAACTATCCTGAATGAGGTGATTAGTCGTCAAAAAAGTTTGCAGGTTTGCGATTTTCAGTTTGACTCGGAAGCCGCACGAAAATCGTCAAAAGTCTATATTGGCGACAACGGAGAACATCTAGTACAGCTGCTTTGTTTTATGGCTGCTTATCAGGGCGCATACACTTTCTTGCGAGTAGATACCACCCAGCCTGAACTTAAAATTGAGCCTCTAGAACTAGAAATTGCGGGATTTCCGGAATATGATCCCAAGACTAAGATATTATCTAACGCTTCTAAATTTACTGGTGCTGGTACTTGTATTCAAGAAACTCAACACTATTGGAATGGTAATGAACTAAAATTGATTAGTTCTGAGTTAATAAGTCAAGTTCCCAATGGTTGTGAAGAATCAGGAGCGCTCACGCCTTCAGATAATCAGCTAATCACTAATAAGAGTATAGGAACTGCTAAACTTGGTATGAGTTTAGGCGAACTCAAGGAACTTTTAGGTGAGGGTGCAACATTTGAACCAACGCCTTTGGGGGTCGATTTAGGGGAAGGAATTAAAGTCAGTCAGGATGGAAACGTGCAGTACCTACTAGGTTTCGCTGACCAAACAACGCCCATCACAAATAACTCTCAAATTACCATGATCAGGGTTGAGAACCCCAACTACAGAACAACGGCTGGGGTAGGCGTAGGTACTCCACTCAAACAAGCTGTTGCAGCCTACGGACAGGCGACTTTATCCTACAATTTGAATAATGAAGCACGAGAGTACATTAAATTTGCGCGGGGACTGGGTGCAGATGCAGGGGTATTGATTAGATCGAATCAGTGGACACTGACAGACTTTGCTGGGATCTATCCCGATAATCAAAGTGAATTTAACCAAACCCAAAAGTACCACGATCATGCAGCTATTGCTTCAATTACCATTAGGGAATCAAAACCCTAAATCTACAGCTATGCGATGGGCGCAAGCAAAACCGGAAAACGCGACGGCGTTTAACCCCTGACCGGGAAAAGTGCTGTCTCCCACACAATAAAGTCCAGGAATGGTTGTACGATTAAATGGCATACTTAATAAGCCCCGTAACTTTCGCCGAGGAATTGGTCCATAAGTACCATCCTCGCGCCCTAAAAAGCGTTGATGGCTGCGGGGTGTTCCTACTTCCAAATAATCTAAACCAGTATCTAAACCCGGAAAAATCTCCTCTAATCGGTCGATAATTTGCCAAGCTGCGGTTTCTTTCTTCGCCTCGTACTCGCTGGGAGAAAGTCCTTGCCAATCATCAATCCAGTGGGGTGTAAAGGCATGAATGATATGATATCCCTTTGGTGCTAAATCTGGGTCAAGCAATGTGGGAATGGAAACGAAAAGTGTCCCTGCTGGGGCGGTCATTTGCTGCCAATTTTCCAGAATTATATGATGGCACTCTGTCCCATGAGGCAATACTGCTGCTTCGACTCCTATATGCAAGCTCAGAAAACTTGGGGATTTTTGATAATTTTGTTGCCACTTTTTCTCATTACGTGGTATAGACTCTACAGGTAGTAATTTTGCAAAAGTATCCCAACGAGTAGCATTAGAAACTATCCGTTGACTACGATAAACTTTACCATTAGCTAACTGCACACCGACGGCTTTTCCCTGTTCTGTGATGATTTTTGTCACTCTGGCTTGGTACTCAATCTTACCTCCAGCTTTTTCTAAACCTTCTACCAATTTTTGGGCAATTTTTCCTACCCCGCCTTTGGGATAGTTAACTCCGCCATAATGCCTATCGGAAAAGACCATCCCGGCATTAATCATGGGTGTCATGTCGGCGTTTACTACCGACCAGCAATAACATTCTATGTCAATAAATTTCAATAATTCCGGGTCTTTAATATAGCGTCGCGCCACATCCCCAACATTTTGGGGGAGGTATTTGACTAAATCAAGACAGGCTAAAGGATGCTGTAAGAATATCCGCAGTAAATACCGTGGTTCTTCTAAGGACAGTAAATCCATGCTGTTGAGGCAATTAAACACCTTCCAGCACTCGTCATAAAAGCGACGAATACCTGTTTCTTCATGAGGGAAATTAGCAATAAGATTTTGCAAGAATTGCTCATAAAGTCGCTCAACTTTTAAGTCTAATTGGTTGGGTAAGTGATAGTGAATCTGTACAGGATCAGTAATTGTTTCTTGGCTGACGTTTACAGCGTCCAGAGCGCGGGTGAGTAAGTTTGTCGTCCCGTTTTCGCCAAATCCAAAAATCATTGATGCTCCAACGTCAAATCGATAGCCCTGGCGTTCAAAATAGCCGGAACTACCTCCTGGAATTAAATAACGTTCCAGTACTAGCACCTGAGCGCCTTTGGCTGCTAACTGGGTTGCTGTCACCAAACCGCCAATTCCAGAGCCAATCACAATTACATCAAATACAGGATTCAGGGATGGAGACATAGGGGCAGATGCTCAATAAATTTAACCAATATTTCGTATATTACTTAACTTTTTATGCAAAAAATACACGTAATTTATTTTTTTAGGACTTACGCCAGCAAAATTTGTGATTGCGATCGCAAGGTAGTGTAAGGAAGTAAATTGCTTGGCATTTAGCAGCCAAGATCATTTTTGCATAAAAAGAGGGACAAGCCTGCTGCTGCTGGCTAATCCCGTCTGCCGATCCTTAAAGAGAGGAGAACACTAATAGCAATATAACTTTGATTGAGAATAGATGTCAACTATTACTGCCAATTATTTTCAATAAATTTGATGGCGATGATTTTGGCTGTCAGCAGGACGCGGGGGTAAATGAGCATCCATTCCGAAACTTACGCCCTTGGACTTGATGACCGAAGCGATTTTAGATTTTAGATTTTAAATTTTGGATTAAATGTAGGACTTACGCAAAATTATGAAAAACCGAACCACAGAGACGCAGAGAACACAGAGGAATAAGGGTTTGAGAGAGTTTTTGCGTAAGTCCTATTTTGGATTAAATGAAAATCTGAAATCTAAAATCGTAAATCCAAAATCCAAAATTAAGTGACACCTTGGACTGTCAATACAGAACAGGGTGCATGGTGTAATACATAATTGCTGACACTACCTAAGAAAAATTCACTCATACCACTGAGTCCCCGACGGCCTAAAACAATTAAATCAGCCTGAGAACTACGGGCTACTTCACAAATAGTGCGGCTTGGTTCACCTATTTTTTGGGTAGAATCAGATGCTATCCCCTTGGCGATCGCTTGATTATTGAGCAGTGTTAAAAATTCAATTCCTTCTTGTTTTAAACTTTCCCATTGATTTACATAATAGTTCACATTGTCATAAACACTGTATGTTTCCATTGTGGAAGCATCGAGATAACCATCATCAGAAGGTGAGATGACGTGTAACAACAACAATTCGGCATTGCTGGCTGTTGCTAAAGTTAGGGCGTGTTCAAAAATTTGTTGACCAATTGCATTGGTATTCAGTGCGACTAAAATTTTGTTAAACATAATTAAAAGTCTTGAGTTATTAGTCAGTAGTTAATCACGCAATTTGTACATTATGACGATATATTATGATTGATCACGGTGAAACCAGCGAATAGATGGGAATAGAGCAAACCTCCAGCCAGGGAATTAACATAATTTTATTGAAACAAGTACGGACAAATGTTATAATATATGGTTGACTGATTTACGCTGATTTCAATGGTAGTTTAAATATTTTACGTAAAATAGTCCCGACAGCTTTTAGTCTAGGGATAGGGGGCGTTGTAGTTCGCCCTGTCGGGGTTATTCCCGGCGAACAAATGGCTGGCATGAGATATTTGTCTATGCTTTTTGGAACTATGATCATGTTTGAGTTCTAGAATAAAATCGCCTAATTCCGGCTATGACGCTACAACTGCGTGTTTATGTTCCACCTCATCCTCTAATCAAGCACTGGCTGGCAGTTGCCCGTGATTCTGGCACACCTTCAGTATTATTTCGTAGCGCTATAACTGAGTTGGGAAGATGGCTGACTTACGAAGCGGCGAGAGAGTGGTTGCCGACTCTGGAAACAATGGTGCAGAGTCCGTTAGATTCGTGTCCAGCTACTTTGATTAACCCAGAAGTACCTGTGGCGGTGGTTCCGATTCTCCGGGCGGGGCTAGGTTTATTGGAAGGGGCGCAATCTTTGTTGCCTTTGGCTTCAATTTACCATTTGGGCTTAGTCCGCAATGAAGAAACTCTCGAACCTGCTTGTTATTTGAATAAGTTACCGGAAAAATTTGACCCCCAAACGAGAGTTTTAATTACTGATCCGATGTTAGCAACGGGTGGGTCAATTATGTTGGCGATGGCAGAATTAACACAACGGGGTGTTGACCCGGCTTTGACACGAATCGTTTGTGTAGTGGCTGCACCACCAGCTTTGCAAAAACTGAGTGCTGCATATCCTGGTTTAAATGTTTACACGGCGACTATTGATGAAGTAGTCAATGACAAGGGATATATTGTACCGGGTTTAGGAGATGCAGGCGATCGCATCTTTGGCACTTAAGCTAGTATGCAGCTAGGGAAGGAAAATAGCTGAACTAGATGATCTAAAAGTTGCAAGATTTGTTCAAGGCGGTAATGTATGAGTCAACGTGATGGTTTTGCTAGTGGCTTTTTAGCAGGGACGATTTTTGGTAGTATAGTTGGTGGTATTGTTGGGGCTGTGATTGTTTCTCGACAAAATGAGGAATTGACAGCCGAAGAAGCCGAACTGACTAATGGCCAAGTCGGGACTAAAAAAGTATCCCCAAAACGGCGACAGGTGTTCGCTTCCGATAATCAAGGTATGGAAATTGAAACGGCTAGGCGATCGCTCGAAGATAAAATTGCCCAACTTAATGCCACAATTGATGAAGTGAGACAGGAACTGGGAAATGTCAACGGCAGTTCCACCCAGTCAGTTAATGAAAACTCCCTCACCCAAGATTCTTGAAGGTGATTTATATTTAGCGCCAGTGCTGATATTGGTTAATGCGGCAAACCGCACACTTCATGACATGGACTCAACTAAAATCAATAATAAGACCATTTTTGACACTTAGCAGGAAACCAACTTATCCATGAATTTACTGTTTAACACTTTGGCTACCTTTGTTCAGTTCTACAGCTATTTGCTAATTGCGCGAGTTTTATTAACTTGGTTCCCCACAATCAATTGGTATAATCAGCCATTTGCAGCTTTGGGACAGATAACCGATCCTTACCTCAATCTTTTCCGCTCAATTATTCCCCCATTGGGTGGTATGGATTTCTCTCCTATTTTAGCCTTCTTGGCACTGAATTTAGTGGGTGGCTTACTCGGCAGCCTAACTGCCATTTCAATTGCACAGGGTTTTTAGTTACAATCATAACTAAAATTGAACTAACTAAATATAAAGTTTTGTAGAGACGTTTCGGTAAAATCGTCTCTACATTGCTTTAGGTGCAAGATGTGAGCATACAGGAATAGATTTGATCTTATATCATGTCCGTTTAATTGGTTACGATTCCCACAATCATGTCACTCCACCCCCAACCCCTCCTGTGCAAGCGAGGAACCACTATGTACAAACAAGTCCAAAAACCTTTCATTTAGGTAGGGTGTGTTATGGACGTTAGTCCTAACGCACCGCAAATTTGGGATGGTGCGTTGCGCTGCGCGACAACACACCCTACAAAAAAAGGATTTTGAGAATTTAATCATTTGTGTGTACACGGTAGGTAGGCAAGCGAGGAAGGGAGATAAAGCAAAGATTTAGCAGGTTTTCGCGTTTCGTAAGTATTCAACCGGACTTGATCTTACCTGCGAACTTGTCCGCTAAATCCGGAGGCTTTAAACTGCTTGAGCTTCAAAGGTTCTGGTTGGTTTGCTGGTACAGAAATTCTTAATTCAAAATCACTAACGCCCGGTGGAATTTCGGGAATAGAACCAAGACGGGTGCGGTTTTGCATGACTGGGTTATTATTGGCATCATAGATGCGTCCAAAGATATCTGCGTCGTAGACCATTTTATAAGTGCCATTTTCCGCCTTACCTGTGACTATAAAACAATTAGCGGCAGCACTACCACTACTAATCACAGAGCCTTCTGCCAGTTCTGGGGGACAATCCTGATAGGAAATATCAGATAATTTTATCTGTGTCAGTGCTATGACTTCTGGAGTATACACCCATGACACAACTGTGAGCAAGCAAGAAATAAAAAGGACAGTAATTAGTTTTGCGTACTGAGTTATAATTCTGGAATATTTTTGCATAACTAAACTTGCCGAATTGAATAACAATGCTATGTTGTGATTATTTTTCATATCTAAACACGTTGTTAACAGAACTTAATTCAACTTTGTACAGAGGAAACCACTGTCAGGATCTCAAAATTCCCAAATACAATTTGTCACACTGGTTTTTTAGTACGTTTTTAACTTCAGCTTACCTGAATTTCATGATTGGGAGGTTGGAGACTTGAATAAAACTATTGTAATAATTAGGGAAATAAACCCCTCACTTGCGATCAACTTATGACACCAGATGAGATTGAAACAGCCTTGCAAGCAGCCTTTAATAGTTGTAACGCAGCTAGTTGTCCTCTCACTGATATACAGAAGCAGATATTACTGCGAGTGATCGAGCAAATTCAAGCAGACTCTAACTCGAAGATATCAGATGTAACCAACCCCTTAGACGAACTTGATTCAGAGGAATTAGCAGCATTTTTAAAGTTTGTCAAGACTAAGGAACAACAAAACTGCACTTGGAAGGTGCAATTACTAAATGATTGGCTCCATGACAACGATTCGGGAAATGTCCAATTTATTCGCCAACGCTACGGTTTACCGTGGTTGAATCGTGTAGAGTCATTTCATTTTGATAAGTATTCTTATGTTGAGGATGCACTGAAGCTGAGAGTAGGCGATCGCATTGAAATTTGCAATGGACTATGGGAATGGGTACAAGATGATGGCCCCTGTAAGCGTGAATGGTTTCCCTGCATCGTACTCCAAATTGATGAAATTGATCATGGCGATGGTTTACCTAGTAATTGTGTGGTTCGCCTCTACAACGGCTCTGAGTACGAAATTCCAGGTATCTACCAATGGAATCGCTATAATTGGCGCTGGCCGAGGAAGTAAGAGGAAAGGGGCTGGGTGCAAAAATTGGGATAATTTATTTGGCGTTACCGAACAGAAAATTGTACTACGCGATCGCCAATTGGCACAAGCCGCCTTAGCTAAAAGTGAAGAACAACTGGCACAATTCATTGGTTGAGTGGGAGAGGGCGCGGAATTTATAACGAAGCTCCCCACTCCCCACTCCCCACTCCCCACTCCCTATTTTTCCAGTCCGAGATGATTTCGCAATGCTTGGCGCATCACATCTACAGGTAAAGTTTCTTGTTGCAACCAAATTTTTAAAGCTGCTACTCCTTGTTGAACTAACATTTCTAAGCCATCAATAACAATTGCTCCGTGTTTTTGGGCTTGTTGCAGAAATTGTGTAGGGTTAGGAGTATATATTAAATCGTAGGCGATCGCACCTGAAGATAATTTCTGCATATCTGCTAAACTCACAGGTGACTCATTCACCAGGGGATACATACCTACAGGGGTAGTATTGACTAACAAATTGGCTTGGGGAATAAGTTTTGCTAAATCATCCCATATATGAACTTGTAACTTTTCAGCTAGGGGTGAACTTCCCCAACTATTACCGAATGCTGTTAATTTCTGCATATTGCGCCCCACAACATGAATTTGGGCAAACCCTAGCTGCTGACAACCTGCGACAACAGCCCTAGCAGCGCCACCATGTCCTAAAATTACCGCTATTTTTTGACTCCAGTCTTGCTGATAAGTTGTCTGTAAGGGAGCAATAAAACCTTCTATATCTGTGTTAGTCCCCACCCATTGATTATTTTGGCGGCTAACGGTATTGACTGCACCTATAGCTTGTGCAGTGGGGGAAATTTCGGATAACAACGGCATAATTGCCTGTTTGTGAGGAATTGTCACGCTAAAACCCACAACATTTATAGCCGCCAAACCTGCGATCGCTACCTCTAAATTTTCTGGTTTAATGGGAAAAGGTAGATAAATATAATCTAATCCTAATTGAGCCAAAGCCGCATTATGCATCACTGGCGATAACGAATGTTCCACTGGATGCCCAATTACGCCCAAAAGTTGAGTTTTGCCGGTAATTAATAGTTTAGTCATTAGTCATTGGTCATTGGTCATTGGTCATTGGTCATTAGTCATTGGTCATTAGTCATTGGTCATTGGGAAGTTACCGTCTTCTCCCCCCCTGCACCCTGCAACTAGCACCCCCTGCCTCTTCTCCTTGGTCATTAGTCCTGGGGAATACAATTACAATTATTAAAAGTCACTTAACGTTTCTTTATATCATGCAAGTAACCACAGCTTCCGCCACAACTCCAATTCCTGGTCAATATTGGCAGTGGCGAGGTAACAATATCTATTACGTCCATGCGGGAGAAAAACAACCTCAACGTCCACCCCTGCTGTTAGTGCATGGTTTTGGCGCATCCACAGACCACTGGCGCAAGAATATCACAGGACTGTGCCAAGATTTTGAAGTCTTCGCCATCGACCTTTTAGGATTTGGTCGTTCAGCAAAACCGAAGTTGCAATATGGCGGTGATGTGTGGCGTGACCAACTGTCTGATTTTATCAGTGAAGTTATTGGTCAAAAAGCCGTCTTAGCAGGTAACTCCCTCGGTGGGTATGCTTGTTTGTGTGTAGCTGCACAATGTCCCGATGCTGCGGCTGGTTTAGTCTTACTCAATAGTGCTGGTCCCTTTAGCCAAAACCAATCAACCTCTGAACCAGAAGCGTTACAAGCACAAATTCAAGCCCCCAAACAACCCTCTGCTTTACAAAAACTCTTAGGTGATTCTGTCAAGTGGATATTTAAACAACCTTTGAGCCAGTTTCTGTTATTTCAATATGTGAAACAACGTTGGGTAATTCGCCAAACCCTCGAAAAAGTTTATCTTGACAAAAGTGCCATTACAGAACAATTAATAGCAGAAATTGCTCGTCCTGCTGATGATCCTGGGGCTTTGGATGTATTTGTTTCAGTTTTTAGCACTCCCCAAGGGGAAAAAGTTGATGTGCTGTTAAAACAATTAACTTGTTCTGTGTTGCTGTTGTGGGGAGAAGCGGATCCTTGGATGAATGCAAGAGACCGTTCCCAAAAGTTTCGTCAATACTATCCTGAACTAACAGAACATTTCCTCACTGCGGGTCATTGTCCTCATGACGAAGTACCAGAACAGGTAAACCCACTTTTACGCGATTGGGTATTATCCATTGCTCAATGAAATTTCATAGAAAAAATCACTAGAAAACTGAAAAACCTGGTACGGGTTGACCAGGTTTTTCTAGGTTCACAGTTTTCCAATTGTTAAAGTTGTTAATTATTTGAAAGCTCAAAAACTAGGGTTTACAGAGTATCTAGCAGCATCAGCAATCCCACTTTTTCAGTTTAAGAATTTGGCTGCAACCACAAAATTAGGTTTTTTGCCACTTGTTATTGATATGCTGATATTTGCTTGGGTTGATGACAGGGGACACACAGTCATTTACCCTTTAGTGGTTTGGTTTTTTATCTTGCGTCCTGATATTTAAGGTAGCACTAACTTGGTGATATTCAAGCTGGAATTTACTAAAGTTGATGTTTTGTTTCATTTTGCAATAAAGTAGGAAACCTCACCCCCAACCCCTCTCCTTGCTAAGGAGAGGGGAGAATTGAAATTCCTAAATTTGAACCTCCCCACGTCTAAAGCCAGGGGATTCTTGCCTACCTGAAAAAGGCGACAACGGGACATTCAAGTATCCCTCTACTCACTCAAAGAGCTTTTGCTCTCATTCGCGCATACTTTCTGAGTCCTTCATATTTTAAAGATGAACGCTCCATATCCTGCCATTATTCGCCCTTTAACTATTCCGAATCGAGTCGGATATGTCCGTTGCCGGGATTGCTCCGTACTAGGATACTTCAATGCGCTGAAGGTTATTCCTACTTGTTTTCTCGCTAATCTATTTTAACACTGTGGCTAAAGCCACGCAATCGTTTGACGGAACTTAAAAGTTCTTACCGCCTTCTCCCCATGCCTAAAGTCAGGGGCTTGCGTCTCGTTTTTCGGTCAATCCAGTTCCCCTCCTCGCTTGCACTGGAGGGGCTAGGGGTGGGGTTTTATAATCCAAAAGAGAATTTCCCGACTTGTGTGTAAACCTTAGCCTTGCTTTCGCGTAGCGTTTCCCTGCTATATAAAACCTAGACAAAACTAGACTTTACTTTCTACTTCAACGGGAGCATGGGAGCAGTTATCCCTCAGTAGACTTTCACGCCTTAGCCAGACGCGATTGTGTTCCAATTAAGTTTCTGAAAAAGACTACCACCATCATTGCTTGGTTTTCGCGTCGGCAATAGTCTCAATTCAATACTTGATATCACCGTATTATATATCAAGTAGTTGATTTTTTCCTAAAATATATATTGATTTTTGTCAATATAAGTATAGTTTTGTCTATGAAATTGTCAACTTAGGACTGCTC
>NZ_CP007203.1:3774286-3775590 GCF_000340565.2 Nodularia spumigena CCY9414
AAAGTCTCTGTACTTTTTGCTCTAAATCTCCATAAGGTATTTCTGACCCCAGTTCATGACTGCGGGATTTGAGGATGATTAGTCCCCGCCATGATCCGCTGATGTTGTATTGTTTCAGATATAAGTAAACTTCTGCAAAATAGCGCCCATAAAAACCCTTATCTGGTTGCATTTGGGCTTCTAGAAATACTATGGGTAGGTTGAGGTCATCCCCTATGGGAGTTAATACCCCATCGTGGCGAAATTCCTGTTCTTTGATCACAGGGGCGCAGTATTCAAACTC
Source organism: Nodularia spumigena CCY9414 (assembly GCF_000340565.2). Lineage (NCBI taxonomy): Bacteria > Bacillati > Cyanobacteriota > Cyanophyceae > Nostocales > Nodulariaceae > Nodularia > Nodularia spumigena. The sequence continues at coordinate 3,774,570 of NZ_CP007203.1, forward strand.
ACAGTCTGGGGGAATTCCCGGTATAAGTTCGGCAAGGATACCTGGTTGAGTTAGGAATATACGGTAAAATAGCTTATCTGTTTTCATTTTCTTTGAGAGATGCGATCGCACCACCACTAGTATTAGTATAGGTAGGCGATCGCACCCTAACTAGTATATTTAATTAATATTCCTATTTTTCCTGATGTGTACCATTTAACCAGGCTTCTAGGTCAGCAATGGTAGTAAAGTCTAGGAGGGCTTCCCCTAGGGACTCCAGTTGATTCAGGTCTAAGGAACGGATTTGAGCTTCTTGGTTGGGGGACAATACCCCACAGCGACGGTTCAACAGACGGATAATTAGCTGGGCTTCACCCTCCTGTCTACCTTCGGCTTTACCCTCCTTAGCTCCTAGTTGAAACACATCCCGATAGAATCTTGTCTGGGTAATATCTGCTGTTTTCAGGTCTAACATCTTCAATATTTCCTCTGGACTGATTTGGGGGAATTTGCTTACTAGTATAGCCTCGATCAGGTCTAGTCTTTGTGTGAATTGTGTTTTGTTCTCTACGTTTTGCAGTAGTTTTTGGGCTGCTTCACCTACCCGGTTTTGAGGGAGAACAATTAACTGTAATATTCCCAGGTTAGGACTTAGGTCTGTCTCTAATAGCAAGTCTTCCAGGTAAAGTCTCTGTACTTTTTGCTCTAAATCTCCATAAGGTATTTCTGACCCCAGTTCATGACTGCGGGATTTGAGGATGATTAGTCCCCGCCATGATCCGCTGATGTTGTATTGTTTCAGATATAAGTAAACTTCTGCAAAATAGCGCCCATAAAAACCTTTATCTGGTTGCATTTGGGCTTCCAGAAATACTATGGGTAGGTTGATGTCTTCCCCTATGGGAGTTAATACCCCATCGTGGCGAAATTCCTGTTCTTTAATCACAGGGGCGCAGTATTCAAACTCACAGTCTGGGGGAATTCCCGGTATCAGTTCGGCAAGGATACCTGGTTGAGTTAGGAATATACGGTAAAATAGCTT
>NZ_CP007203.1:3775650-3946926 GCF_000340565.2 Nodularia spumigena CCY9414
GGGGAAAAGATGCAGGGGGGCAGGGAGCAGGGAGCAGGGGAGAAGACGCAGGGGAAAAGATGCAGGGGGGCAGGGAGCAGGGAGCAGGGGAGAAGACGCAGGGGAAAAGATGCAGGGGGGCAGGGAGCAGGGAGCAGGGGAGAAGACGCAGGGGAAAAGATGCAGGGGGGCAGGGAGCAGGGAGCAGGGGAGAAGACGCAGGGGAAAAGATGCAGGGGGGCAGGGAGCAGGGAGCAGGGGAGAAGACGCAGGGGAAAAGATGCAGGGGGGCAGGGAGCAGGGAGCAGGGGAGAAGACGCAGGGGAAAAGATGCAGGGGGGCAGGGAGCAGGGAGCAGGGGAGAAGACGCAGGGGAAAAGATGCAGGGGGGCAGGGAGCAGGGAGCAGGGGAGAAGACGCAGGGGAAAAGAGGCAGGGGGGCAGGGAGCAGGGAGCAGGGGAGAAGACGCAGGGGAAAAGATGCAGGGGGGCAGGGAGCAGGGAGCAGGGGAGAAGACGCAGGGGAAAAGAGGCAGGGGGGCAGGGAGCAGGGAGCAGGGGAGAAGACGCAGGGGGAGGGAATTAGCGTTTTAACAGCCAAGGTGTTGGGTTGTTGATAATAGTTACTAGAATGCTTAAAATGCGATTGTAGGCTCCATAAAGTTCTCTACCTGTTTCCACGTCTAAATAATTACATTTAACCGCGAACTTAAGCCAAGTTTGCGTTTCTGCTGCCTCGGACTCAGAATCACTTAGTTTAGCTACAAAAGCTGCTTCATAACGACGCTTTCTCCATGCTTCTGCAAGATTTGCACAAACAGAACGAGATGAACGACGAATTTGATCTATCAATGAATACTTCTCTTCTACAGGAAACTTCTTTGATAATTCAAAAATTTTCATGGCAACATCAAATGCCATTTTGTAAACTTCCAAGTCTTCATGACTTTTAATTGGTTCTTTTTCCATGTTCCCTGCTACTTTTTTTACCTATCTTACCCCCGCTCCCTGCCCCCCTGCCTCTTCTCCCCCCCCGCTCCCTACCCCCTTGCTTCTTCTCCCCCCTGCTCCCTGCCCCCTGCCCCCCTGCCTCTTATTGTGGTAACATCAGTGTCACGCAACCGTAAATGACTGTGGCTATAGCATTTAAATCTCATCAGGCATCAAAAAGACGTAGGCATTCAGTACATCCTCTTCAGCGCTTGCTTGACTACGGACACGAGTATCGGCAACAAATTTGGCTGGCTATTGTTTGTTCTATCCTGAATAAACTTTTTGATTTAGCACCACCAGCACTAATTGGAATTGCGGTGGATGTTGTAGTTCAGCAGCAGGATTCTATCATTGCTCAGTTCGGTGTTCAAGATGTCTTTGGGCAATTTTTGATTCTGTCTCTACTCACCGTGATTACTTGGATTTTAGAATCATTTTTTGAATATCGCTATAAGTTATTGTGGCGTAACTTAGCACAGAAGATTCAGCATAATTTGCGTTTGGATGCATATAAACACCTGCAAGAGTTGGAATTGGCTTATTTTGAGGAACGCAGCACAGGGGGGTTAATGTCTATCCTCAGTGATGATGTGAACCAATTAGAGCGGTTTTTGGATGTGGGCGCAAATGACATCATTCAAGTCACCACAACTGTGGTAATTATTGGCGGGGCATTTTTTGTTTTGGCTCCTAGTATAGCGTGGATGGCAATTTTGCCGATGCCGTTTATTCTCTGGGGTTCGGTAGCTTTTCAGAAGTTGCTAGCACCACGTTACGCTGATGTCCGCGAAAAGGTAGGTTTACTCAATGGACGTTTGTCTAATAATCTGAGTGGGATTACTACGATTAAGAGTTTCACGGCTGAGGAGTATGAAGCCGGACGTTTAGAGATAGAAAGTCTAGCTTATAAACAAAGTAACTCGAAAGCGATCGCACTATCTGCGGCTTTTATTCCGTTGATTCGGATGTTGATTTTAATCAGTTTTACAGCTTTACTCCTGTTTGGGGGAATGGAAGCAGTGGCTGGGAGAATGTCTGTAGGCGCTTACAGTGTATTAATATTTTTAATTCAGCGTTTACTTTGGCCTTTAACTAGGTTAGGCGATACCTTTGATTTATATCAACGGGCGATGGCTTCTACTAATCGGGTGATGAATTTATTAGACACTCCTTTTGCAATTCATCCCGGAAACATCGCTTTACCTGTGGATGCTGTGCGGGGGGAAGTGGAGTTTCACAATGTCAGTTTTGCTTATCAAGATAGATTACCAGTGATGGAAAATCTGTCTTTGCGAGTTCCATCCGGAAATACAATTGCGATTGTGGGTTCTACGGGTTCTGGTAAAAGTACTTTAGTTAAACTTTTATTGCGGTTGTATGAGGTGAAATCTGGTAAAATTACCGTAGATGGAATTGCATTACCAGATTTAAATTTGCGGGATTTGCGGCGCTGTATTGGTTTGGTGAGTCAGGATGTGTTTTTGTTTCATGGTACGGTGGCTGAGAATATTGCTTATGGCAGCTTTGAGGCTACAGATTCAGAGATAATGAAAGCGGCTACGGTGGCTGAGGCGCATGAATTTATTATGCAACTGCCCCAAGGTTATGAGACAATTGTGGGGGAACGTGGTCAAAAGTTATCTGGTGGACAACGACAAAGAATTGCGATCGCTCGTGCAGTCTTAAAGAATCCGCCGATTTTAATTTTAGATGAAGCTACCTCAGCAGTGGATAATGAAACGGAAGCGGCTATTCAGCGATCGCTTGACCGGATTACAGTAGATAGAACTACAATTGCGATCGCTCATCGTCTTTCTACTATCCGTAATGCTGATTGCATTTATGTGATGGAACATGGGAAGTTGATTGAGTCGGGGACTCATGAGGATTTGTTGGATAAAGATGGGGTTTATGCAGGTCTCTGGCGTGTGCAAAGTGGGGTAAGATAGGTGTCACGCAGAGGCGCAGAGACGCAGAGATTTTATGATGTTTGGAAGTAGTCAACCGGAGACAGGGAATAGCAAGTGGCGTGGTCAGTTGGATAGGTTTGTCAAGGAAAATCAGCGCGATTTGGCGGCGCTTTTTTGGGGGTTGTGGTTGGAAAATGGCAATAGTCAGGGTACTGTGGGAATTGATTTGCAGCCAACCCCACATTTTATTTATTGTCCTCAAGGGGCGATAGAAGATTTAAATAATAAGGTTGATAATCGGCTTCAGGAAATTTTGGGTATTGTTGATCATCATAAGCCGGAAATGGAAGTGGTGATGATTGGGATTGGTAAGGGTGAATTGAAGTTGATTCAGTTTGCGCCTGAACCTCTTCCTCCGGTTTGTTTTGAGGAGGTGGGGAAGGATATCAATGAATTATTGGATTTGTTGGAGGGGAGGATGAGTCAGATGGAGTTTTTTTAACGCAAAGGTTCGCTGAGGTTAGCGCAAAGGTTCGCTGAGGGGTTTTATTGTGAGGAAAAGAAGTTATTAAAGCTAACACCTGCTGGGATATCAGGTGGTAATTGCACTGTGATTTTACCGTCTTTTGTGACTGTGGCTATTGTTTCTATACTTTTCATACGTCTTCCTCGATTACGGCTAATACGGCTTTTGGTAATATTTTATCTTTGAACCAAACAATTTTGGCGGGGACGTTATCTAATTTTACTCCCGCTTTTTCTAAGTTTAATCTTTCGGAAATTGCTAAAATTAAATTGTCACAGCCGGAAGTCCGCACTTGATAAAATTTCTTTTGTAAATATTCTGGTCGCCAATAACCGACTATTTCTAATAAATAATCACGACCATCAGGATGGACTAACCGAAAATCGGGAATCATTACACTACCAGGAACCGGTAATAAATCCACTTCTCGCTCTAATACCCACTCGGTTTTAAGTGCATCCCATTTATCGGCAAAGGATGACTCTAGCATACTATCGTAAGGTTTACCCTTGGAATAGTGTGAGACTAAACCACATTCGGAATTGAGGGTAAATCTTCCCGTGTTCCAAGCTTTTGTGTAAGGATCACGAGTTTGCAACGTCGCAGAAAGACTCCATTTGGTGACATGAAGTAACGCGGGAATTAATTTGGCGATCGCCAGTCCATATCTTGTACTAGGATTAAATAAACTCGTCGGTCCATCAACGGTAATTGTAAACCCGTGGTCAGCATCTCCTTCAATATAAGCCATTAATTGAAACAACTTCAAATAACGAAACAACAGCTTATATTCCCCAGGAACATTACGATGAGCATTTAAAACTAACTTACTGGCTTTATAAAAAATTCCCTGTACCTGAGACAAATTATATCTATTTAATAAATCCACCGGACCAGGCGCATCAAAATTAGTTAAAATCTTATTTTCAGCCAAATCAGCATATAAACCATCGCGCACCTGTTCCAACAACACCTCACGTTCCAATTCTTGACTTAACTCATCAGCAATCTTCGTCAAAGTTACCTGAGTAGACTCCCCACTAGGAACCGACTTCGCCGCCAAAGCAAACACCCGTTCCCGTAACATAGGCGGTTCCAGAGGACTCACCACCTCAAAAGTACAAAAACTACTCTTAAGAATATAAGCCAAACCCCGCTTCACCCGATAATCAGTAGCATCACCTTCCAAATCCAAAAGTTGACGTTCCAACACCCCCTGAGACTTCCCCTTCGCCTCCTCAAAACAAGCAATCAACTCATTCCCCAACTCCATACTTTTGTGATCAATCTTCAACCTCTTCGGAATAATTTCCTCTCCGTTTTGGCGATGACTCAGTAAATCCGTCGGTAACATTCTTCTTATCCGTTGAATACTTAATCTCTACCTGTTCCGCAGCTTTAGGAGTACTACCCTTCCCACCCCCATAAACAACCTGCAAATTCCCCTTCTTCTCCCTCTTCCCTTCGTGTCCTTTGCGTCTTTGCGGTTCGTTTCTCCTCTCTTCCCCCCTACGTCGCGCCGAAGTCCCCTCCTCACTAGTATCCTCAGCCACCACCTCATACAAAATCGCCCGCTTATTAGCCACATTCCCCCTTCTCAAAACCCTACCCAAACGCTGAACATACTCCCTAGTAGAACCAGTCCCCGACAAAATAATCGCCACAGAAGCAGCAGGAACATCAACCCCCTCATTCAAAACATGAGAAGCCACCAAAGTATTATATTCCCCCTCCCGAAACTTAGTTAAAATTTCATGGCGTTCCTTCACAGGAGTTTGATGAGTAATCGCCGGAATTAATAATTTTTCAGAAATACTATAAACCGTCGCATTATCAGCCGTAAAAATTAAAATCCGTTCCGGGAAATGTTCCGCCAACAAATTAGCTAAAATTCTTAACTTACCATCAGTCCCCAAAGCAATGTTTTTCGCTTCCCGGTGTGCTAACATAGCCCTACGTCCAGCAGGCGATCGCGCACTCATTTTCACAAACATTTGCCAACCTTGAATACTCCCCAAAGAAATTTTAGATTGGCGTAAAAAATCGTTGCGAGTTTGAATTAATTGATTGTATCTTTCTCGCTCATTCTGTGATAACTTCACCTTAATTTGGACAATTTCGTGTTTAGCTAAAGCACCCCCCGCCAAATCCTCAGCTCGCTTGCGATACACTTCCGGACCAATGAGAATATTTAAATCAGCGTGTTTCCCATCAGTGCGTTCTGGTGTCGCTGATAATCCTAAACGATAAGGTGCGATCGCATACTCCGCAATTACCCGCCCAAAATCCGTAGGTAAATGATGACATTCATCGAAAACCAGCAAAGCATACTTATTTCCCAAGGTTTCCGCATGAATCGCCGCACTATCATAAGTAGCCACTAATATTGCAGTGCGATCGCGTGAACCTCCCCCCAACAAACCCACCTCAGCATCAGGAAACGCTGCTACCAAATGAGCATACCATTGATGCATCAAATCCAAAGTTGGAACCACAATTAAAGTAGTCCGGGGTGTCGCTTGCATCGCCATTTGCGCCAAATAAGTCTTTCCCGCCGCCGTAGGCAGCACCACAACCCCCTGTCTTCCCCCCAGCTTCCAAGCGGCTAGAGCCTCAATTTGGTGGGGATAAGGTTCCATTTCCATACTCGGAATTAAATCCACCGGATAAAATTCCTTAGCCTCATCCACAAAATAAACATCTTCAGCTTGTAGCGCTTCCACCAAAGCTCGATATCTCATCGCGGGAATGCGAAACTTTTCCACCCGATCATCCCAAGTAGCATAATCCATCCAACCCTTACCCCGTGGTGGTGGATGTAAAATTAATGTACCGCGATCAAATTTTAAAGTGGGTGTACGAGCCATTTAGGGATTTTCCAGAGATATATTCAGAAAATAAATTGTCAAATATTTGGATATATATAATATAGAATTTTCGGCGATTTATTCAAGTTTATTAACAAGTAACAATTGCTTATAATAACTTGTCACGAATACTTCCCAAGAGATAAAGTTTGAATAAAAGTACGAGATTCAGGAACATGGTAAAAAATTCTGCCTATACTTTCCATTGTTATAAAATCTAATGCTTTGCTCTGAAGGTCTTCTTCTCGAAGAGTTTGAAGATTTTTAGTACCGTAAAGTAATTGTTTTAATTCTCCTGGGTTCTTCCACGGTTTTTTGCCAATTAAGTCTTTTGCGGCAGCGATAAATATCTCAGTTGAGGGAAATGTCACAAGTGGAATTACTAAAGGTAAATCTTCGTGCTTATAACCTTGTATTGCCTTTACTCCATAAAATGTTTCTATTCCTCCTACTAATATTTTAGATATACTGAATCTCCAATCCTTAAAGTATTCATCAGGCGTAGTAAGCGTATGTTCACTATCAGCAGTGAGTAGTATGATATCTCGGTTACTAACTTCCGTAACTTCTTTTTCAAATTCGGCAAAAGCACCGTAAAGAGTATGTGTAACTGCATTTCTAAAATCGGCAGCTTGTTTACCTGTTAGATAGCAACCACTATTTAATTTTCCCACTTCTCTACAATATTTTTCTACTGGATCATGCAGTGTTTGCCTTTTTAATTCAAAATAGTTAAGAGTCACATTATTTTCATAACCATTAGATAGAATACATTCAGAAATTTTTCTAAAAATCGCCCTATCAGTAGCTCCATCTCCAATAATCCCTATATTTCTCTCTGGCATTACATTTTACCTAATTACCCAATTGTCCCGGAGTACCAAAGTTCTGCTAATTGATACTTTGGTATTTGTACTATCCGTTTCCCTGTAGTTTCATCATCTATTATCTCACCTTCTACAGTACCTATACCTACAAGTGTTTCCAGAGATGTATTTAGATTTCTGACATCACTTGTGCTATTACGTTTTTCTAAGCGAACTGTATAAACATGATCTAAGTAATTATGAAATTCACGTAAGACAGAGGGACTATGAGAAGTAATAATAAATTGAGATGTATATCCGTCTGAAGTTGGAGATGTCATTTGCCAAATCCAATGCATTAGTTCTTGAATATTCCCAGGATTTACACCATTTTCAATTTCTTCTAAAAGTATTAAACTTGGTGGTCTATAAAGAGAAGCTAGAAGACTAATAGCCGCCGCTTTCATAAATCCATCTGAAACCGAATCTGGAGTGAACTCCTCTACAGTGGTTTTTCTGCCAAAATCAAACTCCCAAACCAGTTTAGAAATTTTTTCATTATAGCGAACACCTTGAAAATTATTTTCAAATCTCCTCATTAACGCTGTAAATCTTGTAAATGTCCGTTCCTCTTTTTCTTTAATATATTTAACAACTGCTTGCAGTCCCAGCCCTGTACTACCTAATTCAGCAGGAATTTTAATATAATCACTTTTTCCTATTTCATGAGGAGCATCATCAAGATTCCCCATTTGCTCATCTTTAACTAAACCTTTGAGAAAAGCAGGTTGAAAGTGATAACTATATGTATTGGCAAAATCTCCAAAAAACTCTTTACACAATTGTTTTTCTGCTGTTTGCAAAGATGCATTGTCTTCAAGGTCTTGCCTTAAAGCCATTAAGTTAGTTGACTGGTCATGTCCACTGGTAATTATCTTTTCATCTGCACTATCTAGCCTTATTGTTATTTTTTCTTTGCAGCTAGCAGATTCTGGAAAATGCCTATTTTCATATAATTCCATTTCATAGATAATACTTCCCTTTAAGTTATTCCAAGTTATTATAAATCCCATTGGTTCATTATCAGCAGCTAGCCTATAACGATGAGGATATAAGTCTCTATGAACATTAACTGTTTTATTAATATTTCCAGGACGACCTCTTCTTACTAGCCTACAAAAGTGTTGTATCCCTGTTAAAAGGTTAGACTTGCCTGAATTATTATTACCAATCAGCAAGGTTACTGGATGAAGCTCTACAGTAGTCAGTTTATGCGTTTTAAAGTTTTTAAGTGTAACTTGTTTAAACATAATTTTTTTTTAGTGATGACCAAAATTTTACATTGCTACTCTTAAAAATACAACTGTTTCACTTGTTTGCTGACTTAAAGCATTAATCTTTTTAGCGATCGCTTGCAACATAAATTTTTCAGTCGAAACTCCCTGAATACTTGCCCATTGTTCAATTTTTTGTTGGAGTTGAGAAGGAAAATTCATATTTTTAACCTAATCCGGTGACAGTCTCCGCAAAACCTGCTTAAACACCATCGCCACCCAATCAACATCAGCCTCCGTAGTATCACGCCCCAAAGTCAAGCGCACCCCACCCAAAGCAGCTGATTCTGGATAACCCATAGCTAAGAGTATAGGACTAGGGCTAAGTTTACCACTGTGACAGGCAGAACCGGCACTAATACCAATACCAGCTAAATTCATTTGTCGGACTAAGGCTTTACCACTGATTTTTTTACCATCAGCGTGTTCTAAACAGAAACTCACATGATGAGGTAAGCGATGATCGCGATCGCCTGTGGGAATTAAACCCGGAATATCTGCTAAGTTAGCAAATAGGCGATCGCGCAACTTCATTAACCGGGGGATTTCCCTCAGTAATTCTACGGCAGCAAATTCCGCAGCAATTCCAAAACCAGCGATCGCAGGTACGGCTTGAGTGCCAGAACGCAATCCCATTTCTTGTCCCCCACCACCCAACAAAGGCACTAATTCGATATTCGGACGCACATACAGCGCCCCAGCCCCTTGAGGACCATATATTTTATGACTGGAAAGACTGAGTAAATCTACTGGCATTTTCTGCACATCTATGGGTACACGTCCCGCAGCTTGGACTGCATCTGTGTGAAATAAAACACCATGTTTTTGGGTAATATTTCCCAGTTCTATAATTGGTTGGATAGTACCGATTTCACTTTGTCCGTAAATCACCGAAACTAAAACAGTGTTATTTTGCAAAGCTGCTGTTAAATCCTGGGGGTTAATTCTACCTTTAGTATCTACACCCAAGCGTGTGACTTCCCAACCCCACATTTCCAACAACCGCGCTGGTTCCGAAATAGCCGAATGTTCCACCTGGGAAATAATTATGTGTTGCGGTACAGTGTATAATCTGGCAATGCCCATAATGGCTAAATTATTGGCTTCTGTACCACCAGCAGTAAAAACTATAGATTCTGGATGAGCCGCATGAATTAAACCTGCAACTTGGATTCTGGCTTGTTCGACAATTGTGGCGGCGCGTTGTCCCCACTCATGTAAACTAGAAGGATTGCCCCATTGTTGATTCAGGACTGTCTGTATAGCTGCGATCGCTTCTGGACGAGTGGGAGTAGTGGCGCTGTAATCTAAATATATTTGCATATTATCAATAATTCTGTGAAAAAACCTGAAGACTTCTGTATTAAGAGGTGGATTTGATTATCTGTGGATATAGTATAAATGTGTTCATCCCCAATCCACTTTTAGCAAATTACCGTGCAGATTTTTCCACCAAGAAAATATTTCCTGATTTTTTTTCTGATTTTCGCCATTGCTTGTCAAAAAGCCCAACCCCAAAATCAGCTTTTAGCAGCTTTACCACAAGATTCCTTAGTTCAAGTTTATTTTAACCATTCTCAGGCTTCAGAATACAAAGAACCTTACCGCCAGCAAACTCGCCTGGGGGATAACTTAGAACAACAGATTATTGATGCTATTTCTCAAGCTCAAAGCACAGTGGATGTAGCCATTCAAGAATTACGTTTACCTAAAATTTCCCAAGCACTAGCCCAGAGACAAAAAGCGGGTGTGAAAGTGAGGGTAATTTTAGAAGATAATTACAGTCGCCCTTTGAGTAGTTTAACACCTGCGGAAGTTCAAAAGTTAACGCCTAGAGAACAAGCCCGTTATCAAGAATTTCGTAATTTTGTAGACTTGAACCAAGATAATCAACTCAGCCCCGAAGAAATTAATCAACGAGATGCTTTAATAATTTTAAATAATGCCAAAATTCCTTGGATAGATGACCGGGCTGATGGTTCAGCCGGTAGTAATTTAATGCATCACAAATTTGTGATTGTGGATAATCGTTGGGTAATTAAAACTTCGGCTAATTTTACTTTGAGTGATATTCACGGCGATTATACAAATCTTAGCAGTTTAGGCAATGCCAATAATTTTTTAAAGATTGATAGCCCAGAATTAGCTGTTTTATTTACTGAGGAGTTTAATATTATGTGGGGTGATGGCCCAGGAGGTAAGCCAGATAGTAGATTTGGGTTGCAAAAACCGATGCGAGCGCCTCAAAATATCACATTAGGTGACACCAAAATAACAGTCCATTTTTCGCCTACTTCCTCCACCCAACCTTGGAATAAATCTAGCAATGGTTTAATGGGAGAAACTTTAAAATCCGCAACTAAATCTATTGATATGGCGTTGTTTGTTTTTTCTGAACAGCGTTTAGCTAATATTATTAAAACCCGCCATCAAAAAAATGTTTCTATCCGGGCTTTGATTGATTCACAATTTGCTTATCGTTACTATAGTGACGCTATGGATATGATGGGAGTAGCGCTGAGTAATAATTGTAAATATGAACTAGATAATAATCCTTGGCAAAATCCCCTAACTACTGTGGGTGTACCTACCTTAGCTAGAGGTGATTTATTGCATCATAAATTTGGCGTAATTGATCAACAAACAGTAATTACAGGTTCTCATAATTGGTCAAAAGCTGCCAATCATGGTAATGATGAAACAGTATTAATAGTGGAAAATCCGACCATTGCCGCCCATTATGTGCGAGAATTTAACCGTCTTTATGCTGATGCTAAACTTGGTGTACCGCTATCAGTTCAACAAAAAATTTCCGCAGAAGAAAAACAATGTCCTCAGATAATCAGTCAGACATCTAGCAAGTTTCTAGAAATTAAACCCGTAAATATCAATACTGCGACTCTAGAAGAATTGGTAACTCTTCCGGGAATAGGTGAGCAATTAGCCCAAAAAATTATAATTGCTCGTCAGCAGCAAAAGTTTACATCTCTAGCAGATTTAACCAGAGTATCAGGAATTAGCACTAAGAGTACAGAAAAATGGCGCGATCGCATTATTTGGTAAAAATCTTGACTAGGAATTAAGTTTTGGCAGTAGCGCTCAAGGTATACTTTTCCAGCCTGGGTGCGAAATCACAAACATAATCCCATGAATCAGCAACATCTTGGGACATTTCTGACAGCAGATGTCTTGATATACTCATTCTTACCTTAAGCCTGTAAGCCTCTGATTTGTGAGAACTTCAGCAAATCAACACACAATCTTCATAAACAGAAAATTGTGTGTTGGGTCTATATATCCGAAAATACGCTAAAATACTTGATATATCCAAGTCTAAGACATTTTTTCATCTAGCTTGATTATGTATTTTTTATATAAACATTCAGTGTACTAGTAGCAAAAATATAGATTCACCAGTATTGTGTGATATGCCCTGGTGAAGCTATTAGTTAGTGAAATAAAAAAACTAAGTATGACTGTCATCAAGTTAAAATCTCTAAGGTATTGTAAAAAGTCAGACAAGTGGAAATTATTCAGGAATTTATCTGATTTCAGTACGTGCGATCGCTGCTGAACATTTAGTTTTACCTTGTCACCACCTAGAAGTGGTGCTTAATTTCACGGGAAACTAGGCCAAAACCTTTGAGATGTACTTCCATAGTTAAAGTTCACAGTTATTGGGGAGAAAATTACAATGAACTCATTGACCAAATTTTTGTCACACAGCACATTCACATTAGTCGGTTTAGGTATAGCCACAGTTCCCGCTCACGCCCTTACAGTTAATACAACTGACGAGGCTAACGCTTTAGTTAACCAAATTGTGGGCAGTGGTATCACTTTTTCCAATGCTACATACACAGGCGCACCTGCTGCTTCTGGTATTTTCACCAACGGCTTATCTTCAGGAATAGGCATAGGTAATGGTATAATTCTCACCAGTGGTGACGCTAACCTGGCAGTCGGACCAAATAACGCTGGAAGCGCAGGAGAAAGCAACGGTTTACCAGGAGATGCTGACTTAGACAGCTTAATTCCTGGAAATACTTTAGATGCCTCTGTTCTGGAATTTGATTTTGTCTCAGACAGTGGGAATCTCTTCTTCAACTACGTTTTTGCATCAGAAGAATACCCCGAATTTGTGAATAGTCCTTTCAATGATGTATTTGCTTTCTTCTTGAATGGGCAAAATCTTGCCTTAATTCCTGGAACTACCACCCCAGTTTCCATCAATACTGTTAATGGTGGCAACCCAATAGGTACTGACGCTACCAACCCTCAGTTTTTCATCGACAACAGCACAGGCGCTTTCAATATTGAATATGATGGTTTTACCACAATATTCACTGCTCAAGCCACAGGATTAGTTCCTGGTAGTACCAATACAATTAAATTGGCAATTGCAGATACATCTGATACTGCTTTGGATTCGGCTGTGTTTTTTGAAGGTGGTACTTTCGCAGCAGAGCCAACACCAACACCAGTACTTTCTCCAGTCGCCTCTGTTCCTGAACCAACCACTATCTTGGGTCTGTTGGCATTCGGTGCTTTTGGTGCTGCTACCGGGTTGAAGCGCAAACAACAATACAAAACTATTGCTCCAGTATAATCCATTACCCATTTAATTGAAAAACGTTTGGACTGCCATTGAAAGACACGGCAGTTTTTTATTTTGAGGTTTCCCAAACAGGGACATCATATCACCTACTCCCCACGGACCACAGACCACGGACCACTCCCCACTCCTTTTTTAAGGAATTACTAAGGGAGTTGTGTCCCCCTCCAGTGCTAGAGTGTAAGATGACATTGCATAATCTTATGTCTTCCCAGAACCTATCTGAAATATAGCTACAAATATTAGGCGCAGCATGGTAACAACAGCAGAAAAAACAAACATTGGCTACATTACCCAAATCATTGGCCCAGTTGTAGACGTTAAATTTGCCGGTGGAAAACTACCCCAAATCTACAACGCTTTGACCATCAAAGGCAGCAATGAAGCTGGACAGGAAATCAAACTCACCGTTGAAGTGCAGCAGTTGCTGGGCGACAACCAAGTGCGAACTGTGGCGATGAGTTCCACTGACGGCTTAATCCGTGGTCTGGAAGTGGTTGATACAGGCGCTCCCATCAGCGTCCCAGTTGGTAAAGTTACCTTGGGACGGATTTTCAACGTTCTAGGCGAACCCGTAGACAATCAAGGGCCTGTGAATGCGGAACAAACCTTACCCATTCACCGCCCTTCTCCTAAATTCACTGACCTGGAAACCAAACCTTCAGTGTTTGAAACTGGGATTAAAGTTGTTGACCTTCTCACCCCCTATCGACGTGGTGGTAAAATTGGTCTGTTCGGCGGTGCTGGTGTTGGTAAAACCGTCATCATGATGGAATTGATTAACAACATCGCTACACAACACGGTGGCGTGTCTGTGTTTGCTGGCGTGGGTGAGCGCACCCGTGAAGGTAATGACCTTTACAACGAAATGATGGAATCTGGGGTAATCAACAAAGATAACCTCAACGAATCCAAAATTGCCTTAGTTTATGGTCAAATGAACGAGCCACCCGGAGCCAGAATGCGGGTTGGTCTGTCAGGCTTGACTATGGCTGAGTACTTCCGTGATGTGAGTAAGCAGGACGTATTGCTGTTTGTTGACAACATCTTCCGGTTTGTCCAAGCAGGTTCTGAAGTATCAGCACTGTTGGGTCGGATGCCTTCTGCTGTAGGATATCAGCCTACACTAGGAACCGACGTGGGTGCATTACAAGAACGGATTACCTCCACAACAGAGGGTTCCATTACTTCGATTCAAGCTGTATATGTACCTGCGGATGACTTAACTGACCCCGCACCTGCAACTACCTTTGCTCACTTGGATGGAACCACAGTATTATCTCGTGGTTTGGCTTCTAAGGGTATTTATCCCGCAGTTGACCCACTAGGTTCTACCTCGACCATGTTGCAGCCGGAAATTGTCGGTGATGATCACTACAGTACTGCTCGTGCTGTACAATCAACTCTGCAACGTTACAAAGAACTTCAGGACATTATCGCCATTCTCGGTCTCGATGAATTGTCTGAAGAAGACCGTCTGATCGTAGCACGGGCGCGGAAGGTTGAACGCTTCTTGTCTCAGCCTTTCTTCGTAGCGGAAGTATTTACCGGTTCTCCTGGTAAGTATGTGAAGTTGGAAGACACCATTAAGGGCTTCAAAATGATTCTGTCTGGTGAATTGGATGAATTACCAGAGCAAGCTTTTTACTTGGTAGGCGATATTAACGAAGCGATCGCTAAAGCTGAGAAGATGAAAGGATAGGCTCAGTGAACAGTTATCAGTGAACAGTGATCAGAAAAAAAGTGATAACTGTTCATTGATAATTCAATGACCGATAACTGATAACTGACAACTGACAACTGAAAAATGACTCTAACCGTTCGTGTAGTTTCCCCAGATAAAACAGTATGGGATGCTGTAGCTGAAGAAGTAGTTCTACCCAGCACTACTGGTCAGTTAGGTATTCTCAGTGGACACGCACCGATGTTGACAGCTTTGGATACAGGTGTGATGCGCGTCCGTGCTAGCAAAAACGAAGATTGGCAAGCGATCGCTCTACTGGGTGGCTTTGCTGAAGTTGAAGAAGATGAAGTAACCATTCTGGTGAACGGTGCTGAACGTGGCGACGCGATTAAACTTGAAGATGCTCGTGCTGCTTTTAATCAAGCACAAACACGTCTCAATCAAGTGACTCCAGGCGAAAAACAAGCCCAAATTCAGGCAACCCAAGCCTTTAAACGCGCCCGCGCTCGCTTCCAAGCGGCTGGCGGTTCTGTCTAAAATTACACACAGACACTTTGGTTTTGTGGGGTGGGCAAGGATTGCCCGCCCCTTGGTGTTTTTCAACGCAGAGGGGCGCTAAGTTAACGCGAAGGTACGCGGAGTTTGGTTATTTTTTTTGCATGAGTTGCCAACATTGTTGGGCGATCGCCCAGTCTTCTTGAGTCCGAATTACTAATACCCGCACAGCAGAGTTATCTGTGGCTATATCTTGATCAATCGGCTGTTGTTGATTTTTTGATGGGTCAATTTTTAAGCCTAAAAAGCTAAAGGCTTCACAGGCTGCTTGGCGTATTCCTGGCGATTTTTCCCCTATACCTGCTGTGAATACTAATGCATCTAATCCGCCTAAGCTGGCTAGCATGGAGCCAATACCAGACCGTAAGTGATGTACGTACATATCCCAAGCTAGTTGAGCGCGGTAGTTCCCTTGGGCGATCGCCGCTATCACCTGGGGTAAGTCGCTGGATACACCCGAAATTCCTCGTAATCCAGAAGCTTTATTTAATACATAGTCTAGCCTTTCCGCAGAGTAGTTAGATTGCCGCAATAAATAAATTAAAATCCCTGGATCAACTGAACCAGAACGGCTACCCATCATCAACCCATCTAGGGGAGTGAATCCCATAGTCGTATCAATACTGCGTCCATTTTTAATCGCCGCTAACGAGCAACCATTGCCTAAATGACAGGTAATTAAGCGCAGGGATGCTAAATCTCGGTCGAGGATTTGAGCCGCACGATTTGAGCAATATTGATGACTGATACCATGAAAACCGTAGCGGCGAATACCTTCCTCTACCCACTCATAGGGACCAGGATAAATGGCGGCGGCATCCGGGAGAGTGGCATGAAATCCGGTATCAAACACCGCTACTTGAGTGACATCTCCCAAGCTTTGCTCAATGGCTTCTATGCCTTCTAAAGCGGCTGGATTGTGTGCTGGCGCTAGACTCGATAATTTGGAGATCGTTTGTTTTACCTCTTCAGTGATTACCACACTCTTTCTGTATTCCTGACCACCATGTACTACACGATGCCCCACCATATCAATTTCTGAGAGATGTTCGATTACCTTGGTAGCACCACGAGTCAGAGTATAGAGCATATAGGCGACGTGTGCGCGTCGCGAGTCGCCATAAATTGATTCTTGCAGCGTTTCACCCGTAGCTGTTTTCACTTCAATTTCTGCCACACCCCGGTCTTGAGTCCAGTTAACTTTTCCTGACCACAGAGGTTGGGGTGCGACCGTGGGTAAACAATTATCCGCAATTTCATACAGACAACTTTTTTGGCTACTAGATCCAGCATTTAATACTAGTATTTTCATTACTTTTTCTTTTACTCAATAACTCTAAGCGATAGACGCAAAACGCCAAGGAATCCTCGAACTTGAGGACGAGGAGGTATGTCAAGTAATAGAGGTAACTTTAGATGTTGATGAGAATTAGAAATCAGCTGAAGCGGTCAGTTGTTAATGGTTGATATTTTTATTAAAACTGACCACTAACAACTAACTACCTTCTACCATTTACATCCTAATGGCTGGCCACTGCTTCTCCTTCAAGGCTAGCTAGTCGCTCTGCTAATAGTTTTTCTAAAGAAACCAGAGCTTTGGTAAAGCCATCAATACCTTCTGCTAGTTTGTCAGATGCCATGCGGTCAGCAGCGTGCATCTTGTCATAGGTAGCTTTATCAACGGATATCTTTTTGATTTCCATGTTTGCTGCTTTAGCAGGATCAAGTTTGCGTGGCAATTCTCCCTCAGTTGCTTGCAATTCCGCTAACAGTCCCGGAGAAATGGTCAACAAGTCACAACCAGCCAGTTCGGTAATTTCGCCAATGTTGCGGAAGCTGGCTCCCATAACTTCGGTTTTATAGCCGAATTTTTTGTAGTAGTTGTAGACTGTGGTTACAGACAATACCCCTGGATCTTCGGCGGCTGGATAGCTATCGCGTCCGGTATCTTTTTTGTACCAGTCGAGAATCCGACCGACGAAGGGAGAAATTAAGGTAACGCCGGCTTCCGCACAGGCGATCGCTTGGTGCAGACCAAACAATAAAGTTAAGTTACAATGAATACCTTCTTTCTCCAGTATTTCCGCAGCGCGAATGCCTTCCCAAGTGGTGGCAATTTTAATTAAGACGCGATCGCGATCGACACCAGCCGCCTTGTACTGGGCAATTAATTCTCTAGCTTTGCTCACAGTAGCTTCGGTATCAAAAGACAAACGAGCGTCTACTTCTGTCGAAACACGACCAGGAATAATTTGTAAAATCTTTAAACCGAAAGCCACTGCTAGACGGTCAAAAGCCAAAGTCACGATATCTGCTTGGCTAGCAGCCGAACCAGCATCTTTCTTCGCTTGAAGTAAAGTTTGATCAACAATTTCCTGATATTCGGGCATCTGTGCCGCCGCCGTAATCAGAGAAGGATTGGTAGTAGCATCTTGGGGTGTAAACTTCTCAATAGCCTTGATATCCCCTGTATCCGCCACCACAACGGTCATTTGGCGTAATTGTTCTAGTAAAGTTTTAGACATATTTTTCTCCGTGAGTTGTGCTGGTTTCGGACGTACTTAATTCCTTACTTGTTTACACTCTTGACTGTTCCTCAGAATTCCGATTTTGGCAATTTTTCTTAAACATTGCCCACATTGGCTAGCTGAAATTAGCCACAGCCCTATTTTAGGTGCGTTCTCCCAAAATTGGCTGTCCAATGGAATGCACTTTAATTAAATCAGTTGTTTCCAACTTACCAATTGGCTCAAACCATTTCTATTGTAGAGACGCGATAAATCACGTCTGTGGGGTTATCGCGTCTCTCATCAAGCACCCGCACCGCAAGGCGTTCGTCAAAAGTCAAAAGGCTTATAGAATAGACTTTTGAATTATTTAGGGGTTTTATTTACGCCGATGCTGTACTAGTGAGTTATTCTTTCTCTGACATCGACAACATTAAATCAAGCACCCGATTTGAGTAGCCCCACTCGTTGTCATACCAAGCCACCACCTTAAAAAAGTTGGCATTCAACTCAATACCAGCACCTGCATCGAAAATACTCGAATGAGTATCACCCTGAAAATCTGTGGATACTACGGCTTCGTCTGTATAGCCTAATATTCCCGCTAGCGCACCTTCAGCAGCTTGCTTCATCGCCGCGCAAATTTCCTGGTAACTGGTAGCTTTAGCAGTTTTAAAAGTTAAATCAACCACAGAAACATCGGGAGTAGGAACCCGGAAAGCCATACCTGTTAACTTACCTTTTAATTCTGGCAAAACTAATGCTACCGCTTTTGCTGCCCCAGTGGAAGAAGGAATAATATTTTGGGCTGCACCTCGTCCACCCCGCCAGTCTTTCTTGCTGGGGCCATCTACAGTTGGCTGAGTCGCAGTCATGGCGTGAACAGTGGTCATCAACCCTTCGCTCAGTCCGAAGTTATCATTGATTACCTTCGCTATGGGAGCTAGACAGTTTGTTGTACAACTAGCATTAGAGACAATCACATCTTTGGCTGGGTTAAATAGGTGATGATTCACACCCATTAACAGCGTCTGTACTTTATCTGGCTCTTTTGTGGGCGCAGAAATTATGACTCGCCTTGCACCGGCTTGGAGATGTTTTGCTGCTCCATCATAATCGGTGAAGAGTCCAGTCGATTCGACAACATAATCTGCACCTAATTTACCCCAAGGTAACTCAGCCGGATTCCTGACGGACATACAAGGGATAAAATGCCCATCAATGACGATACCATCAGGCTTGGCTTCAACTTTACTTCTCAACTGACCGTGTGTAGAATCGTACTTAAATAGATAAGCTAAGTTATCTGGTGGTACGAGGTCATTAATCCCCACAAACTCGATATTGGGGTTATTGATGCCAGCGCGCAGCACAAGTCGTCCAATCCGACCAAAGCCATTGATACCAACTTTTAATTTAGTCAAGATTAAACCTCCTGTTGTGGGAGTTGAACAAAAGGTGAAAAGTAAAAGAAAATGACTTTTACTTTCTACTTTTTGATCCTGACAGTTTTAACTAGCTAAGGCATATTTACTTGGCATCTTTTAAGGTTTCCCCTGGCTGTGAGCATAGGCGGTGTAGGGCTATACAGATGATGTTACCAAGTTTGACTGTGGATTTTTAGACAGGCGATATCGCGTATTAAATTAGCAATAACCCAGTCCCGACTACGAGACTAAATTACTGAATTCAGATACATGGGTAATTGATCACCCTTGCTTCTGCTTTTATAGTTAACTAATCCCCAAGTCTTTTTTACTACTTTTCAACTGTTTCCAAAGAATCTGAATTTGCTTGTAAGCCTCCTCCGGGGAAAGCTTACCACCAGTTTGTAAAGTGCAAATATAACTTACCCGTTGAGAAAAATCTTGGAGATTAGCATTAAACACCAAGTATTCTTGTTTAAACTCCCCGCAATATGGATGTCGGGGATAAAGAAAATCAGATAATTCCGATAGGAAATTATTTGGCTGGTTCATAGGTGTTTAGATTTGAAAGTTAATAGTAGTAGAAATTAAAAATTATCGCGTTATAAAATTTTAACCAAGCTTGCGCCGTACCCTTTGAGAAGCATTACAATTACAAGTCTTAGGTTCAAAATCGATGCAACCAATCGCCTCTTCAGAACAAGCTTTAATTGGGTTGACTGTGCATTTAAGGCGATAATCATTAGTAAAAAATTCACAATTATGGCAAGGTATTTGATGTAACTTTTTTAAATGATTTGTACCTTTTTTCAAAGTCAACCAAATACTAAAGCTAGACAAAATTACAATTACCCAACTACATGAAGCGCAAAAAATCATAGCTAGCATGAGAGAGCCTCAAATAAATTCAAATAAAAAGCCTACAGTTGACTGCTGTGAACCGCAGGCGTGACAAATTATTTAGCTAGTGTTGAGCGAAACTTAATTAATTATTAAATTGACGCGAACTGACAAGTCAGCGCTGGCGCGAACGCCAAGAGTGCCAAACGTAACCCAAGAAAGCCAATACACCAATAAAAAATTGAATGTTTGCCAAACCCAGACGTTCAGAACCATAAAATTCTCTAGGAAAAACAGTTGTGTTATATCCTACGAATGACGCAGAAATCCAAGCCATTAAAGCTAAACCCAGCAAGCTATAAGACAGAATCTCCTCACCATTTTCGATAGGTAAAATCTTTCTTACCCAATTAAAAGGAGAAACAAGAATATGCCACGCACCACCAATAATGAGAATACAACCAATCCAAATATGACCACCAATGACATCTTCTAAATTATCAACACTTGCCATTCCCAAAACATTCCAGCTACCATCCTTCATCCCCACCAAGTAGCCAAAAATTGTCATCGGCTCCAAATTGGGATTACTAATCAGGCGAACATCACCAAAATTCGGGTCATAAACTCCGCCAAAAAACATCGCCTTTAGCACTAATAGAAATGCACCCAAACCCAGAAAAATCAAGTGATGACCTAAAATCAAACCCAACTGCTGAGGATCATTCCATTCATAGTGAAACTTCGCCACCTGTCCCCCAGCATTGTAGAGAATTCTGGGAGAGCGAAACACATGAAAAAGACCCCCGGCTGCCAACACAGCAGAAGCGACTAAATGCAACATTCCAATCACAAAATAGGGATAAGTATCGACCACCTCACCACCCATACCCACACCCCAACCCAAACTTGCCAAATGGGGTAACAAAGTCATCCCCTGCTCATACATAGGCACACCAGGAACAAACCGCAGCACCTCAGATATAGTCGTTATCCCAGCCCAAAACATAATCAAACCAGCATGAGCAACATGAGCGCCCAACAACTGACCAGATAAATCAGTCAAACGAGCATTACCAACCAACCAAGATAAATTCGTATCCGCCGCAAAACTCTTCTCAATAGAAACCGTCACAACACATACCTCCAAACTCCGCGTACCTTTGCGCTAACTTAGCGCCCCTCTGCGTTAAAAAACACACATAAAATAAGAGAGAGAGAAAAACCCTCCCTCCTCCTCCTCTTACGACTCGCTACTAATAGCGTTCAAAGACCTTTCAACCTGTCTAAAATCAACACCAATAGCCCTTAACGCGTGCCACAGATGACCTTGCAAAAAGAAAAACGCCAAAAAGAAATGAGCATTAGCCAACCAAGCCCTAGCAGAATAACCACCACCAGCCAACTTAACCGAATCAGCAAAATAAGGACTAACACCAAGCTTCACGTCCAAAATTTGACCATAAAATTCCACCGGGTAAGCCAAAGTATTCACAGCACAGAAATAAGCTGCAACAAATCCCGCCACAGCGATACCACCCAAAGAGTAAGAAAGAATCGCTTCCCCAGAGAAAATCAAAAGCTTTTTCGCCCAAGCAAAAGGCTCCTTAATAATGTGCCAAATCCCGCCACCAATTAGTAGGAAACCGACATAAATATGACCACCAACCAAATCTTCTAAATTGTCAACAGTAGCAAAGTGAGTTTGATAGCCATAGATCACAAAAGGATTGAGAGTTGGTTCAGTTACAAGGCGAACATCATGAATATTCGTGTCATAAATTCCTCCCCAAAACATGGCTTTACCTACCAGCAATAAAGCTGCTACGCCTAAAAACAAGAGGTGGTGTCCTAAGATTAAACCCAGTTGTTTAGGATCATCCCATTCAAAATGAAATTTACGCGCTTGACCCTTAGCATTTTCTAAATTTCTGGGAGCTTTGAAAGTATGGAACAGCGCCCCAGCACCAAGAACGGCTGAGGAGATTAAATGTAAAGCACCGATAACAAAATAGGGATAAGTATCGACAACTTGACCACCTGCGCCCACTCCAAAGCCCAAGGTGGCTAAATGGGGGAGCAATATTAGCCCCTGTTCACCCATTGGTATTGAGGGGTTGTAACGAGAAATTTCAAACCATGTAAACGCTCCTGCCCAAAGAGTTGTCAGTGCGGCTTGGGCGACGTGAGCGCCGATAAATAAGCCAGAGAGCTTGGCGAAGCGGGCATTACCAGCCCACCAATCGTATTTGACGTTGGGATTGTCGTATGTCTGCATTGCTTCGTTAGTATTTGTTGCTAAAAGGACTCAATTAATTGGTTGATACTTTCAGGACTTGACGTTGTTTCCCAATGAAATCAGACTATATTGCTGAATCTGTGAACCAATTGTTCAGCATTCTGCATTTAATTTATTGCAAGTATTTATTAAAAAGAAAGGGGGTTTTACAAAACTTAATAATTTAAATAGGTGCGTAAATTAAGCAGCAAAAAATAAGTGATTTCGGGCTACGCCGTCACTAAAAAAACTGTTTTTAGCAATTGGGAAGATGAATTATTGCTTCATCTCCCTCTAGTTTTTCATTAATGTATAAAAGTAGTGAAAGGTTGTGCAGATATTGTGAGTGATCGCCTCTGGTAACAACCCCAGAAATTCAAAATTTGTTCGCCCACTTCTTGGGGGTGAAAATAGTGAAAGAAATGATAACCTTGGGGAAATTCTCTGAGTCTATCTTCCGGTTTTAACCAGTTGCGCCAGTCATCTAAAGCAGGTGGATTAACTACCGAATCAGTTTTACTACCACATACCAGCATCGGCATAGAAACGCCTCCCTTGGGTAAATAAACCATTTTAAAAAGAGAATGGGGTGAAGGCGATCGCTCTAAATCCTTGTCTAAAGCCGTCATTAACTTCTTAGTGGTTTGAGGCGGTTGTTTACCAAACAGACTGCGAACACTATTGGCTAAAACTTGCTCACGGCTAATAGTAAACATTTGTCGTTGAAAGTAATAATGAGCCTGCCAAGTATTAGCGGGTTGAGAAGCTACAGCTAAGAGAGTCAGCGATCGCACCTTTTCAGGATAACGTTTAGCATAAGATAATGCGATCGCACCACTAATTCCATGACCACCTAAATGCACCGCATCCGGGTAAGAAGCTAAAAATTCATGCAACAACAGCACAGCTTGATCTATAGAACTAGCTTCATCCCTTGTTTGTTGATATTCCCACTGAGCGATTTGCAAATACCCAGACAAGTGTTGAAGCAATGGTTGATCAAAACGCTTCAAACTGGGACTAGCATTTAACCAAAGAACATGGAATAATTCAAACATTTTAAATCAGTGAACAGTGAATAGTGAACAGTTATCAAGAGACTTAAATCAGTAAATAATGAACAGTTATCAAAGCCTATAGCGGCTAACTCCCAATTATGTCTCTTGACTGGTAACTGGTAACGGATAACTGTTCACTGATTATTTTCTACAAACCAAATTCTGTCTTCAACTGTGCAACCCAAGCCTTAATGCGCTCATCTGTGAGGTCAGATTGATTATCATCATCAAGGGCTAGACCACAAAACTTACCATTCCGCACAGCTTTTGAATCACTAAAGTCATACCCTTCCGTTGGCCAATAGCCCACAGTTTTACCACCCTGTTGGGAAATCTTTTCTTCCAAAATCCCGATAGCATCCTGAAAATTATCAGCATAGCCAATTTGGTCTCCTGTACCAAAATATGCCACCGTTTTACCGTTAAAATCAACATCATCCAAATCAGGATAAACACCTTCCCAATCGCTTTGAAGTTCCCCAATATTCCAAGTTGGGGAACCAACAATCAAACATTCATACTCATCAAAATCAGCAACCTCAGCCTGAGCCATATCGTGTAATGTCACCACATCACCACCAAAAGCATCCCGAATCATTTCAGCCGCAGATTCAGTCTTGCCAGTTTGAGTACCGTAAAACAAACCAATTTTCTTCGACATTTTGACACCTAATCAATAGTTTTAACTTTCTTTCTTTCTTTCTTTCTTTCTTTCCTTTGTGTACTTTGCGTACTTTGCGGTTCGTTCCTCATATATACCCATTCACAGTTGAATCGGGATTAGAAAAACAAACTGCTATTAGCTAAAACCAAGAAAGCAAACAAAGCACCGCCACAACCGCCTACAGTCCATCCAGCATTAAACTCACTCCAAGACTTACCCGTTTTCATGTTTTCTGGTAATTCCCCTGAAGCAGGTTTATTATCTGAGAAAGATGTGCTGCCATAGAGCCACAAACAAATAGACAAAATCAATAACAAACCAATTGTGGCTAATAAACCCGCTTGATTTGCCAACTCAGTATTCCGCAGAGGACCGAGTTTCACAAAAGGCCCCAGCAAAAAGTAACCATGTGCCATGCCAATTTCTAAACCCCTAGAAAAAGGCGACAAACCAGGACGGTAAATCGGCAGATACTTCAAAAAGTTCAGCGTGATATCAGAAGCATTTACAGGAGTATCAAAATTACCCATTTCTGGCATACCAGAATAGTTAACAACTCCCTGCTCAAAATTCAATCCCGCCGCTATCACACGAACTCTTAAGGCGTGCCAGATATGACCAACTAAAAATACCACCGCCAAAGCCAAGTGGCTAGTTGCTAACCAAGTGCGAACTGTCACAACTCCCGATGCAGTGGTAGTCCATCCCAAAGAACCATAGAACACTGTGGGATAAACGGTATCATTCACAGTTACAAAGTAAGCTGCAAAAAATCCCATATAGGCTAAAGCGCCCAAACTGTAGCACAAGTAAGCCTCACCAGACCAAAACAATAGTTTTTTAGCCCAGCTAAAAGGCTCGGTGAAGATGTGCCAAAATCCGCCCCCAATGCATAGTATTCCTACCCAGATATGTCCACCAATGACATCCTCTAGGTTATTTACAGCCGCCATCCCCTGACTACCAAACAAACCGAAGAGATAGCCAAATATCCGACCAGGGTTTAGAGTTGGTTCAGTAATTACCCTTACATCTGCTACATCAGGGTCATAAAGACCACCCCAAAACAGTGCTTTCGCCACCAATAACCAAGCACCAAAACCCAATAGCAAGAGATGAATACCGATAATGGTAGTCATTTTGTCTTCATCTTCCCAGTCGTAGCCAAAGAACCCAGAAAAGGTTTTATTTTCGGCTAGTACTTCTGGCCCCAAAAGAGCATGATAAATACCGCCAGCACCCAGGACGGCGGAACTAACTAAATGTAAAACACCAATCACAAAATAGGGATAGGTATCAATAATTGCTCCCCCATTGCCCACACCAAAACCCAGAGTCGCCAAATGAGGCAAAAGAATTAACCCCTGCTCATACATTGGGCGAGAAGCATCATATTTGGTGATTTCAAACAAAGTTATTGCCCCAGCCCAAAGGACAATTAAACCCGCATGAGCAACATGAGCGCCCAACAGCTTACCCGACATATCAATAAATCGAGCATTACCTGCCCACCAACCAGATTCTCGCTGAGTTATGGTTGCAGTTGTCATTGTTACATTACCTCTCCACGAGTTGAATGCACGACCTTACCTTGACGGAAATCAAACCCAGCAGCGCGGAGGGCGTGCCAGAGATGCCCTTGCAGAAAGAAAAAACCTAGCCAAAAATGAGCATTTGCCAACCAAACGCGAGCAGATAGTAAATCTCCACTCTCGAAGTAGGGGAAGCGGTCAAACCCAATATTCAAAGCTGGTCCGTAAAACTCAACTGGGTAAGCTAGGGTATTGACAGAGACAAAATAGGCAGCAATTAAACTCATTAAAGCTAAAGCCCCCAAACTGTAAGCAAGGTATGCTTCACCCGACCAAACAAACAGCTTTTTAGCCCAAGCAAAAGGTTGAGTTGTAATGTGCCAGATACCGCCGGCGATACAGAGAATACTTACCCAAATATGACCACCAACTAAATCTTCTAGATTATTGACTCCAGCAATCCAGTTTCTACCGCCACCACCAAAGAGATAGCCAAAAATCACGGTAGAATTCCAGGTAGGGTGAGAAATAACTCGCACCTCACCCAAATTGGCATCATACAAGCCGCCAAAAAACATAGACTTGGCAACCAGTAAGCCAGCACCTAAACCCAGTAATATTAAGTGAATGCCCAAAATAGTTGTCATTTTGTTGGCATCCTCCCAGCGATAGCCAAAGAAGGAAAATCTTTCTTCTAAGACAGCCGGGCCACGTAGGGCATGAAAAATGCCACCAATACCCAGAAAAGCAGAGCTAATTAGGTGTATTACCCCGATAGCAAAGTAGGGATAGGTATCTACCACCTGTCCACCGCTACCTACACCCCAGCCCAGAGTTGCTAAATGGGGTAATAAAATCAAACCTTGCTCATACATTGGTTGCGAAGAGTTGAAGTGGGCGATTTCAAACAAGGTTGTCGCACCTGCCCACAAAACGATTAACCCCGCATGAGCAACATGAGCGCCTAAAAGTCGCCCTGATAGTTCTGTTAACCGGGCATTCCCCGACCACCAGGGAATTGACTCCGATGTTTGAACAGCCATGCTTGTCATCACATTAGCTCCTGAGAAATTGTGCCTATGCCTGAGATCAAGAACCCAACTAATGAGTATCTATCTCAATAAACCTTAAAAACATATTATCAGACTTATTGAAATTATTTGTCACTAATTTTATGTAAATTTTTGTAACTTAACTTATGATTAAAGCTGCAAAATGCTTGTAAAGTATAGCTTACAAGCATTTTGGTACTGAGGAAATCTATAATGCTCAAGAAGTAATGAATCAAAAAGTGCTATTAAATGTCAATAAGCTTATGGTATAGTAGGAACTACTTACACAATGTTATAAACCTTCCGCATTCATAAGGCTGAATCTTGTTTTGATTACTTGGGATAACAAGACAAGGATTTAGCCTTTTTGTATGCCGCAGAGACTTTTAAAATCCTGACTCTCTGCGTTCTCTGTGCCTCTGTGGTTTAAAAAGTATTTTATTTAACTACAGCAGACGCAGAGGACACGGAGTAAAGAGGAATTTTACCCATCTTTAAAAGGGTAATTCCTATGAATCAGATATTGACAAAATAGACTAAATATGATCTTAGAAACAAGAAAGCATCCGGGCGATATAATTTCCCTATTTTTCGCAAAAAAGTGAAAAAGTAACGATTTTTGGGAACAATAACCCTATTGAAGCTTAGGCAAATAGGGTAAAAGCATTGACAAATCAAGCGGCTGAAATGTTGCGCCCCTCTGTGGAGAAGTTGGTTAAGGAAATTGTGGCAATTAACCACGCGTGGAAAGTCGCGCGTGAATTATTTGGAGAAGATTCACATCTATCTATTTCTTCACGGGATTTAAAAACCTGTTTGCAGGTTCGTTTGTTGCGAAGTTATGCACCAAAACAGGTTTATTTAATTGAGGATACAGAATCAGAAGGTGAACCAGCTTATGGTTTACGTCTGCGGGAACCTATAGGAAACCGCCAGTATGCAGAACATCTGCCAATACGGGTAGCACAAAAAGTTCTCACAGATAAAGAATTAGAACAATTCCAAAAGATATAACCAAGATAAACAAGAAGGGTGCAGTGTGGAAATAACTAAACTTTGGAACATTTCGGATAACGTACTTTTTTATTTGGCAATTGCTGTTGTGTTCGTCGTCGCAACTATTATTGAAGTTCGCAGAGTATCGCAGTATTTGGATAAAACTAAAGCCGCGATTAATTTTTTGAGTCATAAAAAGGGTGAATATGTAAAAGTTAGCCCCTGGTTACACGAACATTTAGATCCCGAAGATATAAACATAGTTCGTCAAAAAGGAGACAAAAACTGCAAATTCATATTTATAAAGTATCCATCGGATTTAGCCCGTCCAGTTCCTCGAACTTCCTTGCGTTTTGTCACCACTTTATGTACCGCTATCGGTGTTTTAGGGACATTTTATGGTATACAACAGGGACTTCAAGGAATCAATTTATCTACAGAAGATAGTAAACAACTGATGACTGCTAGTACAGAGTTATTAGCAGGAATGAAAACAGCTTTCTCTACTTCCTTGATGGGGCTTGGTTCTGGTAGCTTGTTTACTTTAGTTTTGTTTGGGAGTGATTTGGTACGGCAGAAACGGCGTGATAGTTTGCGTCATAAATTGAAGGCGATCGCAACTTTAAAAACCACAGAGAATGATAACCTTGAAGTTGCTCAAGCACTTACGCTGGTAGCACAAAATTTGACTGGGTTCAAACAGCTAAAAGCGGAAGATATTGGTCAAGCTGTAGGTAAGAGTATAGCAGAACAATTCGCAGGTTTAAATCAGTTGTCACCCCAATCTATTGGAGAATCCGTCAAGCAGCAAATTTCACCACTTTTGAGAAATATATTCAATGAACAGAGAAGACTTCGAGAACTCCAAGAAAATCAGGGACAGAGAGTTTTAGAAGAACTTATTAATGATTTGCGAATTCAGGTACTAGAACCGATTGCAGAGCGACTAGATAAAAGTGCCGAGTTAACCCAGCAAGCTTCCACAGCCGTGCTGAATCTACATCAAGATCTCGGCGGAATCTCTGAAAGTTTGGCAAATTCCATCCTGACAATTCAGAATTTTCAACAAGAAACTTTGGTACAACTCCAAGGATTTGCTCACAATTTGGGAGACACTTTAAATGATTTTAAAACAGATACAAGAGATGTTTTACAACAAACATCTCAAGAAATTCATCACGCTGTAGATCAGAGTATTGAGGGAATGACAGCCCAACGCAGTGCTTTTGAAGCCAGTGCAGTTCAAGCTGCTGATACTTTCCGAGGAATTCGAGAAGAACTGCAAACAGCATTACAAGAACGCGCCACAGTTGAACAAGAAATGCTTCAAGCTACTCAAACTGGAATTATCCAAATTCTCACCCAAGCAAATAGAACCTTTCATGAGCAAACTAATACTCTAAAAACAGTAGGTGAAGAAGCCTCTGGATTGATGAATGATGCTAAGGATAATCTTTTGGCTACTTTAGGAAATATTGACGAAAGACTCACAGCCACTCGCCAAACAGTAGAAGATGATTTGACAAGGTTTAGGAAAGAATATCAACGGAATTTACAGATGTTTTTTGAAGAGCAAAATACTTTACTTGAGGATACACTAGGCAAACAACAGGAAGGATTATCTGGAGTTGTGAACCATCTTGATCAAGTATTCCGAGATGAATGTCAAAGACGTAGTGAATTGACTCAAGAAGTAGATGCAAGTATGACTAAAATTCAGGAATCTGTCGCACAAATTCACAAATTAGTCATTGCGGCTGGATTGAACGATGGACAACGACTCATGCAACTAGAAAATCTAGCTCGTAGTATTGGCGAGCAATTACAGATAGTTGATAATTCATACAGCAATTTGAATCAAAAGTTTGATCATAGCCTGGATGCTTGGCAAAGTCATCTTGAACGTTCTATGCAAAGGACTGTTGACTTACAGGTGAATTTTTTCCAACAAGCAGATACTTCTATGGCTAGAGTTTGTGGAGATTTACTCAGAACGGCAGAAGTTTTAGTTGCTGCAAATGATCACCACCAATCTGGTAAGGGTGCAAGCAATCATGGATAATTTTATTAGAGATGAAATTGATGCAGAGATGATAGAGGATGATGACTCTAGCATCTATCTGTCTATTGGCGATTTGATGTCTGGTTTGCTGATGTTTTTTGCTTTGCTATTTATCACTGCATTACTCCAACTTGCACAAAAGGATGTACCAAAACGGTTAATAATTGGTAATGTGGTGGGCGAGATGAAAAGTAACAATATTAATGTCAAAGTTAATCCTGAAACTGGAGATATCAGCATTCAGGAGTCAATTCTGTTTGCTCAGGGAAGTAACGAACTAAAACCAGAAGGTAAAGCTTTTCTCAGCCGTTTTATTCCTGTTTACAGTGGGGTAATTTTTTCAAAGGAAGAATTTGAAAACGAAATTAGCCGTGTAGTTATAGAAGGTCATACTAGCTCGGAAGGAGATGAAAAAATAAATCTGGAACTGAGTTTAATGCGGTCTTTGTCAGTTTATAAATATATTTTTTCTGACATTAATTTCCCTACAAAAACGGCTTTGAGCCAGAAAATACTAGCTGCTGGTCGTGGAGAAGTTGAAGCTGATCACAGTCGGGATAATCCAGGCGATCGCAAAGTGGTTTTCCGCTTTCAGTTTCGTAATGATGAGTTAAAAAAAGATATCGCTGAAACCTCACTTTAAAGGATAAATAATCTTGAATTTTGAATTTTCTCTTCCTTCCCTACCTGAACCTCCAAAATGTATTCCTAATCAACTGATTCAGCTTACAAGTAACTTACCAGAGCCAAAAATCTCAACACCAAGTGTTGATAAAGTATTAGCAGCTATTGAACAGGGTAAAGCTGATCAAGTAAGTCAATTAGACTGGATTTACTGCATCCATGCTAAAGCACAGTGGGATAAACAAAATACTGACCGTTCTCATAAAACATCAGCAGCCATTTGGAAGGTAGCAATTTCTAACTCATGGTTACAACATCAGCTATTGTGGCGTTTAGCTCTTTATTCTCATCATCAGCAAGAACAGGTATTAGCCAAGTCTTTAGCTGATTCTTTTGATATCTTTGCTAATTCTAACTTAGTTAGTCACCTGCTACCAGTTCAAATTGTGCGGGCACTTTGCAGTCAACAACCAGGGAGAGAATTAGCCAAAATTGCTGATGAACAGCGTGTCAATCAAACTGAATTAGTTAACATAATTCTAAGAGATTTACCAGTTTGGATTCCATCATTCAGCCAATTCATAGAAGAGATAACACCATATTTTGTAAAAATGATTTCTCCAAATCAGCAGCAAGTAACCTGGTTGTTAAGTTGCTTGAATGAAATGTCAAATACTCAGCAAATAAACGCTGTTGATTATTTACTAACCCGTGTTTATAATGATGTAGTAAAAAATTATTCTTTCTTAGTTGATTGGTTGCGAAATAACTACAGAAATGGGGAAAATTGGTATAAACTTTCCGAACCAGCTAGGCGAAGACTTCGACAGTGGATTGGCGGCATTAATTATGGTGATTTCCAAAGGTTAGTAGATGTAATATTGAGCCGGATAGCTTTAGAATCCTTCGAGTCAAATAGGCTACGTAGTCGCAGAGAATTTTGGGCTAACTACAGTAACCGCTTTGAACGGCTTCGCATTTTGTTACCCAGCACATCACAAATTGCCATAGGATATCAAATTCAAGGTGATGTCGATTTACTAAAGGATGATGGTAGTGATCCTACAGAGGTTTGTATATTCGATTTTGGTGACTTGTTTGTAGTCGAATTTTTTCGTGGAAGAGGTAGTGAAACGCGCCTGTTTCCTAATAATTCCCAAACTCAGCAAATCCTTTTTGGTGAATCAAGGCTTTCAGTTAAACAAATTCGCTGTTTGGGTGGCGATAAGCACGATCATGTATTTCTTTGGCAGGTATTTTCGCCAATCTGGCTGGCCAATAATGGCATTTTACCTAATCGAAATACTCCCCCTTCCAGAAACCCGACAACAGGTGAATTACGAGAGAGAGAATACCGACTTGAACAATGGAGCAGAGAAATTAAGTATCTAGAAAGGGAAGCTAAACTCTACTGTAATGTTCAGTAAGTAGATACGAAAATACGTCAAGAAAAATTAACTGTAGGGTGTGTTGTCGCGCAGCGCAACGCACCATTAGCGACTGACAAATAAAAAAACATTCCAAATTTTATTGTGGGATGGGTGTCCCCACCCGTCCTTTAATCAGGGCCGGTATCTTTGCCCACAATATGGATAATTCATTTATTTCTGAGTAGTCCCTTAAAACTTTGGCTGTGCTACGTCCTATATAGCAATACGGTTCAGTTAACAAAATTGTAGGTTAGGTTAAGCGCAGCGCAACCCAACATTTGCGCGACTTCGGGTGAGATCAGTGTTACAGCCTAGAGGAGTCGAGACTTTAACAATTCAAGGTGCGTTAGCCTACGGCATAACACACCCTACGGGGAATTTATGTTTTTTATATACATTGAATTTTGCTTGTCTACTTGTCTGGAAAAAGTATTTTATTTGACTCATTATTTATACTTGCATCAGCCGTGAAGGTTGGCTTGCTCTTGTAACCAGGGGTCTACAGGCTGTCCATCTTTGCGACGTAGTTCAATTTCTATGGCTATAACTTCTTTGGAACCAGGAGGTGCAGGTTTCTGATGGAAAATGATGTCATAATCTAATGGATCATGTTTGCGCTCTTTTAACCAGTCCTGCACCTTGGTTGTGGCAAAAAATGATTGCCCTTGCTCAAACATCCGGCTAATCTGCATTTGTAATGTGTAGGGGTTGATGCGACCCATTTTTTAGACCCTTTTTTAAAGTAAACCTCATATTCTAGTTTATCTTAAGGACGGTGGAAATAGTTTCCAGAGTACGGTAAACTGGAATTCTCAACATATTATGTCTTCGTTACAATAAGAGTTATAAACTCAGTTGAGAGGACACCAGAATGCCAGTTGCATACGATTCTCATAAGCGTAAATTGCTATCATCGCTGTGTCACGGGGCGATTTTCTTTAGTACAACATTATTCTCTATTGGGGTTCCAATTGTCATTACTTTAATTTCTGACGACCCAGTGGTGAAAAGTAACGCTAAAGAATCGATTAATTTTCACTTCAATGTTTGGTTTTGGGCAACTATTATTGGCGTTCCAATTGGGATTCTATCTTTCCTCACCTTTGGCTTGGGGGGAATTTTATTCTTTCCCGTAGTTGCGTTGGGTTTTGCTCTGCACTGGGGATTGACAATTTGGGCGCTGTTGCACTGTTTTAGCCGGCCAGATGAACCATTCCGTTATCCGTTCATTTTTCGAGTCTTCTAATTGCACTAACTCAATTTTTGCCGTTGCTGATTTCTAATATGAATTTTTGTCACGCTCCAGGCGCAGAGGCGCAAAGGTAATTTTGACATTTTCTGATTCAGCAACGCCCAATTTTTTTGTCTATTCCCAATGATTGCTTTTTTCTTACTTGTGGAATATTTTGACAGATGCAAAATTTATATCTTAAGTTATATACAAATAGGCAATTAATTCAGGGTAAAAATATTCATATTTCAATCATAAAATATATTCCCTAAATTCAGCCGCCAGCCAGAGGGAAGCCAAGATAATAATTTTTAGGCTGA
Organism: Nodularia spumigena CCY9414; assembly: GCF_000340565.2. Classification (NCBI taxonomy): domain Bacteria; kingdom Bacillati; phylum Cyanobacteriota; class Cyanophyceae; order Nostocales; family Nodulariaceae; genus Nodularia; species Nodularia spumigena. The sequence goes on from NZ_CP007203.1 coordinate 3,808,941, forward strand.
TAGGTATAGATATTCTACACCTAGAAATATATGCCTCTTTACAAACTGGAAGAATTTGACCCTAACTACCGACAAACCTTTGGCGGTGATGATGTTAAAGCTTTAGACCTTTATACCGAAGGAGGTGTAAGAATTGGGTCTGTAGCTGATGCTTTGGTTGACCAAGGTGGACGTTTTCGGTATTTAGTTATTGACAGCAGCTTGGACTCTATTAGCAAAAAGATATTACTCCCCATTGGACTTTCCCATATCAATTATCTAGCCAAACGTGTTTATGTTGATGGGCTGAGTAAAGAACAAGTTGAACGTTTACCTGAATATCAGGAAAGCATGACTGTTGATGAAGATTACGAAAAACAGGTGCGCCTTGTTTTTCGTCCTGAAAGCAAAGATGGAGCTTCTGAACGCGAGACATCTCTTTACCAACGAGAACCAGATTTATATAATTTAAATGAACAATATCATCAAACCCTCAGACTGTATGAAGAACGATTGATTGCTAACAAGCATCGCATCAAGACTGGGGAAGTAGCAGTTGGTAAGCACATTGAAACACAAACTGCACGGGTGACAGTCCCTGTTAAAAAAGAACGTGTTTTGATCGAACGAGTTCCACCAACACAAGCAGGAACAGTTGTAGACCCCAACGCTCTCAAATTTCAAGAAGGGGAAGTAACACGCATAGAATTGTACGAAGAAACGCCGGAAATTCGCAAAGAAGCCTTTGTGCGCGAAGAAATTAGAGTGAAAAAAGTTGTAGACCGCCACACAGTAGAAGCACAAGACACAATTCGTCGAGAACAGTTAGATATTGATACTACAGGAGAATTGCATGTGGATGAAACTGGTACACAAAGAGAAGAAGCTGTTTGAGTAGCTGGGTAAGAAATTTGCTTTGGAGATTTATTTTAAATAATGCAGGCAGGGAAGGGAAAGTTTTACCTCTGCCTGTACTTTTATTTTTAATTTTTCTAATCATCATCAAACAAATAGAATCTTGATATTTTTTATCTGCTTAAACAAAAAATATTTATAACTTTTGATGTGTTTTTTTGAACAGATATCATTCAATAGTAGGAGATAAATCAGCCAATAAATATTTATCTTAGTTATTAAGAGATGGTATGAAAACTCAGAGGTAACTATAATGGTTCTTCACAGATTAGCAGAATTTGATCCCAATTACCGCGAAACTATTCAAGGTAATGATATTAAAGGATTAGGTGTCTACACAGACGTAGGTCATGAAAAGATTGGTACTGTCACCGACGTTTTAGTTGATGAACAAGGGCGTTTCCGCTATCTAATTGTTGACTTAGGTTTTTGGATATTTGGAAAAAAAGTATTACTCCCAGTTGGACGTTCTCGCATTGACTATGATGCTCATCGCGTTTACGCTCTGGGTATGACTAGACAACAAGCGGAAGATTTACCAAAATTTGAAGAAGGTAGAACGCTGGATTACGACTATGAAGAACAGGTACGCGGGGTTTATCGTGATACTAAATATGCTTCCGGTGCGGTAGAAGCATCAACACCAACTTACACCCGTGAAAGTTATACTTACGAGCATGAACCTTCTTTGTACAACTTAAATCAGCAAGACCATCAAACTCTACGCTTGTATGAAGAACGGCTGATTGCTAGCAAAAGACGCGAAAAAACTGGAGAAGTCGCAATTGGTAAGCACGTTGAAACACAAACTGCAAGAGTTTCAGTACCAATAGAAAAAGAGCATATTGTAATTGAGCGTGTGACTCCAGAAGATGCGGGTAGGGTTGTTTCTCCTAGCGAAGCTAATTTCCGTGAAGGCGAAGTTGCTCGTGTAGAAATCCATGAAGAAACACCTCAAGTTCGCAAAGAGGCCGTTTTGCGTGAAGAAGTGAGAGTTAAAAAGGTTGTCGAGCAAGAGACAGTTGAGACTCAAGACACTGTGCGACGTGAAGAGTTAGATATCAATGCTCCCAATCTTCCAGTTGAAGAACGTTAATCAATCAGAAAAAAGCAATTAGCCATGAGCTAATCATATCAGGTTCGGCTCATCACTTATAATTAAAGTCCCTTGGGTTGAGAAAAAACCCAACACTGAAAATCATTTGTATTATTCCGGGGAAGCTAGCTATAACTCCAAATACAAAAATGGATTTTATTATAAGTATTCAGGGTAACTTGATATGAATAATGAGACGCAGTGCAGGTGGGGTTTTTAAATTAGCTTTGCCTGCACTTGTGATCACTCAAGCATACAAATTATATAACTTGGTTTTATAAAAGCATTTGATCATTCTTTTTATGAATAGCCAACCAATGGCAAATAACCTTAAACAAGTCCACAAGAAGACTAATATCCACACCTTGTTAGAAACGTTAAAAAACAAAGTTCGAGATTTTGTTGTAACTGATAGGCAAGGTCAAATAGTAGGTAAGGTCAAAGATTTAATTTTGGATGCTAATCGTCGGCTGAATTTAGTGATATCTCAACAGACGAATCAAAAAAATCGCAAAAATCATGGTACACCAGATGTCAATTCACATCGTTTAGTTTTATTGTTGAGCCAAAAAATCAACAAAATCAATAATGGTGACCGATGTATTCTCCTAGATATAGACAAATCAGAAGTAGAGCATATGCCTGAATATTTAGAAGCCGCAACATCAGATAGTCAAATAACAGTGGATGAATTAACTGCACCAAATATGAATGAGCAAATGAGCAAAAGTCAAATTGAAACAGTCAATGCAGCAGAACTTGATGATGAAGATATTGTTAGTTTAATAGAAGAACGACTGATAGCTGATCATAAACAACACAAAATTGGTGAAGTGATTGTTCGCAAGAAAATTGAAACTCGGATGGTACAAGTACCTGTCCGCAGGGAAAAATTAATTGTGGAACAAGTTAGCCCAGAAAATAAACAACTTGCAGAAATTGACTTAAGACAAGGTGAGATTTCTGGTATTGAGTTTATGGCAGGAGAAAGACCTGAAGGGACAATTTTGGATAGTCATTTAACAGTGAGTGGTGATTTTAGTTCACCGAAAATTGCTAGTTTACTTTTAAATGCGATCGCTCTCGAACACAATCACGGTTGTCAGCAGGTGAAAATCACAATTGCTGTTACAGATGAGTCGCTGCAAAACAAATATCAGGAGTGGTTTGATCGTTGTTCTCAAGGTCAAAAACCCCAGGCAAAAAAATAAGTTTGCACCTAGTAAATTAACAGGGGGTGGGCATGATTATTGTCAACCCTATATTTTTGGCTATTGTTTGCGGGAATTTTGACCATATATATTGCAAATAAATTTAGCTTGATTAACTGGAACAATATTATATTAATTATTCTAAATTTATCGAAAAAATTATATTTAAATGTGATAATTATTTTAAACTAATTCGCTGCTAATAATGTGATATAAATAACTATGTAAACCAGTTCCTCTTAAGAGGATGTCTGAAAACTTTTTCCTGTTGCATAAAACACTTGTAGATCCCCCTAAATCCCCCTTAAAAAGGGGGACTTTGATTAATTTCCCCCCCCTTAATAAGGGGGGTAAGGGGGGATATGGATAAAACTGATACTTCTCAGACATCCTCTTAACCCAAACTTGTTGGGATGGTGTAAACTGTGGGTTTTTCTGATGAAAACATTTTTCAGATATTTAAGTTTAGGGATACTATCTACTTTGCTCACGGCTACTCCGGGATTGGGGGCGGAACGGATTAACTTTTTTTACCCTCCCTATGGTGAGTTCTCTTTGAGCGTTGACGCTTTGGAAATCTTCGCGAAAGAAGGTACAATCACCGATGAATTGGCTTTTTATGCGAGTCGAGCCAATCCCCAGCAACTGGCTCAATTACGAGAGCTGCTCCAGCAGCAGTTTAATGTCACTCCTACCCTTGTGTCTCAGGTTACTTACTCACCGATAGGCGAAGACCTCATACAACGTTTAGGGGGCTTAATCCGCACGGAATCTAGGCAAAATGGCTTTTATGCCCTACGAAGTGCTTTGATATTGGCTGCTGCTAATCCAGAAGGTTTAACAGTGGTGAATTTTCTGCGTCAGTTTCCCTCACCTACGCTGCGGCTAAATTTTACCGAGGGGCTAAAGTTAGTTGATGACTTATCCCAAGTATTGCAGAAAAGAGATGAGGTTGTGGCTTGGATTCAACAAAAAGCGATCGCTCGCGCTACACCAATTGCTCCCCTAAATGCAGCAGTTACCAATCCTACCATTGACTTTGCTCAACAGCCAGATTTAACATCCCCTGGTGCATTTACTTGGCGGCGAAAAGAATTTATACTTTTAGATCAGTCTCGCGATCGCATAATTCCCACCCATCTTTATTTACCAGCAGCAACACCATCAACCAGCCCAGAAAATCCCTCACCTCCCTTTCCTCTAATTGTAATTTCTCATGGTGTAGCTTCAGACCGTTCTTCTTTTGCCTATTTAGCGGAACATTTAGCATCCTACGGTTTTGCGGTGGCTGTATTAGAACACCCTGGTAGTAATGCGGAACGCGTTGAGCGCTACTTAACAGGTTTAGCTGGGCCATTAGAAGCAAAAGAATTTGTCAACCGACCTTTAGATATTAAATTTCTGCTTGATCAACTGGAAATCATGGAAAAATTCAATCCTGCTCTCCAAGGAAAACTCAATTTTGAGCAAGTTGGGGCAATTGGGCATTCTTTTGGTGGTTATACTGTTTTAAGTTTGGCAGGAGCTAAGATAAATTTTGAGCAACTGCAACAAGACTGTAATTCCAATATGTCCTCTTTCAATTTGTCGCTGTTTTTGCAGTGTCAAGTCACTGAGTTAGAAGCCAAAGATTACCAACTCCAAGATGAGCGCATTAAAGCAGTATTGGCTATTAATCCTTTATCTAGCTCAATTTTTGGCAAAAGTGAGGTCAGCCAAATTCAAGTTCCTGTAATGCTAGTTGCAAATAGTCAGGATATTGCTACCCCAATAGTATCCGAGCAGGTTCGCCCTTTCACCTGGCTTACTACCCCTAATAAGTATTTGGTATTAATTGAAAACGGGACTCATTTCAGTGTACTGACCGAAGCAACTTCTGGAAATGACGTGTTACCGATACCATCAGCTTTACTAGGCCCCAACCGTGCGCCGGCTTATGCTTATCTGAAAGCTTTAAACGTGGCTTTTTGGGAAACACACCTGCTCAACCGCCCCGAATACGCCTCTTATTTACAACCCTCTTATGCTCAATATCTCAGTCAAGCACCTCTGAATCTGAGTCTGTTAAAATCTTTATCAGCAGAGCAATTGCATCAAGCATTGCAGGAATGAAATCAGTGAAATGCTTGCTGTGAATTTGTTTGAGAATTTTGTCATGTCCTAAGCGCCCTGTCCGTTGCTATAACTGATAACTGTTAACTGTAAAAAAAGATATACTGTACCTAAAGGTGCTACGCATTCAATCGATACCTGAAGTCCTTGTCCGATTATAAGAAAACAGGCTGAAAACCCTTGAGGTTAAGTTTTGGAGCATGGCGGAAAAACTTAAACGTGCTTTAGACAAGGGATGGAAGCCGGCTAAGGCGTTTACGCCTCGGTGACTTTGTGGTAAAATAATTGTCACAGGAACGGTAATTAACCTGTATAAAAACCCAAGTGCCTCACGGCAATCTGTACCTTCTCCCAAAGGGAGAGGCTTCGCCAAGACAAATAAATCTATGGGGTTCTACTTCGTAGTTCTAGTATCACCTGGAAGTAGGTAAAAGATTTACAGGTACTAGACGACACAGAATTTAACTCAAACAAAATTTGCGGTAACGCAACTACCTCGCCCGCCGGGGGAAAGTTAACGCTAAAGCCCTTCGGGCATGGCTGCGCGTCGGGGGAGAGAACCACCTCTGGGTTAGATACCGCAAGGAGTCTAATCTAAGTGGACTCGTTGAACCAAGAATCCCCGCACCTTTAGATCGGGGAGTGTCAAGGGAATACTATGAATGAAGCAAAAACGAATTTGCACCATGAGGTAGATATCAATGACCACTGCGGACTGCACCCCCATCATTCCCGGATATAAAATTAACTCTCAACTGTACGCAGGCTACAGAACTGTAGTTTATCGAGCTATCCGAGAGCAAGATCAACTCCCAGTGGTGATTAAGCTGCTTACCTCTGAATATCCCGGCTTTAACGAATTGTTGCAATTTCGCAACCAATATACTATTAGCAAAAATCTCAACATTCCCGGTATCATTCAGCCCTTATCATTAGAACCCTATGGTAATGCTTACATTTTGGTGATGGAAGATATAGGGTTGATTTCTTTAGGAGAATACATCAAAACCAATATTATCTCCCTTGTGGAATTTTTAGAAATTGCTATTCAATTAACTAATATTATTGATGATTTGATTATCAGCCATATTATTCATAAAGATATTAAACCTGCAAATATTCTCATTCATCCAGAAAGCAAAACAGTTAAACTTATTGATTTTAGTATCGCTTCATTACTTTCTAAAGAAACCCAAGAACTCAAAAATCCTCATATTTTAGAAGGAACACTCGCTTATATTTCACCGGAACAAACTGGTAGGATGAACCGAGGCATAGACTACCGCAGCGATTTTTATTCTCTGGGGGTGACATTTTATGAATTATTGACAGGAGAGTTACCATTTATATCTGATGACCCGATGGAATTGGTACATGGTCATATTGCGAAAATGCCCACCCCTTTGGTAAACAAGAAATCGGCAATCGGCAACACAGCAGAGATTCCCCAGGTAGTCTCGGATATTGTGATGAAATTAATGGCGAAAAACGCCGAAGAAAGATATCAGAGTGCTTTGGGATTAAAGCATGATTTAAACAAGTGTTGGTATGAATTAAAGAATACTGGGAAAATTACAGATTTTGAAATTGGTCAGCAGGATTTATGCGATCGCTTTCTGATTCCCGAAAAACTGTATGGGCGAGAAGCGGAAGTTAAAACATTACTAAATGGCTGTGAAGGGGTAGCAAACGGTACAACCGAAATCATGCTAGTGGCAGGATTTTCAGGTATTGGTAAAACCGCCGTTGTCAATGAAATCCACAAGCCAATTACTCGTCAGCAAGGCTATTTTATTAAAGGGAAATTTGACCAATTTAATCGCAATATTCCCTTCTCTGCCTTTGTACAAGCCCTGCGGGATTTAATCGGGCAATTATTCTCGGAATCTGACGCGCAATTGGCGCAATGGCGAGGCAAAATTCTCGCATCTGTGGGAGACAATGGACAGGTTTTAATTTCGGTGATTCCCGAACTAGAAAGAATTATCGGCAAACAACCCCCGACACCAGAACTATCGGGAACAGCAGCACAGAACCGATTTAACTTATTATTCCAAAAGTTTATTGCAGTATTCAGCACCGCAGAACATCCGTTAGTGATGTTTCTCGATGACTTACAGTGGGCGGATTTTGCTTCCCTAGAGTTGATCAAACTGCTGATGGAAGAGCAGAGTTATTTGCTGTTGTTGGGCGCTTATCGAGATAATGAGGTAGAAGCTACCCACCCATTTATATTGACGGTGGAGGAACTGAAGAAAACTGGCAAGATTGTCAATACCATTACCCTCCTCCCCCTGAGCTTCGGTGATACAAATCAGTTGGTTGCTGATAAGTTGAATTGTCCCACAGAGCGATCGCATTCTCTGACAGAATTAATTATCTCGATTCACGCTTCTACAACAGCGAGCATTTCTTCCAATTATAACATGAATACGGTGCTAGATTTTGCAGCGATTATCAAAGCTTCTCAAAGTCTTTCTAGTACGATTAAACTGGATGAACTGCTGCACCAACTAACTGAGATTATTTTGCAAAATTCCGGGGGCGATCGCTGTGCCTTAATTCTGCCCTATAGTGATGGTAACTGGCGGGTGAAAGCTATGGCTACACCGGATAGCAAAAAACTTTGTTCTGAACCTTTAGAGGGCAATCTCCATGTGCCTGTGAAGCTGATTCAGTATGTGAAAAACACTCAAGAATTAGTGGTGATTAATAATCTGGAAACGGAGCTACCTGTGATTGATGAATATTTAATCCAACAGCAACCAAAAAGTATACTGTGTTTGCCGATTCTCAATCAAGGAAAATTAATTGGGATTTTGTATTTACATAATCGCTCCACCAGTGGGGTGTTTACGAGCGATCGCATTCTTATTCTCAATTTTCTCTGTACTCAAGCTGCTATTTCCTTAGAAAATGCCCGACTTTATCAACAAGCTGGACAAGCATTACAAAATTTACAACAAGCAGAATTACAACTGGTGCAAAGTGAGAAAATGTTCGCCTTGGGTAACTTAGTCGCTGGTGTCGCCCATGAAATGAATAATCCCTTGGGGTTTATCTGTGGGACTCTGCAACAAATTAAACCGATGTTTGCAGAGATGCTCACACATTTGCAACTATATCAAGCCAGACTACCAGAGCCAGGGGCGGAAATTCTAGACCATGCAGCAGAAATTGACTTGGATTATAGTTTAAAAGATTTGCCCAAGATGATTGACTCGATGATCATGGCTAGCGATCGCCTCAAAAATATCAGCACCAGTCTCCGCACTTTTTCCCGTGCTGATCAAGTTTATCAAGTGCCATTTAACATCCACGAAGGCATTAATAGTACAATTTTAATTTTAAAACATCGTCTCAAAGCCAATGAACAGCGTCCCGCAATTAAAGTGATAACTGAATATGGTAATTTACCGGAGATTAAATGTTTTCCTGGTCAATTAAACCAGGTATTTATGAACATTTTAGCCAATGCCATTGACGCATTAGAAGAATCGAATAAAGGACGCAGTTTTGCAGAGATTCAAGCTCATCCTCCTTATATTTTTATCAAAACCTTAATTATAGATCAGCAAGTAAAAATTGCCATTGCTAATAATGGAATTGGCATGAGTGAAGAAGTGAAACAGCGAATATTTGACCATTTATTTACTACTAAAGCAGTGGGTAAAGGTACAGGATTAGGACTGGCGATCGCCCGTCAAATTGTCGAAGAAAAACATCACGGTTCACTGGTTGTCAATTCTCGACTCGGTGAAGGAACCGAATTTGTAATCACCTTACCCATTATCGGTATAAATAATTAAAGCTTGGTAATTATATCATATTAAATCCGGAAACACTATATTGAGAAATATTTAATACCACTTAACCGTAGAAAGTTTCAATTGTAACTAGAAGAAATCCATAATTAATTTATTTATGCAGGACTTACGTAAAAACCTCTCAAACTCTCATGACTCGGTGTACTCTGCGTCCTCTGTGGTTCGTTTCTTCCTAATATTGAACCAGTGGATTAATTCCGCCACTCCTGGAATTTATGAAATAAATGCTAAAATCCTGACGTAAACAGAGAGGATACCTCAATGCCAGTTGCTGCTAAATCGATTAAATTTGGTACAGACGGCTGGCGAGGCATAATTGGTGATGAGTTCACCTTTGAACGCCTAGCCCTAGTCGCGCCAGTTGCCGCCCAAGTATTGTATATTACATATTATTCGACAGTTGGTAACAAAACAATTATTGTCGGCTACGATCGCCGATTTATGGCAGAAGACTTTGCCCGTGCTGTGGCGGATTCTGTCACCGCTATCGGGTTTGATGTTTTACTCAGCGAAACCTTTGCACCAACTCCGGCTTTTAGTTGGGCTGCAAAAGACCTGAATGCTTTAGGAGCGCTGGTAATTACAGCTAGTCATAACCCCGGAGCATATTTAGGGTTAAAAGTCAAGGGTGCTTTTGGTGGTTCAGTACCCTCAGAAGTAACCAAAGAAATAGAAGCATTATTATCTGCGGGTGTACCTGAGCCAGTGGCTACCCCTGGAAAACAACAGCCCTTGAATCCCTGGCCGAGTTACACTACAGCCCTAAAAGCTAAAGTTAATATTAGCAAAATTCAAGCAGCGATCGCCTCTGGTAAACTGAGATTATTTGCTGATGTCATGCACGGTGCAGCAGCAGGGGGATTAGGGAGATTACTGGGGGATGGTGTCCAAGAAATTAACAGCGATCGCGATCCTTTATTTGAAGGTGGTGCGCCCGAACCATTACCAAAATACCTATCTCGTTTATTCTCGACGATCAAAACTTACCGACAAACAGATAAATCAAGTTTAGCCGTGGGGTTAGTATTCGATGGTGACTGCGATCGCATCGCCGCAGTGGATGGTAACGCTAACTTTTTGAGTTCCCAAATCTTAATTCCCATCTTAATCGACCACTTAACCCAAAGGCGCAGCTTTAGTGGTGAAATCGTCAAAACTGTCAGTGGTTCTGATTTAATTCCCCGTGTCGCCGCATTGCATAACTTGCCACTTTTTGAAACTGCCGTCGGATATAAATACATCGCTGATAGAATGTTAACCGCAGATGTATTATTAGGTGGGGAAGAATCAGGAGGAATCGGTTATGGTAGCCATATTCCCGAACGTGATGCACTGTTATCAGCCTTGTATGTTCTAGAGGCGATTGTGGAATCTGGGTTAGATTTAAGCGATTATTATCACTCTTTGCAAGAAAAAACAGGTTTCACCTCAGCTTATGATCGCATTGATTTACCCTTAGCCAGTATGGATGTGCGATCGCGTCTTTTAGAACAACTGCAAACCCAACCATTAACCGAAATTGCCGGTAAAACCGTCATTGATTGTCAAACCATCGACGGCTATAAATTCCGCCTAGCTGACAACAGCTGGTTAATGATTCGGTTTAGCGGTACAGAACCAGTATTACGCCTATATTGCGAAGCAGCGACAATTGCACAAGTGCATCAAACCTTGGCTTGGGCGAAAAATTGGGCAGAATAATCTCAGTTAACAGTTGTCAGTGATCAGGCATTTCCTAGTCTAATAAAGTACAAAATTATCTGCGTTTATCTGCGTCCATCTGCGTTTAATTATTACTGCTTGTACCTCACTGGAATGGGAATTGCTATAACTGATAACTGATAACTGATAACTGATAACTGCAAATATGAATAAAATACTCGTAGTAGCTACAGGAAATACCGGTAAATTGCGGGAACTGCAAGCTTATCTGGCTAATTCTGGTTGGGAATTAACGCTCAAACCAGCAGAATTAGAAGTTGAAGAAACAGGCGAAACCTTTGCCGCTAATGCTTGTCTCAAAGCTTCCCAAATTGCTCAAGGTACAGGACAATGGGCGATCGCAGATGATTCGGGTTTGGCAGTAGATGCCCTAAATGGCGCACCCGGAATATATTCGGCACGTTATGGTAGCAGCGACTCAGACCGCATTGCTCGGTTATTGCGAGAATTAGGTAACACCACCAATCGCCAAGCCCAATTTGTCTGTGCCGTGGCGATCGCTCGTCCTGATGGTACAATAGCTTTAGAATCCGAAGGCATATGTCGCGGCGAAATTCTTCATGCACCCCGTGGCGAAGGTGGTTTTGGCTACGACCCGATATTTTATGTCCCAGAAAAGCAATTGACTTTTGCACAGATGTCGCGGGAATTGAAAGGCTCAATTAGCCATCGAGGTCAAGCTTTAACAGTTATCAGTGATCAGTTATCAGTTATCAGTTAAGAGACACAATTGGGTTTAATTCCCCTACTATATCTGGCGTTGGTGGCGGGTCTAAATCCATAGGTCTTGATAACTGTTTACTGTTTACTGATTTAAGTTTAATATCAAAATCTAACTGAAGATTTTTGCTGTTCTAACTTGAGTTGGAGAACTACCATTTTAAAATTGCTGACAATAAAACCACAACTTCAAAGCGGAGAGTGGCGTTAGCCATAGGTAAGTATATGAAGCTTTTAGGAAATCTCGCTTTAGCGCTACTATTTGGCACTATGTCAGTTACAGCCTTAAATCCCACTCAGGCTATAGCTCAAGAAGCCCCAGAAACCCCAGAAACAGAAATGCCATCTCCTCCTGAACCTGGTACTAACCAACGGATAGATATGGGAGAGGTAGAGATTAAAATAGAAGAGGAAAAGGAAGTAGAATTAGAGCCTGAACAAAGTATTACTACTACTCCAGAGTCTATGGAGGAAGATAGTTCCGATTAGCAGCACCTAACGAAACTCCAACTCAAGATTTTTGCTGTTCTAACTTGAGTTGGAGAACTACCATTTGTAAATTGCTGACAATATTATAGACAACTTATAATAGCGGAGCGTGGCGTTAGCCATAGGTAAGTTAATGAAGCCTTTAGGAAATGTCGCTTTAGCCCTACTATTTGGAACTATATCAGTTACAGCCTTAAATCCCACTAAGGTTATAGCCCAAGAAACAGAAATGCCATCTCCTCCTGAATCTGTCAACCAACAGATAGATATTCAAGAGGTAGATATTCAAATAGAAAATAAAATTGAAATAGAATTAGAACCGGAACAAAGTATCATTAATACCCCTGAGCCTAGTGAGCAAAACAGTTCCGATTAACAATGATTTTCTCTCAGTCTAGGGTGGCTCCTAACTAAACTACCCTCATTCAGAGAAATGTCCCTTTTAATAGCCTCAACCCAGACAGCAGAGACCGTTTGGGATGGGAGAATATGCGATCGCATTTAATCTGCACCTTTCCCGCAGAAACCGATGCTATCAACCGTGATAATATATTCTAGTCATTGCTCTAATCCCCGCCCTAGATGAACAAAGCATTGAATGAAACGCTTTCAATCTTAATTGCCCAAAGCATAAAAAGCAAAGCTAATCAGCCATTTGAGAATGCTTACAAAGCAGTATTAGCCACAGAAAAAGCCAAGTATGTCCAGGGATTTTTAGCTGTTGCCCAAATGCCATACCAACCCATTGAACATGGCTGGATAGAATTAAGCGAAGCAACTGAAAGTGATTTTATTGTGAGTATTATTGACCCCAGTTTACCACACCTGCACAAAACTTCGCAAGAACTTTGGTACTTCGCCGCCCAAAGCTTTACGATTAAGCAACTCAAAGCGATTATTGAGGAATCAAAAGAAGATTATCCCGAAGATGATCCCTTACCCATCTATGGTGATGCACCTTATGAGTATTACGGTGATGTCATGTTGGGTGGTGCTGCATATTTAGCAGCTTATCAGGCGGCAGAGGCTAAGTGCAAAGAACTCAGACAATTACACGCCATGACACACACAACAGAAGTTAAAACCCTGTAGAGACCTTGCATGCAACGTCCCTACACTGTGGTCTAATTAACCGAAAACTCCTGTAAGTGTCAAAATGAAGAAAGATTAAGCTGCATTCAAAAACAACGCATGAGTCAAACTGCTTTAAATTTAGTTGCAATATCGATCTTTCTTATGACTTTATCGGTGCTGTTGGGACCATTAATTCATTTGTCTCCAGCAGTACCAGCCATTGCTACGGTGACTATTTTGGGAATAGCCACTTTTGATAATTTCAGTTTGCAAGGGCAAGGCGGTACTATAATTTTAGATTGGATTGCGGGTTTTTCTCCCCAACACCGCGATCGCATTATCCACCATGAAGCGGGTCATTTTCTCACAGCGTATCTACTAGATATTCCTGTAACTGGCTATACACTCAGCGCTTGGGAAGCTTGGAAACAAGGGCAACCCGGACAAGGTGGTGTTAGCTTTGATGATGGAGAATTAGCAACTCAATTAGAACAGGGGACAATCAGCACCCAAATCATCGACCGCTATTGTACAATTTGGATGGCGGGTATTGTGGCGGAAACTTTAGTTTTTAATCATGCTGAAGGTGGGGCTGATGATAAAAACAAGCTAGCTGGAGTTTTAGCAGGTTTGGGTTTTTCTGAATCAGCTGCTTTGCAGAAACAGAAGTTTCATTTTCTCCAAGCCAAAACTTTGTTACAAGAAAATTGGTCTAGTTACGAAGCTTTAGTTAAATCCATGCAACAACGCGTCTCTGTGAGCGATTGTCAGCGTATGATTGATCATACTGCTGCATGAACCCTTTGTACAGACGCGATGCACCGCGTCTCTTTTGATAATTTTTATCAAGAGACTGCTTTGAGATGGGAAACAGAGGCGGAATAGTCACTATTTATGTCACAGGCAAATTACCCGATTTTTAAGAGTTATCATTTATCAGTTAGGGACTTCCAAATAAAAAAATACGAAATCACCTAACGCAAAAAAGCTCCCAAACCCTGATTCCTCTGTGTCCTCTGCGCCTCTGCGGTTCGTTAAGCCGGATAATTTATTTCGAGTAAGCCCTTATCAGACAAAATTGGGTTAAATCCCTGACTAAATCGGCGTGATAACTGTTCACTGATTTAATTTAACTTGGATAACTTTGATTACTCATAAATCCCGGCTAGGTTTATTAATTTTTGAAAGGGCAAATATCCGATATTTTACACCAGCTAAAAAGTTTAATTTATGGACAGGAATTAACTACAATAATATCACAATTATAAATATCATATTATTACGTGATATTTAAAAATAACAAATTTTAAAACCTAATATAAATATTTATGTTGTTTTGTAAAATTGCCGGTATGTTTTCAATATAAAGTGGAGAAAATCCTTTCTCCTAGTTAGGAATTTGATTTTTGTTGATTAAACCAATATTATCAGGACTTACGCAAAATTATGGAAAAACGAACCACGTTCGCGAAGCGTCTCCCCTTCTCCCAAAGGGAGAGGCTAGCGCCAAGGGAGAAGGACACGAAGTTRAGAMGCGTTCAGCCTCTCCCCTTCTCCCAAAAGGGAGAGGCTAGCGCCAAGGGAGAAGGACACGAAGTTAAGAAGGTTTCAGAGAGTTCTTGCGTAAGTCCTAATTATGACTGAAGATAGCGATCGCACATCCGACTAAAGTTAGGTAAACGTAGAATTCACAGACACAGACGTAGACAATCAATGTCTGGAAAAAATAAAATATGCGTGATAATCAATACCGTTGTAGAGACGTTCATGGAACGTCTCTACTGATGTCTAATGGCTGCACATAATACCCCACGGGCAAAAATGGCTGGCAGGAAACTCCAACAAAATGCCAAAATAGAGATACAGCAGCTTTCATTGAGATAAATTAAAGAGTTATCTGTGTTTATCTGTGTCCATCTGTGGTTAATGATCTCTTGATTTCCAACCTATGGCATAGACACCCTATCCTGGGGCATACTTTTCCTGTAAAAACGACTATTATTGAAACTAACTTTTCAACCCATGCCTGAAAATCCCCAAAAACTGAGCGGTAACGAAATTCGCGACATATTTCTTAACTTCTTCGCCCAACGAGGACACCAAATTCTCCCCAGCGCCTCCCTCGTCCCCGAAGACCCCACTGTGCTGCTGACTATTGCGGGGATGCTACCATTTAAACCGATATTCCTGGGACAACGCACAGCAGAATTTAATCGCGCCACCACATCGCAAAAGTGCATCCGTACCAACGACATCGAAAACGTGGGACGCACCAAACGCCATCATACATTTTTTGAGATGTTGGGTAACTTCAGCTTTGGTGATTATTTTAAACCACAAGCGATCGCCTGGGGATGGGAATTATCCACCCAAGTTTTCGGCTTACCACCAGAAAAGCTCGTTGTCAGCGTCTTTGAAGATGATGATGAAGCCTATAATATTTGGCGCGATGATATTGGCGTACCCGAAGCCAGAATTAAGCGCATGGGCGAAGATGATAACTTTTGGGTATCTGGACACACAGGCCCCTGTGGTCCTTGTTCGGAAATTTATTATGATTTTCACCCAGAATTGGGAGATGAAAACATTGATTTAGAAGACGATACCCGGTTTATCGAGTTTTATAATCTCGTGTTTATGCAATATAACCGGGATGCAGAAGGAAATTTAACACCTCTGCAAAACAAAAACATCGATACCGGGATGGGTTTGGAAAGGATGGCACAAATCCTCCAACAAGTGCCGAATAACTACGAAACTGACTTAATTTTCCCGATTATCGAGACAGCAGCCGAAATTGCCGGCATTGATTACCACAAAAGCGACGAAACCACCCAAGTTTCATTAAAAGTTATTGGTGATCATGTCCGTTCTGTGGTACAAATGATCGCCGATGAAATTCGCGCCTCCAATGTGGGACGGGGTTATGTATTGCGGCGATTAATTCGGCGGGTGGTACGTCATGGGCGATTATTGGGAATTAACAGCGAATTTATTACCCAAGTTGCCGAAACTGCAATTTCCCTGTCAGAATCAGCTTACCCTAATGTTAGGCAACGGGAAGCCGCAATTAAAGCGGAGTTGCAACGGGAAGAAGCCAATTTCCTCAGAACTTTGGATAGAGGCGAGAAACTTTTAGAAGAAATCATCCAAGAGGTGAAACAGCAAGGCAAAACCTCTATTAGCGGTGAAAGTGCCTTTACTTTATACGATACCTTTGGTTTTCCCCTAGAACTGACTCAAGAAATCGCGGCAGAAAATCAGCTAACTGTGGATGAAGCCGGATTTAACACCGAAATGCAAAAGCAGGTGGAACGTGCCAAAGCTGCCCACGAAACCATTGATTTAACTGTGCAAGGTTCCCTGGATAAGTTAGCCGAACACATCCAAGCGACGGAATTTATCGGTTATACCCAACCTGTGGGGACAGCAAATGTAGAAGCCATATTAATAGATGGCATTGCCCAAGAGGAAGCAGAAGCGGGGACAGAAATTCAAATTGTTCTCAATCAAACCCCATTTTATGCCGAGTCTGGGGGACAAATTGGGGATAAAGGTTATATCTCCGGTGATGGGGTATTGGTGCGTGTGGAAGATGTGAAAAGAGAATCTGATTTTTTTATCCACTTTGGACGCATCGAACGCGGTACAATCCGAGTAGGAGATTCTGTGACTGCTCAAATTGATCGGACTTGTCGTCGTCGCGCCCAAGCGAATCATACTGCAACCCATTTATTGCAAGCGGCGTTAAAGAAACTTGTGGATGATAGTATATCTCAAGCCGGTTCTTTGGTTTCCTTTGATCGATTGCGTTTTGACTTTAACTGTCCCCGTGGTTTGACAGCAGCAGAAGTGGAACAAGTTGAAGCACAGGTAAATACTTGGATTGCTGAAGCACATACTGCAAACATAGAAGTATTACCTATAGCAGAGGCTAAGGCTAGGGGTGCTGTGGCGATGTTTGGGGAAAAATACGGTGAAGAAGTGCGGGTGATTGATTTCCCTAGTGTGTCAATGGAACTCTGCGGTGGAACTCACGTAAGTAATACTGCGGAAATTGGCATCTTTAAAATTATCTCTGAGGCGGGTGTGGCTTCTGGGGTGCGACGCATTGAGGCTGTATCTGGTCCGGCGATCTTGGATTATCTCAATGTTCGCGATAAAGTAGTTAAGGATTTAAGCGATCGCTTTAAAGTTAAACCCGAAGAATTACCAGAGAGAATCACCACTCTGCAAACTGAACTGAGAAATAGTGAGAAACAATTAGCCACACTGAAATCACAATTGGCGATCGCTAAATCTGACAGTTTGCTGCAAACAGTAGAATCTGTAGGCGAGTATCAAATTTTGGTAGCGCAAATGGAAGATGTTGACCCAGAATCATTGAAAACTGCGGCGGAAAGGCTACTGCAAAAAATCGGTAACGGTGCTGTGGTGCTGGGTTCGGTTCCGGAAGCTGGGAAGGTAAGTATAGTTGCAGCCTTCAGTGCAGAGGTGAATAAAAAGGGACTGCAAGCGGGTAAATTTGTCGGTGCTGTAGCGAAAATTTGCGGCGGTGGCGGTGGTGGAAGACCGAATTTAGCCCAAGCCGGCGGACGTGATGCGAATAAGTTACCAGAAGCCTTAGCCAAGGCGCACAGTGATTTACAGTCAGCACTGAGTTAATTATATTCTCTTGTGGGGCAGGCATCTTGCCTGCCTTTGATATTTTTAATCAGAACAAGACTTTTATGACGCTCATGCTTGCTGACGTTGCTGTTTGTAGTCGTAGTCTGGGTCATAATCAATAGTGCCAAAGAGGTTTAACACTTTGAGTCGCTTGCGACGTTGGATATATTCGCGTAGTGCAGTTTCGACCAGGACATCAACGGTTATCTGGTCGTCCAGGGCAAGTGCCTCTTGTAACAATGTATTATTGATGTTGAATTGTGTAACCACGATTGCTCCCGATCCAACGACTGACTAAATCAATATTATCGCACTATTTAACCAACATCACCTAAAAGTCTTTATTATGGGATAAGTCGTAAGTTAAAAGTAGATAGAGCGTAAACAAGATGGAAATATATGAACAACAACGATAAGCAAATTTACAATTACACAGTTCTTCTAGAAAAAGAATCAGATGGAGGTTATCATGCTTTTTGTCCGATCCTAAAAGGCTGTCATTCTCAAGGAGATTCTTTTGAAGAAGCCATTGATAATATCACAGAAGCAATTGAATTATATATTGAAAGCTTAAAGGCTGATAATCTGTCAATTCCTAGAGAAAATTTAATTGTTAAGCCACTAAGCATCTTAGCATAAGTAATTTTCCCAGTGTCAAAGCTAAAGAATTTATAAAAGTAATCGAAAAATTAGGTTTTTATTTTGACCGTCAAAAGGGGAGTCATGCTATTTATAAAGATAGTCATGGACAAAGGGTTGTAATTCCTATACATTCGGGAAAAGACCTAAAACAAGGGACTCTAATGGGTATGATTCAAGATATTGGTATTGATAAAGAAATGTTCTTTGAGTTACTCGGAAAAGAATAGATTATAACCACAAGTGAAGCGATCGCACTCTTGAGAACAAACATCGCACTCCACAACCCATACCAAAAAGCGATCGCATTCATTTTAAGATTGTCTCTACAAAAGAGCGATCGCACTGACACTTTCATCCTCCCATAGTAGATTCATTCAAATCATCAGTTGTGTTTCCATTTGGAAGGAGAAACATCTCTTTATTACCAGTTTTGAAGCAGCGCACAGTGCTTAAAAAACTTCTTATTTCTGATTTCCAAAAATATCCTGGTATAATTTCAACCGAATTTTCTGGGAACTTTTGTTTTAATTGTGACTTAATTTCTTGGTCATTATATATTTTGGGAGATTTTGATATACTTGCCACTTCTAGTAATTCATTTGTATCCCCTTTAATTGCCACGTAGATAATATCGTAAAATTCTTTTGTTGCACTGGCATCAAGAGGAACAATAGTAAAGTTTGAATTCCCATCTAAATCTGTAACATATATAGGCTTTGAGACAGGAACATCAGTTGTATCAGGATCAATAGCTTTAATGTTTTCAAAGCCTTGATTTTTTAAGCAATCTATGGCAATGTTTACCATATTCATTTTTAATATCTCAGTAAGTTATCTTTAGAGAACTATCCTCCTCCAACAAGAGATTCAGTTAAGAGATCGGTGACATTTCCATTGGGAAGCAAAAACATCTCTTTGTTTTCCAATCTGAATTGGCGTGCGACACTTAAACGACTTCTTAATTCAAAACACTGTTTCCAAAAATATCCGGGTATGATTTCAAATGATGCTCCTGGGAAATTTTCTTGTAATTTTGTTTCCATTTCTTGGTCATTATCAATTTGTAATACCTTGGAGAAGCTTGCTATTTCTAGTAAATTATTTGTTCCCTCTTCAACCGCAACATAAATAAAATCTTGAAATTCTTTTGTTGCTTTAGCATCAAGAGGAACAATCGTAAAGTTTGAAGCTCCATCTAAGCCTGTAATAAATATAGGCTCGGTGACGGGCGCACCACCGCCTATGTCAGGAATTTTTTGTATATCATTAAAACCATAAATATCTAGGTTGGCTAAAGCTATATCTATCGGGGTTCCAGTCCCACCGCCTTGAATAGTTAATGTTTTAGCTTCGGTTTGGATTGGTTTAAATTTTTCGTCTGTTTTCTTAGATAAAACAACTAATTTGTTTTTCCATTTGTTTCCATATGTATTTGGCAAGAAAAATTGTTGTTGAAGGGCAGCCATAAATTTATATCCTTCACTAGGAGATTTATCAGAAGGATCTAAATAATGAACTGCTGTAATTTCTATTTTTCCATCTTCTCCTTCATTAAATCGAATTCCATCGATCACAGTCCAGTGAGCGCCTTTATTAACGAGACTAATACAAGGTATTTGGGCAAAACGAATTGTATTATAAATTCTATCTAAATTTTCTTGCAATGTATCTGAAGAAAAAACATCTATGTCACCCAATACATTATCTGGGATGATTTTATCTAAATAATCACTGAGACCTTCAGGGCTGGAGTAAAATGCTACAGGATTATTTTCAGTATTTAGTTTCTGTATTTCTTCATACGCTGTATCTTGTTGAGTATTCGTTATCTCAAAGTGAGAAAGAAACATTTGGCTACAAGCTGGACCACAGAAGTTAAACTTTTCTTGTTGAAAAAATGTAATTTGCTTTATTTGTTCGTCTTTAATACCCATGGTTGATAAATCTCCTTGCCTATTTTTATCTTGATACAAGCTCTTGTTTTTCTGTAGGGACTTGAATAACTTCTCCTACTTGGTCAACACAGAATTGAATTTGTTGCTTGATAGAATCGCATGGAGGTTCAGTCGCATCCATAAAAACTCGCGGGTGAGAGCATCCACCCATACATAGCGGCAAAACATTACAATTTTTACAAGCTGGATAGGCAAAAGGAGAAAATTCTTGCCAACGTTGGGCTATATCTGAACTATCTATGGAATGATTCATCTCATGAATATTTCCCATAGCTTCGGATGGCGAACCAGCACTATGCCAACAACGACTCACATATCCTGCTGGATCGATAACGTGCATATTGCCAAGTGTAGCGCCGCAAACATGAGTTTTGGGTACAAGCTTCTTTACAAGATCCTTTAAAGTTTCTGGACGATCCAAGAGACGATTCAAGAAATGTTCTTTCTCAAAACTTGCATAGTCTGAACGACTTAAACTACTAGAAAACTGAGCATCTACCGTTTCTTTGGAGTCACACGCTCCACAAGCACCTGATGTGCAATCAGGGCTATTAGTCGAGCCAAACTCACTTTCATTAGCATGGATTCTCTCAGCATAAACATTACTAATCCCATGCTTGCTGAGAAATTCGATCATCTGGGGTACTTCGTGTAAATTTTCAGATGAGACGTTAATGCGTATAAGTACCGTTAAATGCTCACGAGCAGCTATAATGTTTTTCAAAATTATAGAGGGTTCTCCAGTGGCATCCATTACCCCTCGCTTTTTACTGCTCTTAAAAACAAGGGAATCGAATGATATCTGGGCAGAATTAATACCTACTTCGGAAAGCTCTCTAGCCGCATTAGAGTTGAGTAATATCCCATTTGTAATAATCTGCATACCCGGAGGATGTACTGCCACTGCATCAGCTAAATTATTAAGCTGACGAGACATATTAAGCACAGTTTCCTTGGCTAGTAGAGGTTCTCCCCCGAACCACTTACAATCAAATACTCTGTTCTCTTCTACTATGAGAGATTGAATATAACGAATGGTTGCTGATTGAGTTTCAGGTGACATAAACTGCCCATGCTGGTGGTCTCCCTGAAAGCAGTAATCACAAGAAAAGTTGCACGCAAGTGTCGGTAAGATTGTAAAGTTGAGGATATTTTTTTTGCGTCTAGCATTCTCAAACTTAGAGATAATTTGCTCAACTTCATCTCCATAATGGAGAAATCCCATGGTTACAAACTCCTGCTCATTACGTACTTCTGTAATTGGCTCATTGCCCTGCAAAAGTTCAGCAATATGTGGTGAAAGCAAAGCAAAAACGCCTTTTCGGGCATTGTAACCAATTACCCCCTCTTGACGTTTAACAAAGTAATTGTAATGAGAACGTTGCAACATTATTAAATTCTCCATGTTTTCTAAATTCCATTTCGTGTACGAAAGGAATTAACTCTCTTCTGTCAGAGTGAGGTGAATCTCTGATTGTTCGTTGGCTGAAATGGCTTGCTTTCGTTAAAATTTCCTCAAGTAACAGAAGAGAGCTAAGTACCTAAGCAAAATTTATCAGATATTAATTACGCACCAGCCACCACCAGGAAGAGGAGGATCTAGTGTAATACTAATCTCTTTAACTTTTGTACCTGAAGGGATATTACCTGGAGGTACAGTTAGTTTAGCGATTAAAACGGTTTCATCTTCCAGATTAACGAGTTTAACGATATCTGAAATCTGAGGATTTGGAGTCGGATCGTTCGTTGCCATGTTACTCATTACCTCTTATTAAGTAGAACGTTTCTGCCGAACTTATCGTTTAGAAGCGCCTTGACTCTCTGATGATATCTTTGTCAACCAAAAGCAAGCCACCAAAGTTTGCAACTTTAAGAAAAAAGTTAAGGATTTAGCACCAGCAAATCCCCAAACCAATTCCCCATATTGGTTTCAGTTACCGAAAATTTAAGAATCTCGCAACCATTAGTTAACATAGCTCTTAACTTTGGAAAAAACCCCAATTTAAGAGCTATCCTTCCGTTTACCTTTACCATAGAAAACTTCAATTCAAAGCTTATATATTTATGTATTTAGGAGTATTGACAATATAGAAATTTTTTGTATTTGTCAAGTATAAGCGTGTTCAAAATAAACTTTTCGGATAGGGAATCGCATCCATAGTATTTGTAGCTATGCTGCGTAAATTTGTAAAGTGCATAACTAATAACAGTATTCACCCATAACTATTAAGCAGATTACTAAGCATATTTTATACTTTATTTGAGAGTTCAAAATGCAATTACAATCAAAAAATCAACTACGGCGGCGGGGTGCGACTTTAACTGCTCAAGGCTTCAAGAAACTCAATCAGGCAAAAGCTGAGGTAGAAATTCAGCAAAACTTTAAGCGATACACTCTCGAAGCCCTCAGTGAAAAAACAGGTTTAACCCCCAATACCCTCAGCAAGGTCTTTAATTCCGCAACTGGAGTCGATAAGCGAACCTTGGAGTGCTGCTTCAATGCCTTTAATCTAACTTTGTTAAAGGACGATTATCTCTACCTGGAGTCAGATAAAGACAATCTTGGCAAGATTGGCTCAATGTCCACCAATGAAAACTGTTGTTCCATCGAACCAGTCTGCGATTCTCGCACCAATCCCCCTCAAACCCACAGAGTGGAACGATTCCCGAAGGGACGGCAGAGCCGAACGCCTGACGATCTGCAACTTCGTCCCACAACCGTACCAGGAGGGCAGATGCCCCTGGATTCTGTCTTTTACATTGACCGTCCCATCCTCGAATCCCTCTGTTATGAAGCCATCCAGGAACCTGGTGCGCTGGTCAACATCCGCGCTCCCAAGCAAATGGGCAAAACCTCCCTCATGACCAGCATCCTGGCTTACTGTAACTCCCTGGGCAATCGCACTGTTTCCCTGAATTTGCAACTTGCCAACGACGAGATTTTACAGAACCTAGAACGCTTCCTACAATGGTTCTGTGTCAGAGCCAGCAAGCAGTTAGACTTGCCAGTTGCCATTGCCCTTTGTTCAATGGCAACTTTTTGGGATAACTCCTTGGGTAGCAAATCCAACGCCACGGACTACTTAGAGGAGATTCTCTTAGCCAAACTCAATCGCGCAGGGTCTCCAAGAGAGAATCGCTCCCTGGTGATTGCCATCGATGAACTCAACGAGCTTTTTGCCTACCCGGACATTGCTCGTGAATTTCTCCTACTTTTGCGAACCTGGTCTGAGCGAGCCAAAGAAAGCGATGCAGACATTAATCCTTGGCACAGGCTGCGACTGGTGACGGTTCATTCTACTGAAATCCTGATGCCTCCCTCGATCAATCCCTCACTATTGAATACTGGGCTGGTTATTGAGTTACCTGAGTTTACCCCGGCTCAGGTGCAGGAATTGGCAAATCGGTGGGGAGAGGAAATGACGGTGCAACAAATTGAGCAATTGATTACCCTTTTGGGAGGACATCCCTATCGCTTGCAGTTGGCTTTTTATCACCTACATCAGCAGACAATAACCCTGGAAGAACTGTTAGAAAATTCTGCATTCACCACTACCATCTATGCAGAGCATCTAGAACAACAATGGTGGAACCTGCAACGCTATCCCGATTTATTACCATTGTTTACAGAAATCGTCAGGCAATCAAATCTTGTATATTCTGAGGCGGTGCAAGCCTCTCAGTTGTACAAGATGGGGTTAATGCATTTGCATGGTAAAATGTCAAGTCTCGCCTGCGAGTTATTTCGGCCATTTTTTGGCGATCGCCTGTTGTAAATCAACAGTTAGGGGTCATTTAATGTTTGCGCGTCGATGCAATTCAATTGCAGGGAGACCTAATTTAGCCCAAGCCGGCGGACGCGATGCGAGTAAGTTTCCGGCACAGTGATTTGCACTCAGCCTTGAATTAATTGTATTCTCTTGTGGGGCAGGCATCTTGCCTGCCTTTAAAATTGGGAATAAGTTGATAGGTTAAAATGTTCAAAGCCTATTTGGCGTAATTCAAATTCTCACTAATAACCAAATTCAACATTTGCTGGATGAGGTGAAACCAGATTAGGTATTTCCGGTTTTTTACGAGATTTTTACAACATTAGCAAAAGGTGAATACTTAGAAAACTTTCGCTCCTGTAAACATAAAAATGAGGCAAAATGAGCAATGAGCCAAACATTTGTGTGGATAATTTTTCCTATTAGCCTACTCATTCTCGTTACTTTAATAGTTCTCTATTTCCGAGGGGTATTCCGTTCTCGAACTTTTTACAAAATTAAGAATTTACCCTAAGCGATCGCTATTTGTTTCAGCAGATGGAGAAATTTTTTCTCGATGGTTTTGCCAAGAGTCGGCTGGTGTGCAACAGGGATTTACGCCATCGTTCCTTGCAGGAGCATTTAATTGGAAGTTTGACGCTGTTGTTTCGCTGGTATTTGTGAATTTATCCTCAAAACCTCTAATTAGATAGATTTAGATATTGGTCTGTAGATAGATTCAAATTAGC
Source organism: Nodularia spumigena CCY9414 (assembly GCF_000340565.2). Classification (NCBI taxonomy): domain Bacteria; kingdom Bacillati; phylum Cyanobacteriota; class Cyanophyceae; order Nostocales; family Nodulariaceae; genus Nodularia; species Nodularia spumigena. Next base: position 3,833,849 of record NZ_CP007203.1, read on the forward strand.
ACTATTTCATCAGAGAATAGCGGAGTGATAGCTTTTTATGGTGTTTAGATATATTATGCAATCAAAACCGTTAACCTTACAAAAAATCATCCCTTTATCTTTAATTGTGCTTCTCCTTCCTTTGGCATCCTGTCAAATAGAGCGAGAACAAGCAGGTCGCTTACCTGATGTGAATGTAGAACCCGGAAGGCTACCAAAATATGATATTCAAGGACCTGATGTCAAGGTCGGATTAGCAAAGCGCACGGTTACAGTACCCAAAGTAATTGTCATACAGGAAGAACAAACCGTTGAAGTTCCTTATATTGATGTTGATGTACCCGGAGCAGACCGAAAAGAGCGGACTATAACAACTGAAGTTGAGGTTCCTTCTAGTGGTTACAATCTGGAAATTCAAGGTATATATGCTCTAAACAATGAGCTTTGGGTGGTTTCTCAACTTGAAGAAGAAAATCCCAATGCACCAGATACAAAAGTACGTGTTTCTGATCGCGTTGTTGTGAATAGTCCAGATATACCAGTACGTCACTACATTATTGGAGAGCGTCCTGTGGGTAGCTTTAACGAACAGTACACATTCATTAATAATCGTCAGCAAATTGCTTCAGAATTAGACTCAGGACAAATGCTATATAAAAAGCAGGAAGAGACTGCTTTAAAATAAATCATTACTACCAAGAGAGAAGCCATCAAACCGTTGCGAAAATTCAGATGCTAACTCAATCTTTGAGGGAATTTCTGCCTAAGTTGGTGGGAATAAATTAAAATATTTTAAGCATCAAGTCTCACAATCAGCAGGTTTACAAATAACCATAATATGTGATAAATATTTATTAGAACTAGAGTGAACAATTTGTAAACCTGCGGTATCTAATTCTTGGGTAAGTTCAGGCATCTGATACTTATGATGCCGCCAAATAGTAATCTCTTCATCTTGAGAAATTTCCACAGTCTGATCTATGCCCCACTGGCTAAATTTGAGAGTGTAATTTTGCAGAAATTTGATGTTTGCAGTGATACTATCTGTTTTAAGATCATACTTTCTGACAAGTTGGCAATCTTCCGAGCTAATACCTAAATTATTTGTCATCCATGTATATATTCCTTCCACATGATACTTACAGCCGCCGCGAACTTTGCCATCCCATTGAGAATTAGAACCAATTTCGTTAGTGAAGACCAGCAAATCATTTTTATCCATGCTGTTTCGGAAATTTTGCCAGACTCTATTTCTGTCTTGATGATTGCCAATTGTCACACCTAAATGTAAAAATATATTGGCTATATCCTTAATTTGCATAGAATTGAAATTTCCCAAAATCTCTGGAGAAATCGGACTATTTTCTATATCAACTGTGCAACTGTCAAAATCAATTTTGGGAAACCATTTAGTAAAATTTGCTTTTGATACCTTCAGGAGTTCCTGACTAATATCTAATGCTATATATTTATTAATTTTACCTAACTTCTTCAGTTGAGAAATAAACTTTTTGACCGGATAAGAATTACCAGCACCTACATCCACAATATTGATTTTTTGGCAACTTTGATAACTCCCGGTAATATACGCAAAATTCTGCTGTAATAAATCAATTTCTACATTAGCTGGTTGATACCATTTAGGAATAATATATTTTTGATAAAAATTATGCCAAATTTTCGCACCACCACCTTTGTAAGCATATTTTAAAGGAATTTCTCGCCTAACATCTAATGCCTTAATTAACTCTAAAACTTCTGTTTGCGAAAAAACAGAGTAAAACTCAAAACTTGGTTCTACAATCCGAGTTATATTCTGGGAAACATCTGAACAAGATTGTGAATTACTATAAGTTTTTTTAGGGATCATTGTGAGAATTAGAGGATATTTTCAAAATATTGGGAGAATATAGCGTTTCCTAGCCTGGTGAGATAGGTATTTATCTGTACTTATCTGTAATTATACCAATTATTTATGAGGCTGCATATAATTTCGACCCCACCCCCTACCCCCCTACCCCGCAAGCGGGGAGGGGGAAAATCAGGTTCCCTCCTTGCTTGCACCGGAGGGTTAAGGTGGGGTTCTTTTTATGCATCTTTATATTAAATTGGTATTATCTGTGTTCATCTGTGTTCATCTGTGGTTAAAAATTCTTCCTTTCCTAGCCTGCTTGAGATAGGTAATTATCTGTGTTCATATGTGTTCATATGTGTTCATCTGTGTTCATCTGCGGTCGAAAATTCTTCCTTTACCTCATTGAAGTAAGAATAGACACAAGCAAAGCCAACCTGCGCGGACTAACGAAAAATGAAACCAAGAGTATCATCAGTGTAGTGCCGCGACTGCTAGTCACCAGAGCTAGCTGATAAATTATACTCTACTTTTGTGATTAATAGACTATCAATGAACTTGAACCAAAGATTTAACCGTGTACTGGTCAGTAGGAGCGGGTATAGAAACAATAATCTCACCCACCCCTACTCCCTGTGTTCATCCGTGGTGGATAATCTTTTCATGCACCACGCTTACTTGCAAACTGCGGTAAAATCCTTCGAGGGTGCAGGATGTCAAGAAATAGATGATTTCTCAGGCTTGTTTTTTTTGATTAATTCCATATAGATATTAATCTCACTCACTTCTAAATCATGCTCAATTCTGGTGACTCTCCAATTTTCCTTATTTAGGTAAATTTCCTCTCCTATTCTGGGAGTAAATTGTAAGTCATAGAACTTTTTTAGATAATCTTTTTGCTTTTCTTCCCATAAGATGACTTTGACTACTTCGTCGCGCATTGGTTCTCCTGTTTTGTTACTAAATGAAAGTCAGTAGTTTGAACACAAAAAACAGGGTGTGAGGTGTAGAAAAAGCATAAATACCCCCACCCAAAATTGTACCCCTTGCACCCCTTTCATATGCATAAGGCAAGTTTATCTTACTAATTCCATGTCATAGCGTAGTTAAAACCACATTATTGCAATTGATATTTTGGTAATACTGCCAAATTTACCAAAACAGTCCCCCAAATTCGCTGAAATTTTGCTCTACCTGGGTGTCACTTTCAGCAACTCGCCGCTTAACTGGAATTACACTATCAGGGTTGATTTGCTGTTAAGAATTGCCAATAAGCATCGGCGGCGCGAATACCTTTATCCTTGAGACTGGCTATCATTTCTCCCAAAGAGGCGTTTTTACCGCCGACAATGGCGACATCATTAGATTTGAGGGTTTCAAACCAGCGTATATGAGAGTTTTGTGGAGTTGACATAGGTTTTTTTTAAACGCAAAGGTACGCGGAGGTTAACGCAAAGGTACGCAGAGATTTCTTTCTTCTCTTCCTTGGCGTACTTGGCGACTTGGCGGTTCGTTTAAACAGTTTGCAAAGGTCGAGAGGTTTTCGCCATTTTTTGGGCTTGTCTAACCATTTGACAGGCGTAACCCCATTCGTTGTCATACCAACTCATGATTTTTACTAAGTCGCTATCGACAACTTGAGTCATGCTTAAATCGACTATGGAGGCGCGCGGGTCTTGGATAATATCAGATGAAACTATGGGGTCTTGGGAAACTCCTAAAACATCTTGGTATCTTTGGTTATTGGTTTCTTCTCTAAAAATATTATTGATTTCTTCGACAGTGGTTGGTCTTTCGGTGAGAAAGGTGATATCTGCAATGGAACCGACCGTTACAGGAACCCTTATGGCTGCGCCGTCGAATTTGTTTGCGTATTGGGTGAGAACTTGAGCAGTGGCGATCGCTGCTCCGGTTGTAGTTGGTACTATATTAGCAGCCGCAGCTCTACCTCTGGTAAATTTTTTATGCGGTCTATCCACTAATTCTTGAGTGGAAGTATAGGCGTGAACTGTGGTCATAATCGCCTTTTTTACTCCGATTCTTCTGCCCATGACTTCGACGACGGGAGTAATGCAATTTGTGGTACAACTGGCACAGGAAACCATCCGCTCTGACTCTGGGGTTTCGTTAACTCCGTACACAATTGTCTGAATACCTTCGCTCTTGGCTGGAGCCGATAATATCACGTTTTTAGCTCCGGCTTGCAGATGTTTTTCTAATTGTTCTTTTTTCGTGAATATTCCTGTACATTCAAAGACTATATCAATATCTAAGTCATCCCAAGGCAGTTTTATTGGGTCTTTTTCGTTAAATACTTGATATTTTTTACAACTAATTATTAAATTATTACTATTGCTTTCTACGGGTTTTTCGTATCTACCATAAACAGTATCATATTTCAATAAATAAGCCAAGTTATCTGGCGGGATGATCTCGTTTATAGCTACTAATTCTAATTCGCTAGTATTCAGGATAATCTTTAAAACTGCTCTACCAATTCTACCTAATCCATTAATTGCTACTCTCGTCATAATTTACCTGCTTTGGGATTTAATTTCATTTTTTTATGAGGAACGAACCACAAAGGACGCAAAGGACACAAAGGAAAGAAGGAAAGAAGGAAATTTATCGCAACCTGATAATCAATGATATGAGCGGAAAAAACTCCCCATATCCGTTAGGGGCGGGTTTACAGATATCATTCATGTTGAATGATGATATGGCTAAACCCGCCTGTACAAGCGTCACGAATACCCTAATGCGCTACAAGTTGTTCTGTACGCTTTGCTAGTAGCTGTTTGGCTCTCTCTGCTGTATTCTGGTTTTCTTGTTTGATATTTTGGAAGAATTGGACAAGTTCGCGATCGCCTGCTTGTTCGGCATCTTGAATATATGTTTCACAGCAAGCAGAACACTTCAAAGCATGGTACAATACACTAATCAAATTAAAGTGTTCGTCTTTAGTTCCGGTATGATATTTGTCAGACATTTTCTTCACTCCTGGTGATAGTAATTTCTACGGTAACTGTGGCTTTTGCTGTTAACTCCTACCAGAAGAAATAATTAGGCATTAATGTTTATACTCCTACTGGCTGTCTGACTTGCGATTTCACAGCTTCCACAATGGCATCAGCATCGATTTTGGCAGCATGAAGTAGTTCTTCTGGTGTCCCTGAACCCGGCATATCTCGTACCGCCAATTTAATTAATTGCAGTTGGGGACCATCATAAATGGGGGTGTTGCTAGTACCTGCAAAGGCATCCAGCACCGCCGCACCAAGTCCGCCTTCTATCCAGTGATCTTCCACAACGACTAAATTACCTTCGGTATCCCGTGCTGCTTGATGCAATGTCTGCACATCAATGGGTTTGACTGAGTACGCATCGATGACGCGGACTGTGATTCCTTCGTCTTTCAGTCTGTCGTAAGCTTTTATCGCCTCATGCACAGTAATACCTGCACCAATTACCGCCGCTTGATCTTGGTCAGAACTGCGAACAATTTTGCTCCCACCAATGGGAAATTCTTCACCATGCTCATAGATGACTGGTGTTTTTTCCCTGGTTGTGCGAAGATAAACAATACCATTGCGATCGCTCATTTGGGCGACTAATTTCGCTGTCTGATTGGCATCACAGGGATAAAGTACCGTACTACTCCACACAGCCCGAAATGCGGCTAAATCTTCCAAAGCCATCTGTGAAGCACCATCCTGTCCAATGGATACCCCCGCATGGGAACCCACTAATTTAATATTGGCACGAGAGACAGCCGCCATCCGCACAAAGTCGTAAGCACGAGTGAAGAAAGCCGCGAAAGTAGAAGCAAAGGGTTTGTATTCTCGCACCTGTAAACCCACCGCAGCTGCTACCATTTGCTGTTCAGCAATGTACATCTCAAAGTAGCGTTCTGGGTAAGTTTCGGCAAAATCTTCGGCGTAAGTGGAATTACTAACCTCGGCATCCAGGGCAATTACATTGGGTTGTGCAGCACCTAATGCTACTAAAGCATCACCATAAGCTCGACGTGTTGCGACTTTTTTGCTTTTGTCATATTTGGGAAGTTGCAATGGTTGAGCATTCCCAATACTTGCTGGTTGTGCTTGGTCGTCAGGTGTATCCACTGAAATTATAATCTGTCTTTCACCACCTAACTCAGAAATTGCTCGTTTGGCATCCTCAGATTCTAAGGCTTTACCATGCCAACCGCCTAAATCTTCTAGGGAAGCCACACCTTGACCTTTCTTGGTGCGGGCAATAATTACTGTGGGGCGATCGTTCACTGTCACCGCCGCGCTGTATGCTTGATCTATGTCGGTTAAATCATGACCGTCAATTTCAATGGCTTGCCAACCAAAGGCTGTAGCACGTTTAGCATAGGCTTTTGTATTCCAACCCAATTCAGTTTGACCCCGTTGACCAAGGCGATTAACATCGATAATGGCAATTAAATTATCTAGGGTATAGTGTGCCGCATGATCAAAAGCTTCCCAAACTGACCCTTCGGCTGTTTCGCTATCACCCAATAATACCCAGGTATGATAAGGTAATTGGTCTAAATATTTACCTGCTAAAGCTATCCCCACCCCAATGGGTAAACCTTGTCCGAGAGAACCAGTGGCGACATCAACCCAAGGTAAAATCGGTGTGGGATGACCTTCTAAACGACTACCAAAACGGCGCAGCGATCGCAATTCTTCATCATTAATTACCCCTGCTGCTTTATACATACTATATAATAATGGTGCAGCATGACCTTTAGAGAAAATCAGGCGATCGTTATTAGGGTTATCTGGATTTTGGAAATCATAGCGGAAATATTTAGAAAGTAAAACCGCCATTAAATCCGCCGGTGACATAGACGAGGTAGGATGACCCGAACCCGCAACGGTTGTAGCGCGAATACTATCAACACGTAACTGTTGGGCTAATTCATACCATTGGTGCAGTTGCTCCTGTGTAGCCATAATGGTTTTCCTAAATTAAAATACAGGCAATTGATAAAATTGGCAATTTTTTGGCTAAGTCGAACTATTTCCCCGGAGAAATTACCACTAATCTATTCCCAAACAAAGATTTTCATGTTTAATTTTGTTAACACTAGTAACTAGCCAATAACCAAAATTGCTCAGAAAGTTATTTATGTCTTCCTGGGTTCACTTTAGAGAGTAGGAGGTATAATAACTTCTTTCTAATGGAATAACTACCCTTTCTTTCTTAGGGTATATATCAATACGGTTCAGTTAAGATTCAAACTCTTCGTTTAGGTCATTTTTTTTAACGTTCGCGTAGCGTGCGCGCAGCGCATACCGCCAAGAACGCCAAGGACACCAAGTGAAGAATGAGAAGGAAGAAATGCTTAACTGAACTATATTGGGGTATATATAGCTAATTCCAGTATTTATGTTTTTTCATAAAGCATAAATTTTAGATAATGAAAGAGTTATAATTGTGCTGACCCAATGACTAAATCTGAATATGGGTGAAAAAGTCCGCCTGTATATCAAGGTTGCTAAGGAATATGAATTAAATAAAGTTTTAGAAATATTTAAACCCCTCTCCGCGTCGGAGAGGGGTTGGGGAGAGGTTATCAAACTCACGTTAAGTATATACTCAGTACAGTATCTATTAAAGTTTTAATAAAATACCAAATGCTATTATTCTACCTCTATATCATTGAATAAATCAACAATGCTAAAATTTTTTGCTGACCGAGGCGGTACATTTACAGATATAGTTGCTGTCACTGATGATCAGGCAATTATAGACAAACTCTCAAGACATCCTGAGCGCTTTTTAATTGTGCCTATTCCTGATCAACAATGGATTATCGTCTATAAAATACTATCAGAAAATCCTGAACAATATCAAGATGCAGCCATTCAAGGTATTCGGGATATCATGAGTCTTTCAGGTAAAGAACCCATTCCCACACCAGCCATAGAAGTAGTCAAAATGGGGACTACAGTCGCTACCAATGCCCTCTTAGAAAGAAAAGGCGATCGCATCGTTCTTTTAATTACTAAAGGCTTTAAAGATGCCCTACGCATTGGCTACCAAAACCGCCCTGATATTTTTGCCCGTCATATCGTTTTACCAACAATGTTATATGAACAGGTAATTGAGGTAGATGAGCGCTATAATGCCCACGGTGACGAATTAACCCCCGTTAATATTCAACAAGTAAAACAGGACTTACAAACAGTTTACCACACAGGTATTCGCAGTTGTGCCATAGTTTTCATGCATAGTGATCGCTATCCACAACACGAACAACAAGTAGCCCAAATTGCCCAAGAAATCGGCTTTACACACATATCTATATCTCATCAAGTTAGCCCCTTAATGAAAATAGTTAGCCGAGGTGATACAACCGTTGTAGATGCTTATTTAACTCCTATTCTACGTCGCTACGTTAATCAAATTGCTAGTCAGTTACCCGCAGTTAAATTAATGTTTATGAAATCTGACGGTGGATTAGTAGCAGCCCAACAATTTCAAGGTAAAGATAGTATTTTAAGTGGACCAGCAGGGGGGATAGTCGGCGCAGTTCAAACCAGTCAAAGAGCAGATTTTCAGTTAGTAATTACCTTTGATATGGGCGGAACCAGTACAGATGTTGCCCACTTTAAAGGAGAATACGAACGTCAATTAGATTCCGAAATTGCTGGGGCGCGGATGCGAGTTCCCGTATTAGCCATTAATACCATTGCGGCTGGTGGCGGTTCAATTCTATTTTTTGATGGTTCAAGTTATCGTGTCGGCCCCGAATCTGCGGGTTCAAATCCTGGGCCTGCTTGTTACCGCAGAGGTGGTAAATTAACAGTAACAGATGCCAATGTCATGTTAGGCAAAATTCACCCGCAATACTTCCCCTGTGTCTTTGGCTTAGACGGTAATTTGCCTTTAGATAGAGATATTGTTATTGAGAAATTTACCCAGTTAGCCCAAGAAATTGCCGATGTTACAGACAACCATCGTACACCAGAACAAGTAGCAGCTGGATTTATGGCGATCGCAGTCGAAAACATGGCAAACGCCATTAAAAAAATAAGCTTACAACGAGGCTACGACGTTAGTCAATATACCCTGTGTTGCTTTGGCGGCGCTGGGGCGCAAGTTGCTTGTTTAATCGCCGATACATTGGGAATGAAAAAGATATTTCTGCACCCTTACGCCGGGGTTTTATCTGCCTATGGCATGGGATTAGCTGATATCAGATCAATTAGAGAAAGTGGAGTAGAACAGCCTTTAGACCCAGAAATCATCCCCCAACTACAGCAACTAATGGCAACATTAGAAACCCAAGCTAGAAGCGAATTAACCTTAGAAAGCGTAAATAATCAACAGTCAGTAGTCCAAAAAGTGAATTTAAAATATGCAGGTACTAACTCAACCTTAAATATTAATTTTGCCTCAGATATAGCAATGATGCGACAAGAATTTGAGCTAGAACATAAAACTCGTTACGGTTTCATTCAAATAGAGAAAACCTTAATTATCGAATCTGCCTCAGTAGAAGTAATTCAGAAAATGGACACACCCCAAGAACCCTTAATCATTCGTAACCGTCCGATAGATGAAGGACCCGAACCTGTTGAGACAGTCAGAATATTTACATCTGACCAATGGCATGATGCACCTGTTTATCAACGAGAAGATTTACAACCAGAAGATAGGATTAGTGGCCCTGCTATTATCGTAGAAAAAATTAGCACCATCATCGTTGAACCTAACTGGGAAGCAAAATTAACTCAACGTAATCATTTAATTTTACTCACCTGCTAATAGTTAATTTAACATCAAACTTTTCTGATACATTTCCCAAGCTAGGGTACTGGAGACAATTTTATCTAAGTCATTATATTTTGGTTGCCAACCCAGTAATTTACCAATTTTATCAGCACCAGCAATCACACAAGCAGGATCACCAGGGCGACGTTCTGTGTCAATAACCGGAAAATCTACCCCAGAAATCACCTTAACCCGTTCGATAACTTCACGCACACTGTAGCCCTGTCCATAACCACAATTGAGAACCTGACTTTCGTTACCTTGCTCTAGATAGGTCAAAGCATCTAAATGTGCTGCTGCTAGGTCTTCAACATGAATGTAGTCTCTAATTGCCGTTCCATCTGGTGTAGGAAAATCTGTACCAAAAATTTTTACTTCTGTTCGGCGTTGGAGTGCAGCATCACAGCTAACCCGAATTAAATGAGATGCATCTCTTAACATCTGTCCCAAACGCCCACCAGGTTCGGCTCCGGCAACGTTAAAGTATCGTAAAATCACGTAACGTAAATCAGAAGCCTGGGCATAGTCACGAATCAGCCATTCACAAGCAAGTTTTGATCGCCCATAGGGGTTAATAGGTTGAGTTGGTGTATATTCAGTCACAGGAATCTTTTCTGGTTGTCCATACACAGCTGCTGTACTGGAAAAGATAATTTGTTTCACACCCATTTTGTGGCAACAACGAAGTAAATTCAGGGTGTTGCAAGTATTATTAGCGTAATAGTCTAGGGGACGAGAAACAGATTCAGGTACATTCAAACTGGCAGCAAAGTGTAAAACTGCCGTAAATTCATGCTGAGAAAATACCTGGGATAGGGTTGTTGAATCTTTTAAATCACCAACAATTAACTCACCATATAGTACTGCTTGGGGTGAACCTGTAGAACAATTGTCATATACAACAATATCGTAACCTGCTTCACCCAGCTTACGAACTACATGGGAGCCAATGTATCCGGCTCCGCCAGTGACTAAGACTTTTTTATTCATCTACCTTTACCCAATAGCACGACTCGAATAGTTTTGAAGAAGATTGCTAAATCCAAAGCTAGCGAATAATTCTTAATGTAATAAAGATCATAAGCTAACTTCTCATAAGCATCTTCTACTGATGAGCCGTATGGATACATAACCTGCGCCCAGCCTGTAATTCCCGGTTTGACCACATAACGTAAGTCATAGTAAGGAATTTCTTCTCGCAACTTGACATCAAACTCTGGTCGTTCTGGACGAGGACCAATCAGGCTCATTTCTCCCCGAAGAACGTTTAAAATCTGTGGTAGTTCATCGATTCTTGTCAGACGTAACAAGCGTCCTACTTTAGTAATTCGAGGATCTTGTTTACCAGCCCACTGCGCCCCCCGTTTTTCGGCATCTTGATACATAGAGCGGAATTTGTAAACTCTAAATGGTTTACCTTCCCAACCAGTCCGCATTTGTGTGTAGAACACAGGGCCGCGACTATTTAACTTAATAGCTATTGCCACTACCAACATTAATGGAGATAAAAACAGCAGTAATAACCATGCCAGAATAATATCTGTTAACCGCTTGGTCTTCTGACTAATACTATCAGCCCCTAAATTGAAACCATTACCAAAAGCCAGCCAATTCATCTGAAGCAAAGATGAAGGAAGTTTGTACCACAGGGTTTCACAAATATCGGGAATCCTGTAAATGGAGACACCAGATAACCTTAAATCAATCAATTCCTGTGTCTGTGCATCAGATAATTCTGTTGCTACTATCACCCCAGACCAAGGTTGTTGACTCCATTGGAGTAAGTCATTGAGACTCCCTGTGGAAACTCGATTACTTTTTAGTAATTCATTGATTTTTTGCCCTGGGGTTGTGAGAAAAAGCAAGCAACCTAATGAATTTTGTTCTAGAAAATTTTGTCCAAAGATCATAGCTTTTTTATCTGCACCCAAAATTAACCAACGACTGTTTTCAGCTTGCGCTCTTGTCCACTTTGCCGCCCATATTCTTGATACCATAGCCCAGATAGTAAATACTCCTAAACTGGGAAGCAAAGTTCCTCGTTGCAAAACCATCTCTGTTCTCGAAGCACCAGTCAAGTAAATCAAAGATGCAATCATGCAACCGACAACAACATTACTAATCAAAATCCGAGATGGAGCGCGTAAACCAGAGATTTGGGTATCGGGATGGTAAGTATCTGCTAAATACAGCCCAGCAATAACTAGGAGAGCAAATAGATACATGAAAGGATCAAAACTATTCAGATTTTCACCCCGTCTCAACCATAGGCAAGCAGATGAACTCAAGATTAACCCCAGAATATCCGCAAATAGCAGTACCAGAGAAATAATATTTTGGGAGACGAGGTTATGAGTTTCAGATAACTTCTTTCTGCGAACACTAATATTCGTAGCCATTTAGGTTCCTTCTTCTACATTCAAAACAATTGCCGGAAATTGCAGAACCCTACAATGACGGGTTGCGTTTACTACATTTTTCCTTCTATACTTGTGTATCATATATTTTCGTACTTATGGATGTCTCAATATTACGTTTTTCTTATCTTGTATTATGCAACACAACACATTTATACCATAAGTATTAGCACTTACGCAAGAACTCTCTGAAACCTTCTTAACTTCGTGTCCTTCGTGTCCTTCTCCCAAGGGGAGAGGCTAGCGCCAACGTGTCCTTCTCCCAAGGGGAGACGCTTCGCGAACGTGGTTCGTTTTTCCATAATTTTGCGTAAGTCCTGAGTATTTTAACTATAGGACTCCTATTTGATTTCTGTTGGCGTAGCCTGCGCTTTGCGCTTACAACTCAAAAAGCTGTTTCCCACGGACCACTCCCCCGGTTACTGAGCGCAGTCGAAGTAACTCCCCACGGACCACCTACGCAAGACAGATTTAAAAAATATGTTGTGCTTTTTCTTGAAAAAGTATAAACTATGAGACGGAATAAATTAAAATTGACTAAGTGATATTTTATCCCTAAAATCGGATACAATCTGGTTACGGGGATCAATTGCTATACACTACATATAACCTGTGTTCAGGATATAGCAACATACATTTGTATTTTGAGTGGTCTAGTTTATGCCTTCCTATCAAGAAGACCAAGACGAGATTGATTTGCGACAGTATTGGCTGGCCGTGAAAAGACGATGGTTCCTTATAGTAATCATTATCGGGTCTGTTTTTGGCATCACGTCCTTCGTCACTTTTAATCAAAAGCCAATTTATGAAGCCGAAGGCAAACTAATTTTTGATAAACAAAATAGTGTTTCTTCCCTAACAGGAGTCAGTGAGGGGGTAGGAGAACTAAGTGGGTTGACAAGTAGCTCTAACCCTTTGGAAACCCAAGCTGAAATTATTCGGTCTCACCCCCTGATTGAAAAAACTATCGTTGATTTGCAGCTAAAAGATCAAGAGGGAGAACCTTTAAAAATAGATCATGTTCTGGGGAGCTTAAAAGTCCAAGCTATCCGAGGTACCGATCTTTTGCAGCTTTCTTACCGTAGTGTTGATCCTGAAGTAGGCAAGGCAGTGGTCAATAAATTGATGAATGTCTATATCGATGATAATGTGATGACCAACCGTTCCCAGGCTACAGCAGCACGGGAATTTTTAAACAAGCAATTACCCCTGGTTGAGAAACAAGTTGCAGAATCTGAATTAGCACTGCGTCAGTTTAAAGAAAAATACGAGGTTGTCCTCTTAGAAGAAGAAGCTAAACAAGGAGTTGAAAGGCTTTATCAAATATCCAACCAGATCACTCTATTACGGGCGCGGTTGATAGATGCTAGCAGCCGTTCTGATGCTTTGCAAAATCAGTTGGCATTGAACACACAGAAAGCTACTGCACTTAGCACTTTAAGTCAGTCAAGAGCAGTACAACAAGTGCTATCAGAATACCAGAAGGTTCAAGACCAGTTGGCTGTGGAGAGGTCACGATTGACAGATGAACATCCAGTAGTTGTTAATTTGTTAAACAAGGAACAAGCTCTCAAAGAACAGTTAGAAGGAAGAATCACCCAAACTCTGGGTAGTTCACAGCCTATTCCAGAGCAAGATTTACAAATAGGAGAACTTAAGCAAGCCCTAACTGCTAATTTGGTGCAAGTGGAAGTAGAAAGGTTGGGATTGGAAAATCAAGTTGGTGTATTGACAAACGCATTTAAACAAGATCGAGCACGTCTGAAAATCTTACCCAAACTGGAACAACAACAGCTACAGTTACAACGACAGCTACAAGTGGCACGAACTACCTATGAACAAATGCTGCGAAGACTCCAAGAAGTTCAAGTGGCGGAAAATCAAAATGTAGGTAATGCCAGGATTGTTTCTCAGGCTTTGTTGCCAGAAAAATCCGTTTCTCCCCGCATTAATTTGAATTTAGCACTAGGAGGATTTTTAGGCATATTATTGGCTGTTGGCTCTGCTTTATTGCTAGACGCTCTAGACAAGTCTGTGCAAACAGCCGCAGAAGCCGAACAGTTGTTGGACTATCCTTTGTTGGGTAAAATTCCTAAGATGATTCGTGATGATAACACCAGCGAATTACCTTTATTAAATAACCCTTATTCATCGGTTAATACTGCCTTTGAAATGCTGCAAATCAACCTTGGTTTTACCATTTCTGATAAGGAATTAAAGGTGATTGTGGTGAGCAGTTGTTTACCAGGTGAAGGTAAGTCTTTTGTGGCAGCTAATTTGTCCGTGGCTACTGCCCAGATGGGACGGCGAGTGCTATTGATTGATGCCGATATGCGTCGCCCCCGTCAACGAGAAGTGTGGCAAGTACGCAATTTGATGGGTTTAAGTAATGTTCTAGCGGGGCAGACTAATTTAACACAAAGTTCTCAAGAAGCATTGGTAAATTTAGACTTGCTGACTGCTGGAACCATACCGCCTAACCCAGCAGCGCTATTAGACTCACAGCGTATGCATGAGTTAGTGCAACAAGCCTCCCAAGATTATGATTGCGTAATTATTGACACGCCGCCTTTAACATTTATTGCTGATGCCTCGATTATAGGCAAAATGGCAGATGGCATCTTGTTAGTTGCCCGTCCTGGTATAGTTAATTCGGATGCGATTAGGACTACAAAGGCACTGTTAAAAAATTCGCGGTTGTCCGTGTTGGGTATGGTGGTGAATGCTATATCTGGCGATAGTGGTTACTACTACAATAATTATAATTACTATCATTCCAAAAATGGGGCAGAGAAAAAGCATACTATTGAGTCTCAATTCAAAGAAATAGCGGGGAAATGGTTAAAAAAATAGTAAATCCATTCGGGGATAAATTTTAGGTAATTTCAAAGCAAAATATGATTTCATTTGTTTGAATTTGTTCAAAAGATGAAACTAACCCTATTTGAAAGTGCTTAATTTTTTCAGGACTTACGCAAAATCATGAAAAAACGAACCACAAAGAACGCGAAGGACACGAAGGAAAGAGGGTTGCAGAGAGTTATTGCGTAAGTCCTATTTTTGTAGTTACCTTCAATTTAATGAATATGGTATTGTAAATAGGTTGCTAATTTTTAGGAGTTAGGCTTCGATGGTCTAATTGATATCAGTCTCTCCAAACGTAACCTTCCTATCTTATTTATATATAGGAGGTCGAATTGCAGAGAAGGTGTGACTAAACGAGGAATTCTGAGTTAATTAAATATAAATTTTTTAATACCTGTGCCAAATGCTCAACAAATATAAAACAAATTTGTTCTTATTTATCCATAAATTTGGCTCTGGACGGTTAGCAATTATTCAAAATATAGCTTGGCTATTTTTTGATCGCATTCTTCGTATGGGAGTTGGATTATTTGTGGGTGTTTGGGTAGCGCGTTATTTAGGAGTGCAGCAGTTTGGTATTTTTAATTATGCCAGTGCTTTTGTCGCCCTATTGAATCCTTTAACAAAACTAGGGTTAGATGGCTTAGTCATTAGTTCTATTGTTCGTGAGCCAGAACTCAAAGACCAAATTTTAGGGACAACTTTTTGGCTGAAATTAGCTGGTGCAATAGGATGTATACTGTTAGCAGTTAGCTCGATTTTTGTATTGCGTCAGGATGACCAGTTAACTGTGGGGCTAGTAGCAATTTTGGCAACGGCGGGAATTTTTCACGCTTTTGATACAATTGACTTTTGGTTTCAATCTCAAGTACAGTCTAAATACACTGTAGTTGCTAAAAATACAGCATTTATTATCATTGCATTCATCAAAGTTGCTTTGATTAAAATGCAAGCACCATTAATTGCTTTTGCCTGGGCTGGATTAGCAGAAGTTGGGTTGGCTTCAATAGGTTTGATTATTGCTTACAGGGTTCAGGGTTATTCAATATTGTGGCGTTGGAGTCTACCAGTTGCTAAGACTTTACTCAGAGAAAGTTGGCCTTTGATGTTGTCTGGTTTAACTATCATGATTTATATGAAAATAGATCAGATTATGTTGGGGGAAATGGTTGATGCTAGTGCTGTAGGTCTTTATTCAGCAGCAACCCGGATTTCTGAAGTTTGGTATTTCATCCCAATGGCGATCACTTCTTCAGTAGCTCCAGCAATTTATGCGGCGAAGGAAGTCAGTGAAGAACTCTACTATCAAAAAATTAAAAAATTAATTCGGGTGTTGGTGTTAATTTCTATTGTGGTTGCTGTGCCAATGTCATTTCTATCTGAAAGAATAATTACAATGCTTTTTGGTAATAGCTATGCAGCAGCAGGGTCAATTCTAGCAATTCATATCTGGGCTTCTTTGTTCGTATCTATGGGAGTTGCTACAGGAGTTTGGTTTATCTCTGAGGGTTTAACTCATGAGGCTTTCCAAAGAAACTTGATTGGTGCAGCTACTAATATCTTGTTAAATTTATTTTTAATTCCAGCTTATGCTGGAGTGGGTGCGGCGATCGCTACTGTTATTTCTTATGGGATTGCTAGCTTCTTTTCTCATAGTATTAATTTAAAAACTAGAAAAATATTTAAATTACAAGTTCAATCATTTTTGTTTTTCTCTAAGTAATCAATCAATAACCCTTTAATTAAGATATCAATATATGTCAATTAAAATTGGAATTATCACCTATCATAATACAGTTAATTATGGAGCTATGCTACAAACATACGCCCTGTTTCATTTTCTAGAAATGAAGGGATATGAAGTAGAAGTGATTGACTATAGACCAGAATTAGTTAGCTGGGAAGCAAGAAGATACCTATACATATCTAAGCACTTTATTTTAAATCCTCTAGGACGAATAAAAAGACAATGGAATATGAACAAATTTATAGAAAAATATGTCAAACTAAGTCCAAAAACATTTTATAAAATTGAAGATTTGAGACAATATAACCATTCATATGATTTTATACTTTGTGGTAGTGATGAAATATGGAATATAGGTTTAAGAGGTTTAGACAATGCTTATTTTATAGATTTTATAAATGATCAAGAGATTTTTAAAGTCAGTTATGCTGCAAGCTTTGGATCTACAAATTTTCTAGGAAATTACGAACAAGAATTATCTGGGCTTTTAAAACAGTTTCATGCAATTTCAGTTAGGGATAATAATAGCTTGGCATTAGTTGAACAATGTGGGTTCAGGGCTGAAAAAGTTGTTGACCCAACATTCTTAGTCAATTATGAAGATGTTATAATTTATCCTAAATTCAGAAATAAATATTTACTTGTGTATGGTTCTTTAAACCAAATGGAAGCCCAATATGTAAAACTTTTAGCAAATCAAGAAGGGTTGGATATAATTTCAATAGGTTCAAATAATTTGACTAAATTTTTAAAATTAGATTTATTTGGTATTTCACCAGAAGAATGGTTAGGTTTTTTCAGTCAAGCTTCTTTTGTGATTACCAAGTTTTATCATGGTGTGATATTTTCTTTAATTTTCAACAAGCCGTTCCTTGTTTTTGAAGAACAAAGCAAATCAGTCAAAATCAATGATTTGTTAAATATATTGAATTTGAAAAATAAAATTGTGAATTTAGGAGAAACAAACAATACAAAAATCAAAATCAGTGAAGACCGTATATTGACATCATCCATTATGACTGATTTGGAGAAAAATGAATTAAATAAGCAAATTCAACATTCTCAAAATTATCTTCATACAGCCTTACACTAGTTAATTACAGTTTTTAAACACTTTTTAAAATTCAATTATGGCTATAAGTCTTGGATTCCAAAAGCTAAGAACATACTATAGAATGATTAAACTTTTTTTTAGTTTAACTGTTAATTACTACTATGACTTGCAAAGATTTTTCCGATTTTCTGCAACAATTAATCCCTGCAAAACAAAAAATATGCTTCAAGGGAGAATTATTGCTCATTATCATGTAATCGAAAAGGGGCTTTCTCTTAAAAATCCCAGACCTGGTTTTGGAATTAATGTAGTTAACAATTTGGTATCGATTCTAAAAAGGTATGAAGAAAACTATGGTTTAGATGAAGTAAGTAAGGTAGCTATTAATGTTTTATTTTCTTATCAAAAATTTAACCTAAGTCATGATATTGATAATCAGGAACTGTACCAGGAATTAATCAAACTTCAACAAAAAAGCCCTAGTAGTGATGAATATCCATTAGAGGGGGGTACAATCACACTGACCAAAGAAGATATTCATAAGAGTGCTTTTATTAATTTTCAAGACTTTGTGAATTCCAGACATAGTATTAGGAATTTTGGTACTGGTGATGTAGATATAAAAATCATAGAAAAGGCTGTTTCAATGGCCATAAGAACTCCATCTGTTTGTAATCGACAAACTTGGAAAGTTCATGTTTACAATAATGAAAAAATTAAAAATCAAATATTAAGTCATCAGAACGGTAATAGAGGGTTTGGAGAGTATGCTAATAAAGTATTGATTATTACTTCTGACCTTAGTCTTTTTATAGATGTCTCAGAGAGAAATCAATGCTTTGTAGATGGTGGTTTATTTGCGATGTCTTTGGTTTATGCTTTGCATTCATTGGGAATTGGAAGTTGTTGTTTAAATTGGTGTGTCAGTCACGAAACAGATAAACGTCTGAGAAAAGATGCAGGTATTCAAGAAACTGAAACAGTAATAATGATGCTTGCAGTTGGCAACTTACCTGATAAATTATCGGTTGCAAACTCGGCTAGAAAAAAACTTGAAGATGTTTTAGTGGTGAAGAATGGCTAAATTTTTGAGGTAACTCGGTTCATTTCTGATTCAATTATATGAATATATAGCTACTTACACATGATTAAACCACTAATAATTAACACCATGGATATTCATGGTGGTGCAGCTCGTGCAGCTTTTCGCCTGCATCAGGGGTTAAAAAAAATAAATATCGACTCAACCATGCTAGTCGGTGATAAAACCAGTGATGAAATTACGGTTTTAGGAGCAAATACCAAACTAGGTAAGGCATGGCAAAAAATAGCACCAACTTTAGATTCACTACCACTAAAAGCCTATCCTCAATACAATAGGTCGATATTTTCCTTGCAATGGCTACCTGAACGATTAGCTGCTCGAGTAGCTCACATCAATCCTGACGTAATTAACTTACACTGGATTAATAATGGTTATCTGCGAATAGAAACACTTGCCAAATTTAACAAACCCATAATTTGGACACTGCATGATATGTGGCCATTTACGGGAGGGTGTCACTATAACGAAGGGTGCGATAAATATACAAAATCTTGTGGTGCTTGTCTACAATTGGGAAGCCATAGAGAAAATGATATTTCTCTATGGATTTGGCAACGGAAAGCCAGCGCATGGGAGGATATCAATTTAACTATAGTTACCCCTAGTCGTTGGTTGGCTGAATGTGCTACACAAAGTTCTTTATTCCATAATTTACGCATTGAAGTTATAGCGAATGGTTTAGATGATCAAGTTTATAAACCAATTGATCAAACAATGGCAAGAAAGTTGCTTAATTTGCCATTAGATAAAAAGCTGGTATTATTTGGGGCAATGAATTCCACAAGTAATAGGCGCAAAGGGTTTCATTTACTTGAACCAGCTTTGCGGAAATTGAGCCAAGATAAAAGCCAAGAAAATATAGAATTGGTGATTTTTGGTGCATCTCAGCCTGCAAATATTCCCAATTTTGGCTTAAAAACACATTACTTAGGACGGTTATATGATGACATATCCTTAGCATTGGTATATTCAGCAGCAGATGTGATGACAGTACCATCTATTCAGGAAGCTTTTGGTCAAACAGCATCTGAGTCCTTGGCTTGTGGTACACCAGTTGTTGCTTTTGACATAACTGGATTAAAAGATATCGTTGCTCATCAACAAAATGGCTACTTGGCTAAACCTTTTGATGTAGATGATTTAGCTAAAGGAATTGCTTGGGTGCTTGAAGATAAGCATCGTTGGCTATCATTATCGCAACGAAGTAGAGAAAAAGTAGAACAAGAGTTCACCCTGCAAGCTCAAGCTCAGAAATATAGAAGTCTTTATCTTAGCTTGCTGGCAAAGTAACAATAGTTGCGATTAGTTAGGAAATTACTACACCAATTAGCAGAGAAGGAGTTCACCGGAGAAATGCAATTTTTTACCAACAAACCATCAAAATCATTGGATTTATTAGAATTTGAACATTATTTGAACTTTCTCAATAAAATCAAATTACCGAGTAAAGTAGTTGCGGTTATCAAAGTAGAAGCACATACAAGTGATGATATGTTGGGCTGGCATGGCTTAACTTCCCTAACTTGCCTCAGTGAAACTAATGAAATATACGATATTGATGTTCGTTACGCTTGGTCTAATATTTTATTCAAGCAAAATCTTGTAGATCACGGCTGGAATGAAACTATACTTCTAGAAAATAAGGTTAGAGGTATGCCCTATAGACATAAATTAATCATATATTTGTGTAATATTTCTATCAGAATTGATCAACCAGTAAGAATTGAAAAAGTTGAAGAGAATCTGTTTATTGGTTGCTACTGGCAGAGTATATTGCATCTGTATATACAAATGCCTTTTGAACATCCCTTTGAACATCAATTACATGAAGATGAACACAATGATTTTCAAGAATCTTTATTATTTGACTATGCACCAGTAATTATTAATAACAAAAATGCTCAAATAAATACTACACCCTTATTAGCTGCTCATCCTCAACGTAAAGGTGAGGGAGGATTACGTAAGCTTGGCTTATATAAACATTCTGTGAATCAGAAACCTCTGATTTCTATCATTACCGTGGTATTTAATGGGGAAAAATATATAGAGCAAACCATTCAATCAGTTATTAATCAATCATATAAAAATATAGAATATATTATTATTGATGGTGGTTCCACAGATAAAACACTCGATATCATTAAACAGTATGAAGAATACATAGATTATTGGGTCAGTGAACCTGATCAGGGAATTTACGATGCAATGAATAAAGGAATTAAAGCATCTACGGGAGAATTAATTGGTTTGATTAATAGTGGGGATGTATATACAAATAATGCAATAAAACAAGTAGTAGAATTGTATACTCTTAATAAGCCTAATCATGAACATATCATAATTACAGGAGCTATGTATAGGTTTAATGATGAAGGTAGCTTTTTATTCAAATTAGTCAAAAAGTATGAAGATTTAAATACTCGTATTAATAAAGGTATGCCGATCAACCATCCATCTACTTTTGTATCTATAAATACCTATAAAACTCTAGACTATTTTGATCCCAAATTTAGGATTTGTGGAGATTACGACTTTATTTTTAGAGCTTATCATAGTTCTATTGTGAAATTTATTTTTACCAATACCGATATAGCTTACATGAGACTTGGTGGAGTATCAGAAAAATTTAAAAGTCTTTGGACAAGGTGTATTGAACATTTCTTAATTCGGAAATCAAATATTTTTTGGGTCAATAATTTTCTTATGTCCACACGTTGGTTGTCAATTGCAGTGAGTAAGTTTTTGCTCAAAAAAATTTTAGGGAACAAACTGATGTCTATTTACTACAGAGTTAGACATAAAAGCATCAAACATAGTATCATTTAGCATAAATATTATAACAATTCCCATACTCGTGAGGTACAAAGTTTTTTAGTTCTAGGGAACAGTGAACAGGTAGTAGGGAATAATTTGGTTTGTACTTCATTAGACTGGGAAAGGTTATATTTTTTGTCCAAATTATTTCTTCACTAGATTTTGGGTATCTCTTTGTATGAGAAAACAATTCAATTTAAATCTAAAATAAATGAAAATTAAAATTACTTTTTTTAAGTTAATAGATTTTTGTATTTCTCTTTCTGCATTTGCTATCCTTAATATTCCTAGCATTAAAATATTGTATTCAAGTGAGGTGGTAAACTTATCACTTTTATTTATTATCTCTATCCTCAGCCTATTTCAAAATCGTATTATACAAGTACCTTCAAAAAATAAACTCAATTTTTTGAAAATTTGGAGTCTTTTTTGGCTGTTATTTCTTCTATATGCAACATTTGGATTGACTACAGACATTCTCATTGTTATTAGATATTTATCCATATATCTGTACATATTATGCTTGATTTTCTTTGTGAAAGTTAGACACCTACCTTCTATAATTTATGCCCAAATCGTTTGGGGGAGTTTTATGTCCCTTGGTAGTTTTTACGGGATATTCACATTAGATAGGTCTCTGGGTCAGCACTACTTAACTTTGGGCGTACCCATCTCAGCAAGCCTATGCTGTATACTGGCATTTATTTTCAAAGAACGTCAAGTTTCAAAGCTAGTATTACTTGCCATTCCTTTATTTCTCAATATATTTGTGCTATTCTCACTTCAAGGCAGAGCACCTATTATCTTTTTAGGAATTGTTACAATACTTTGTCTTATAATGAACTATCGCTTCAAAGTATCTTTAAGTAAAGCAAGTTTATTAAAAACAATGCTGATCAGCATGATTTTATTGTTTTCACTCATTTTAACACAAGTATACTTAAAAGATAACACATATTTGTCAACGCGTTTTCAAAATATGTTTGAGGATACGACATCAGAACCAAGATATTTTATTTATTTAGAAAGTTTAACGGCATTATTAAACAATCCATTTGGGTATGGAATTGACTATAAAGATTTTCTTGGTTATTATCCTCACAATATATTTATTGAAGTTGGTCTCAGTACAGGAATAATCGGTATTATGTTACTTTGTTTATTAGTTAAAACATTATTAATGGCATTCATTAAAAATTCATCTTCTAACCTTCCTGCCAATTTTTCTATATCTGCTATGGCAGTTTACTTTTTTTTGACATGGAATGTTTCTTTTGATCTAGGAAGCTCGTATATTCCATTTGGAGCCTTGGCGATTTTAATTACTACAACAGATGACAAGCAAAAAAATAATAGTTGGTAAAATATGAAAGTTTCCGTAATTATACCCACATACAATCGCCCATTACAACTTAAGCAAGCGTTTCAAAGTGTTTGTAATCAAACTAGAAAGCCAGACGAAATAATCATTATTGATGACGCTTCTGAGTTAAATAGTAATATTATTACCGAAAATTTTGTATGTGAAGGAGTAACTATTAAAATAGAAAGACTTAAAGTATCAAAAGGAGCATGTTATGCACGTAATCGAGGCGCAGCAATTGCTGGAGGTGATATTTTAATGTTTTTAGACGATGATGACACATGGGAGTTGTCTAAAATTAGTGATCAGCTGCGTATCTTTAACGAAAATCCTGATGTTGGCTTAGTTTACTCTGGAAGAATAATGGTATTTGATAGCGACAGACAGAATGTTATTTATAAAGTATCATCGAAGGTATCTGGTAAAATTTATCCTCAAATATTATACAGTAATTTAATAGGAACCACTTCATCTGTTGCTATTAAAAAATATATTTTTAACCAGGTTGGTGGGTTTGATAAAAATCTACCTGCTTTACAAGATTACGAATTATGGATAAGGTGCTGCAAACACACAATTGTCGAATATGACAATTCATATAATGTTCGTTACACAATATCTGATAATCATACTACACAAATTAGTGGAAAACCAAATCGTTATCTAGAAGCAGTGAATAAAATTATTATTAAACATGGTCAAGAAATTGAATCTCAAGGAAGATTAGCTTCACGAAGAATTCGTGCAAATCTGGTTTTATCTGTTGCAAAGTCTATGCGTCGCCATAGTGTAATTAAGGCAATGTATTGGATTATTAAAAGTTGTCTAGAATATCCAAATTTTATTAGAGGTATAGGAATCTTAATACCTATCAAATTTAGACAATACTTTAGCTTCTGGAATTAGTCCTGATAATATTTCCCACTGTTGCGAAGTTAAGTTACTTGGGTAGGATGGGTTCATGGCTCTCGTAACGCTGTCATACTTACGTGTTTTTTCTACTGAGAGAATACAGTTACGTGGGCTTTCTTACTTCTCAGACATCCTCTTAGATTAAAATTCTTGTTTTATAAGCATTTCAGGCTTTTTGAACTCTCAGGTATCATTTAGAATTGCCATAACACAGCATTTCCAAATAAATGTGGCAATAGCTTACATGAAAGTCAATATTTAGTAGAAAAAATTATTATGTTTCAATTTTCTTGTTTAATGTCAGTATACGCAAAGGAAAAACCTGAGTATCTATTTCAATCACTACAAAGTATCAAAGACCAAACAGTTAGTGCCACTGAGCTTGTTTTAGTTGAAGATGGACCTCTAACCCCAGACCTATACAGAGTTTTGGAGCAATTCTCTGAATTGAATTTAAAGCGAATCAAGCTACCACAAAACCTCGGTCTTGGATTAGCTCTCAAGGAAGGAGTGATTAATTGTAGCCATGAATTGATTATACGAATGGATAGTGATGATGTTTCTAACTCAACACGCTTTGAAAACCAGGTAAAATTTTTACAAAGTAGACCTGAAATAGATGTTGTTGGCTCATGGATACTTGAGTTTGATAATGACTTGAAAAGTATTTTTTCTAAAAGGGTTCTACCTACGAATCCAGATGAGATTAAACATTTTGCCAGACTCAGGAATCCTCTCAATCATATGACTGTAGCATTTAGAAAATCAGCTGTTATTAGTGCCAGTAATTATCAAAGTTTTCTCTACTTTGAAGATTATTACCTCTGGGTACGTATGATAATGAATGGATCTCAATTAGCAAACATTCCTGAATATCTAGTTAAAGCACGTACTGGGTCTGGTATGCTATTCCGTAGGAATGGATATAAGTACGCTATTCAAGAGTTAAAACTACAAAGAGAATTTTTACAATTAGGATTTATCAATAAAAGGATCTTTATAAAAAATATCCTTCTGAGAGTACCGCCGCGCCTCATACCTGTCTTTTTGCTCAAGATAGTTTATAGTACTTTACGCAGCAGTTCTTACTTAAAGTATAAAAAAAACATTGGTATTAACTAATTTGCATAAAACCAGATCCCGTACCTGTAGCTCTCGCATCTAAATAGGACTTGCTGAAAAAGTCGTGAAAAATAACAAGAGAATTGAGTAGGTATTCAGGCAGTAGTAAAGATAAGTTTTTGTTGTCTGAAATTAACCAAAACATAAATTTCCATCGCTCATTCTTGTGGTTATGGCTATCAGTTACTCAGACATAGGGTATTGAGAGTTAGTGGTTGGTAGAAAAAATCGGCATTACTCTAATTTGGGGTTAAAACTAGCGCCAGTTCTATCAGTAACAATCCACAATATTGATCGCCCAGCATCCCGCAACACTCGCAACAGAGATTCTGGTTCTTGACCCGATGACGGTACAGCCAAAGGTGTAACCACAATCCCCTGACTACCCAACACAACACTAGCTATTACCCTTGATCGCCGCATATGATAATCTGAAGTAATTAAATAAATATTCTGTAAATCCCTATCTGCAAATTCTTCTACCAACGTTGTAAAATTGGTAACTGTATCAGTCGCTCGACCATCCAAATGCAACTTTTCATCAGAAACGCCATACTGCCAAAATATCCGGCGATTAGCATCTAAATTCCCAGGAAAATCAGAAACCCAAATATCTAAATTCTGGTGAGATTGCCAAAATTGTGCCGCAAACTTCATTCGTTCAGAATCGCCCCCCAAGACAAAAATAGCCTGTGGTACTGGGGCTTGATAAAAAGCGATCGCAATTCTCATAGGTATAATACTAACTAGTACTAAGGCGATCGCTAAAACCCACCTGATTAATTTCAGTTTAGATTTCATATCATATAGTTTTAAATCTTAACATTTAAAATTTACATAACACATCAACCCGATCCGGTGCGCTTAGAAATATTTAAAAATCTTTATCAGTTTATTGCCGAACAAATGGGGATTGTACTACAAAATACAGCCGTATTGGCTAGGACGGTATAGGCGCTTAAGTAAGGATTATCAGTTACTACCAGAAGTGAGTCAGGCAATTCTTTATCCTGTCACTCATTGAAACAAGAATATCACGTCACAGCATCACTTGACAGTGAGAGTGTCAAAAAAATGTTGAATTTTCACCTTGGCTCAGTTAAAACTTCCGAAATCTTTCTAATAACTGCTCACGAGACAAATTCGACAACTGTAACAGCAAACTAATATATTCCGGGAACGGTAAATTTAATATGGGTTGAATAACTGCTGCTAATTCCTCGTCTATGGCCGTATATCTGGCTAAAAGAAAGTTTTCTACAGTTTGCCGTCTTTCCTGCTCCTTGCCTATCTCCTTGCCTATCTCCTTGCCTATCTCCCTGCCTATCTCCCTGCCTATCTCCTTACCCCGCTCTAATCCCCTTAGTTCAGTTTCTTTTTCCCACTCTAAATAAGCCGGCGTTAAATTCATTATTAGCTCCCTTTCTTCATCATCCATCTCATTACTTACTTCCATAGTAATCTTCCAAGTTGATAATAACTTTAAAATAGTATACCGCTTGTTGTCATCTTTTGGTAAAGCCATTAGTTCTTCAATCGCTGCTTGTTGAACGATTCCCTTGCCTAAAATTCTCAACCAGAGAGTTTCTGGTATACAAGGTAACTTATCAATGGCAATCACTCCAGTTAAAAGCAGTTTTGAGGGAAAGTAAATACCTGGAAGCCAATTTTCATCTTCATTGGCCATAAATTTATCTAGCAACTTATCTGAACAAGTAGTAGCAATAATCCATAATCTTGGTAACTCTTGTTCGGGAATGCTTTCTGCTTCTCGCTTGGCTTGGCGGTGTAACTCTGCTTCTAAATGAAATAGTTTGGCTAAACAACTGCGAATTTCTCTTTGTGTTGGTTGCTTGCGAAATGGTTCTAGTAAACAAGGAGTTGCTGCTATTTTGGTTAAGATGCCTAAATTTTCTTGATGTTTATCTGGCGTTGGGGTGAGGGGTGTAAACCAAATATCTACAAATCTTGGTTCACCGGGAATTTCATAGTTAATTCGCACTTCACCTAAGTTAGATAGAAATTCCGCAAAGAATTGTTTGGAAAATTGGTCAAATGGATTTTTCGTCATGGATGGCAGTATGTTTAAAGGTAAGTAAATCAGTAGTGATTAACAACGTTGGTAAATATTTTTATCAATGTACATAATAAGAGAGAGTCTAGGATTGAAACTAGCTTCTGTCTTTCCGGTAAAAATCATTCTAAAAGTGTAACTGCAATACCTTGAATACCAAAAACAATAGTTGCGATCGCCCGCGCCCGCATCATGTGATAGTCTGAAGTAATCAGATATTTCGTTGTTATCCCCCAAGACAAAAATAGCCTGTGGTACTGGCTGTTGATAAAAAGCGATCGCAATTCTCACCGGAATAATACTCACTATTATTAAGGCGATCGCTAAAACCCACCTGATTAATTTTAGTTTAGATTTCATATCATATAAATTTTATATCATATAATTTTAACTCTTAACTTTTAACAATGTACACAAAAAATAAACCCGATCCAGTCCGCCTAGAAATATTCAAAAACCTCTATCAATTTATCGCCGAACAAATGGGGATTATTCTCCAGAACACAGCAGCATCAGTAAACATCAAAGAACGCCTCGATTTCTCCTGCGCTATTTTTGACACTTCGGGATTATTAGTTGCCAACGCTCCCCATATTCCCGTACATTTAGGCTCAATGAGTGAAAGTGTCCGCAGCTTAATTAACGATCAAGGCGACACCATTCAACCAGGAAACGTTTATCTATCCAATAATCCCTATAACGGAGGTACTCACCTCCCCGATGTTACAGCTATTACCCCCGTTTTCCTCGAAGATAATACTTCATCCCCTACTCCCCACTCCCCACTCCCCACTCCCCTCTTTTACGTGGCTTCTCGTGGACACCAAGCCGATATCGGTGGTATTACACCCGGTTCCATGCCTCCTCACAGTACCACAGTAGAAGAAGAAGGAATTTTATTTGATAATTTTCTCTTAGTTAAACAAGGAAAATTTCAAGAAATTCAAGTACGAGAAATACTCTCAAATCATCCCTATCCGGCGCGTAACCCTGACCAAAACCTGGCTGATTTCAAAGCTCAAATTGCTGCCAATACTAGAGGAGTACAAGAACTCCGAAAAATGGTCAGTCAATACGGCATTGAGACAGTTCAAGCTTATATGAAATTTGTCCAAGACAATGCCGAAGAAGCAGTAAGAAGAGCCATAAATCTCCTCAAAAATGGCTCTTTTAGTTATGCAATGGATAATGGGGCAGAAATTAAAGTTAAAGTCACAATTGATAAAAAAAACCGCAGTGCAATCATTGATTTTACTGGCACATCTCCACAAATAAATAGTAACTTTAATGCTCCCAAAGCTGTCACTCAAGCCGCAGTTTTATATGTCTTCCGCACCTTAGTTGATGATAATATTCCCCTCAATGCTGGCTGTCTTAACCCTCTAGAAATTATTGTTCCCATTGGCTGTATGCTTAACCCGACTTATCCCGCCGCAGTGGTAGCAGGTAACGTGGAAACCTCCCAAACCATCGTTGATGCTTTATATGGTGCGTTGGGTGTGATGGCTGCTTCCCAGGGAACTATGAATAATTTTACCTTTGGAAATCAGCGTTATCAATATTATGAAACCATCTGCGGTGGTTCTGGCGCAGGAGTTAACTTTGATGGTACTGATGCAGTGCATACCCACATGACCAACTCCCGATTAACTGACCCCGAAGTTTTAGAAACCCGTTATCCTGTATTAGTAGAAAGCTTTAGTCTGCGTCCTGATAGCGGCGGTAAAGGTCAACATTCCGGTGGTAATGGAGTAATTCGCCGCATCCGGTTTTTAGAACCCATGACAGCAAATATTCTCTCTAGCCATCGCTTAGTTCCGCCCTTTGCATTAAATGGAGGGGAACCAGGAAAAATAGGACACAACTGGATAGAACGTCAAGATGGAACCCAAGAAAATTTAAACAGTACCGCCACAGTAGAAATGCAGCCAGGGGATGTTTTTGTGATTGAAACCCCTGGTGGCGGCGGATTTGGTACAGTTTCCTGATTTTCAGCTAAGACTCAGATCCCCGACTTCTTGAAGAAGTCGGGGATCTTTCTATTTTACAATTGACAAGCCTAAAACAGTGTATTACAAGTAGCTACCTATGATGTTGGGTTTCCTTACGTCAACCCAACCTACAATTTTTTGCTGTTATGGGGGGACCAGTAGCCCACCCCACAATGGTTTTATTTCTGTTTTTGACCTCCGGAAATTTGCCCTTGTTGGCTTTGTCCTGGTAATTGAACTGTCACAACTCTGGTTTTTTCTTCTTCGGCTTTTGGCATGGTGAGACACAAAACACCATTCTTAAAGTCAGCGTTTACTTTATCGTTTTGGATTCGAGATGGTAGAGGTATTACTCTTTGAAATCTGCCATAACGAAATTCTGAACGCCGCATACCTCTTCTTTCTTCGTCTTTGATTTCAGATTTACGTTCACCAGTGACGGAAACTGTATCTGCGGCAACTTTGACATCTAAGTTTTGAGGGTCAATACCAGGAATTTCCATCCACAGTTTGATATCATCAGAGGTTTCTTCCAGTTCTGCGGGAGGTATAAATGTGAGTCTATCGCTGATGATTTCGCCTGTATCAGTTGAGGGTGCTATTTGATCTAGTAGACGACTCATCTGCCGTTGCATGGTTTCTATTTCTCTAAAAGGTTCCCAGCGACTTAATACCATGATTTTTATCTCCAATTAATTCTTTTAGGTGTTTAAAAAATTCTGCGTTCAGTTCCCCAACTACGGAGGCGAAAAGCCAGAATCAGGAGTAAGATACCGAAAATAATGGCGTAAGCACCAATAATCCACAGGATTGCTAATGCTCCAGCAAGAGGCCAGACGAGCAACAAAACGCCGAACAATACCGACGCGATCCCGGCTATGGCTAGTAGCCACTCATTCTGAATTTCTTTTCGTACCTGAATGGCTGCGATGATTTCTAAAACGCCAGTGACGATCGCCCAAGCTGCAATCAGATAAAGCAAGACTAATGCTGTAATCCCTGGCCAGATAAAAGCCATGATGCCCACAGCAATACCAATTGCACCTTCGAGCAACATTAGCCAACCGTGGGTATGAGTTAGACCATCTCGGAAGGCTGCGATCGCTAATAATACTCCACTGACTAAGACAAAGGCAGCAAAGATAAATATCAAAGCTGTTAGGGTAATATCTGGCCAAAAGAGGGCTGCTAAACCAAAGATGATGGCGATCGCACCTCGTAATGCAACTGTCCACCAATTCCTGGCCAAGCGCGTTCCCATTCTCATGGGGTCAAGATTTGTCATAGCTGGAGTTTGTAACTGGCGTTGAAGTTATCAATAGTTTGTCTAAACACCAAAGGGAAAAGTCTCTGGTGCGTCCCGCATTTCCCAGGTGGGAACACGGTCTAGAGGTTGGACTCCCTTGGTATCATCAATAGAAATCACCGCATCAAATTGTTCGGGGAGACAAGCATGGAAGTAGTGACTCACACGCTCAGTTTCCGGTTGGTAAATCACACCGATCGCTCTTTCTAGCCGGGGTTGTCGTAGACCCACAATTGCTTGATTCTCATCCCGGAGGTTGAGGTAAAATTGGGGTATTTCAGTTTCATGGAATAGGGCTTCATAACTTCCAGGTAAGGCAGAGCGAACCTGTTTGAGTTGAGCCGCTTCTCCCCAGTTAGAAACTGCGGTGACAGTACCCGTATAGGTGGTAAAGCCGATATTTACAGCCTCATCGCCATAGCGTTCTTTGACCAATTGACCAACATTCACCTCACCCATTGACCCCATATCAGTGGCGCGTGCGTCACCTAAATGGGAGTTGTGTTCCCAAACCACAACTTTGGCTTGGGGATGTTGTTGATCCAAATGTTCCATCAGCTGGTCTAAGGTTTCCGCCATGTGGCGATCGCGTATATTCCAAGAAGACACTCGCCCTTGAAACATTGAGCGGTAGTAATGCTCGGCATTTTTGACTAGTCGCGCATTTTGTTCGGCATAAAAGAACTCATCAGTTTTAACGCGCCCATCTTTTTGGATATATTCCGCAGTCCGACGTTGCAATTCTTGCAGCTGATTAATTACTTGTTCCTCACAAGATTTAGCAATGCCAAAACTGGTAGCATACCCATATTGTTGAGCATCTTCGCCAAAATGCTCTAAACATGAATAGCGATCGCGCGCGCGTTGTGCGGCTTCGGGGTCAACTTGATTCAGGTAGCCGAGAACTGCTTCTATGGAAGCATACATACTATAAAGGTCTAACCCATAAAAACCCGTTTTAATGGCCTTTCTGGGTAAACGATCATTGTATTCTCGTAACCAGCCGACAAAATTTAGCACATCTGTATTTCGCCACATCCATAAAGGGAAGCGTTGAAAACTTAAGAGTGCTTCGGCTGGTGTGGGGTCATCATCGACACCCTGCACGTAACGATTGACTCGGTAAGCATCAGGCCAATCCGCTTCCACCGCTACGGCTGTAAACCCCTTTTCTTGAATTAGTCGCTTGGTAATTTCCGCCCGTTGTTCGTAAAATTCATGAGTCCCGTGGGAAGCTTCGCCAATCAAGACAAAACGCGCATTGCCGATTAAATTCATTAATGGGTCGTAGTCTTGATCTGCGCCTGTTAATCGGTGGGCATACCCACGCACCGCATCGACTATGCTGGTGATAGTTGCGTCTACCATAATGAATTAATGATTGAGAAATACCCGCACGGGTTTTAAATTCCGTATCACCGCGCAAGTTAAGTTCGATACGGTTTTTACACCTGTTAATTTCGGTTCTTACTACATTCAGCTTAAAAATCTCAATCTCTGATTCCATCTGGCTAAGGTCGCATGATACTAAATGTATGGATCTCCCTCTAGGAAGAGTCAAAACACATATCTTGCACCTTCCATTCCTCTCCCCTGCAAGGAACTACGGTGTACACACAAGTGATCTGATCCCCCTAAATCCCCCTAAACCCCTTCGGGGATGCGCCTTCGGCGTAGAAAAAGGGGGACTTTGATTCTATTTCCCCCCTTCTCAAGGGGGGTTAGGGGGGATCGAAACGCTGTTAGGCAACTTGATAAGACTTGTATGTACAACACCGTAGCCCTGCGAGGAGAGAGGCTGAAAAAGCCTATTATTTATTTAATAGTATGTTATGGATTTTTTGCCCCTTCCCTTGTAGGGAAGGGGTTGGGGTTAGGTTCCGTCGAACTCACATTTTTATTCAATGTCTGATCAAGTTTGGTTATCAAATCTGCAAAAACACCGTGCGATCGCAGTTATTCGCGCTTCAGATATGCGGTTAGCTCAAAATATGGCTATGGCTGCGGCTGATGGAGGAATGCGGCTGATTGAAATTACCTGGAATAGCGATCGCCCTGGGGAATTAATTAGTCTATTACGGGCGGAGTTACCAAATTGTCTTATTGGCACGGGGACGCTGTTTAATGTCGGACAATTGCAAGAGGCGATCGCATCTGGGGCGCAATTTCTCTTCTCACCCCACGTTGATTCTGCCATGATTCAAGCCGCAGTCAAACAAGATGTGCCAATTATTCCCGGTGCTATGACTCCCACAGAAATTGTGAATGCTTGGAATCAGGGTGCAAGCTGTGTGAAGGTGTTTCCTGTGCAAGCTGTGGGAGGAGTTAATTATATTAAAAGTTTACAAGGGCCACTGGGTGAAATCCCCTTAATTCCCACTGGGGGAGTGACTTTAGAAAATGCTCCAGAATTTATCCAAGCTGGTGCGATCGCTGTGGGTTTGAGTGGTCAATTATTTCCTGAAAGGCTTGTTAGAGAAGGAAATTGGCAGGCGATCGCATCCCACGCTAATCAACTCATGCAGAGCGTTACAACATAGCCTGAATTCAATTTTTAGAGTTGAGCAAGTGTTCGGTTTGCACCTACCAACCTGCCCAACTCAGTTTTATTTTCGGATATCGTCACCGACATCACAGGTGTAGGCTGGACTCTTCGGTTGCACTCTCGACAGATTCCCACCTGCCAACTCTCGCGGTGAAGAGACCTCCCGACAGCACACACAACACGAAAACCAATATTGTTGTTGATGTTGTCGCGCTGCTATATAAAACCTAGACAAAACTAGACTTTACTTTCTACTTCAACGGGAGCATGGGAGCAGTTATCCCTCAGTAGACTTTCACGCCTTAGCCAGACGCGATTGTGTTCCAATTAAGTTTCTGAAAAAGACTACCACCATCATTGCTTGGTTTTCGCGTCGGCAATAGTCTCAATTCAATACTTGATATCACCGTATTATATATCAAGTAGTTGATTTTTTCCTAAAATATATATTGATTTTTGTCAATATAAGTATAGTTTTGTCTATGAAATTGTCAACTTAGGACTTGCTCCGCCCTATGATTATTGTTGCGAGACGCAGAACGGCAGTTTTTAGGATTGTTGATCCAGGAACCGCCCCGCAGTCGGGTTCGCCTACCCCTTCTCTACTTCCTCGACCAAGCGAGGGAAGTAAATATCTGTTGGCGTAATTGCCAAGTATCGCCATGTTCTAAATGAGCAAACCAACTTTGAATTGATTGATTTACTTTTTCTTGCTCAATTCTACCTTGAGTATAATCTGTTTGCAATCCCTTGAGTCTTCGTCTAGCGTGATGTAAATTGCTATTTCGTACCCTAATTCTGTCAGCAAATACTCTAAAGCCCAAAAAAGTTGCCCCAATTTGCGTTTCAAATAATTGGCTTTTAATTGGATGAATTTTCAGCCTTAATGTAGTTAAATATTCTTCGATAGCTAATCTGGCATCAGCTAACAATTGTCTTTCATCACTAAATAAGGCAAAGTCATCGACGTAGCGGACATATTTGGATATCTTTAGCTGTTCTTTTACAAAATGGTCAAAGCCATTTAAATAAATATTGCTAAAAAATTGACTTGTTAAATTCCCAATTGGTAAACCTTTTCTTTGAATTACAGGAGAAAGTAAATCATCTCCAGGAAAATAATCAATTACCGTTTCTTGTTCGTTGCTATTGTCGATAATAGTATCAATTAGCCACAATGTATCGGGGCATTTAATTTTGCGGCGGATTAATTCTTTGAGAACAATATGGTCAATGCTGGGAAAATACTTTCTGATATCGCACTGAAGCACATAGCGGCTATTTCTAGCAAAATGGGTAAATTTTCTTAACGCTCGATGCGTGCCAAAACCAAGTCTGTTAGCATAAGAATCACCTATGAAAGTTTTCTCAAAAATTGGGACGATTATATTACAGAGTGCGTGGTGAACAACTCTATCCCGATAAGGTGCGGCTGAAATGAGGCGACTTTTGGGATCTATAAGGTGAAAAGTTCGATATGCTCCTGGCTGATAAGTTTTATCTGTTAATTCCTTCTGTAATCTAATTAATTCTGTTTCTAAATTATAATTAAATTCTAAAACATTATCTCGAAATCTCTTGCCTTTTTGTGCTTGACGTGATGCTAAAAGGATGTTTTCAAATTTGATAATTTCTGGATAAAGGTTGCCGTACCGTTTCATTACATTTAGAATTAAATAAATTTATTTTTCCCTGCCTTTTTGGTTTTTAATCCATCCGCCTAGTTCAAAACCGATTTCGTCTAATAATTTTATAGCATATTCATATCGCTCAACTGACATTTTGTTAAAGTCGAGCAGCATTCGTGTTTGATAACGTAAAATATCTAGTTGAGTATTGAGCGCTTCGAGTTGAGACAATTTATTTTTGGCATATTTGGCTTTAATTAACCCCTCAAATAATTCATAAAATTGATTGATCATTCTATCGCCTAATGTGAATTTATGAATTTTAGGCAATCTTTCAATAATTGGTGCGTACCATTTTATACAATCATAAGTTTTTTGGATGACAGATAATTCTTTCATTTGATTTAATTAATCTTAATGTTTTTATCAAAAAATTCGAGTCGCCAGAGGCGACAAAAAAAGGATAAAGAGAAGAAGGGTAGAGGGCAAAAGAGGAAAAGTATAAAGGGCTACTGAAGAATCCTCCCGACAGCACACACAACACGAAAACCAAGATCGTTGCCGAAGTCGCGCTCCGCCCTAGGATAATCGTCGCGAGACGCAGAACGGCAGTCCCTAGGAAGGTCGACCCAGGAACCGCCCCGCAGTACGGCTCTTCCTTGCTTCTGAGAAAGATTATCATTATCATTAAACCAAGCAATACCATCTATTGGCGCTCCTTCATAATTATCATGCCAATCGTCAAGACACCATTCCCATACATTTCCGTGCATATCGTATAGTCCAAAGTTGTTAGCTGCGTTAAAGCTGCCCACAGGTGTAGTTTGCTCTCTATAGGTTCCTTTTACACCCCTGCCATAAATGGAGTTAGCATCATAGTTAGCCAATTCTGATGTAATTGTCTCACCAAAATGGAATGGGGTAGTAGTTCCAGCACGACAGGCATATTCCCATTCTGCTTCACTAGGTAGGCGGTACTCCCTTTTTGTATGAGCAGTCAGACGCTGACAAAACTCAACTGCATCATACCAAGAGACTCGTTCTACAGGTCTATTTGCGCCCTTAAATCGTGATGGGTCAGGCTTTAGTTCTCGGTTAACTTGCGGCAGAGATACCACAGCTTTCCACTGTGCTTGTGTTACTGTGTATTTGCCCATAAAGAAGGCTGGAACAGTTACTGGGTGTTGAGGACTTTCATCACTGAAACGCTCCGGTTCATCTTCTAGCGACCCCATCTTAAAATTGCCTTCAGGGATAGACACCATTTCTAGTTGAACACCATTTACATCTTCAATAAAACAATTGGCTGTTTTACGACTACGAAGAATCTCTATGCGATAATTATTTGCTTGCCGTTGAATAACATTCTTGAAATTGGTTTTATTAACTTTTGCACCCAAAGCTGTTGATAAAATTTTCCATAATTTACCTGCAACATCCCTTAGTTCTTGTGTAGAGTAATTTGATGATGCTGCGATTTGCTCATAAGTTTTATTTGATATCGTTTCTTGTATAATTAGCTGTTCTACTTCAGTCAAGTGTTTTTCTGTTTGAGAAAATACTAAATTATCAGCAACTTCTATAGGATTAGTTATATTAGATTCGTTTACTGTGATGAGCGCAACTTCAAAATCAAAAGATTGCAAGTTGTAATTTAGATCATCATCCTCAACAGAAATGGTTACGGCTTCAAAGGTTAACTCTTGAATTGGAGGGAAACCGGGCAAGGGTTCACTAATTACCAACCTACCTCGAAAATCTATTCTGCCTTCATTGGGATAATTCAACCATCCTTGAAATAACTTTCCTGTCTGATTATCTTCCCAAAAGTAGCTATCTTCGCTATTTACTTTAAAGGTGATACTAGCAGCAGTTTGATTATCACCAAAATTCCAAGATAACCTTTGCTCATCTACCGTTAAATTTTGAATTACCGCCAAACCAAAACGAGAACGAAACTGCACTTCACCTTGTGGAGAAATCAATAAATGTTCTGGTTCTGATTCTTTACGCCAAGTACCTGTTTCTCCACCCCATTTAACTGAACAAGTGTATTCTCCAGCAAATACTTGAAAAATGCTAGGTTCGGTATCTTTTCGTTGTGGATTTTGAGATTGTTCAATTTCTTCAGCAAATCGAGCATAATCTCCTCCTAAACGTTTTAAAACTTTGGTAGTGATAGTGGCAAAATGTTTGACATCAAAATCTGTAACATTCTTCTCGGTTTTTAATTTTTCTAACTCATCTGGCTTTTTCAACAACGCATAAAATTCTTTAAGATTTTTTCCCAGTTGTTTAGCAAAATATTCAGAAATAATTTCAATTATTTCCCGTGACTTGACTCTGGAACTGTCTGGAAGTAAACTGTCCCTAATTTTTTCATCAATAAAATGATATTGAACATAATCTGGTTCAGTATCTGGTGTAATTTCTTCAGTAGGTTTTAAAATACCACCTAAAAATACTTCAGCTATGACATGAATTTGTGGAAGTTCTGAATTTTTATTTTTATTAATTAAATTTTGGATTAAACGCACTACAGGCAAATTAATTACAGGCGCAGACGCTAATAAACTGGCTAATTTTCTGGCTGCTGGGGAGGAACTCACACGAAAATTATATATTCTTTCTTCAGCAGTTAATTGTGATTGCTCATCAATTTCTTTTTCTTGCTCTTGAAGAGAAGAAAATGCGAAGCCACCTGCACCCATATTTCCTTTTCCTGTTACCATTTGACTCCAAGTTTCTATAGAATCTTGTGTCAGGCTAAAAACGGGAACTTTGATAGAATTTTTATCAATATAATCCCAAATTAAAATTTCTCTAATGAATAAGTTACGATTTGATACTGCGGGAATTAAACTATCCAACTGTACCATTGTGCCTAAACTCAAGCCAGTTCGTAACCACATTTTTTCCGGTAACATTTGCACAATAGCTACAACATTATGTTTACCCCAAATTTTTAATAAATCAAAAGCTTTGCCATTGCGCCAAATTTGACTAACACAATCACTAACTACTAAAATTAAACGACGACCACTAGGATCAATCAATTTCTGGGGGGAATAATTTTTTTTACTTGTTTCTTGTTTTAAACAAATATCTCCTTGCTCATTTTCCACCATACCAAAAGTTTGAATATTGCGAAAAATACCATAATGTTTTAAAATTTGTTCTAATTCTTTGGTTATGCTTTGCCAAAAAATCATAGAATCACTTTTATCGATTACTACTGTTAAATCAAATCTTAATTCTAGTCGCGGTTTCAGAACAGGAATACAGACTCCATTTAATTCAGCAATCAGTTCAACTGTGGCATTTTCATCTAACAAAACTGCTTTACCAAAGGCAATATATTGAATTAAAGGACGTAATGCTTTGGCAATTTTTAGGGGATAAGGAAGAGAGGAACGGTCAGGAAGCTTTATCGATAAACTGCTACCAGAAAATGTCTTTGAGGTTTGAGGAGTAACTACAGCAGTTGATACTAATGAATTAGTTAGTGTACTATCAGATAGTTTATTAGTTATATCTTCTGTTATATCTTCTGTTATATCTTTAACTCTTGTTATATCTTTAACTCTTGTTTCTGGGTCATGAGATGAATCTTGTGTTTTTTGTCCAGAAAAATTAGAAGAAGTTTGTTGTGCTAACCAGAGAATTTCTGCAATTTCTGTACCAGTTAGCTTTAATTCTTTTTGTAATACTCTAATTAACTGGTCAAATTTCTCACTCATGGTTTTTTGATGACTCCAATACCAATTTCCTCAAACTAAAATACTTTTCAAATTTTAATGTTCATCAGTTGCAGATAAACTTTTAAACAATAAATCTTGTAAGTCCGGGGTAAAAGCTTCCGAACTAAGATTATTTCTCATATAAACGGCATTTAATAACTGATCCGTTGCTCGTTCTTGTTCTTCTTTCCCTAAAAAAGTGTGTATGAGTTCAATAGTTTTTTGTTCAGTCTGAGTAAAACTACTATCAGTAAAATGAGATTTAATGATGTTTGTTAAAGATTGTTGATCAGGATCTGGCATTTTTACCCGCAGACACCGACGTACAAATGCAGGAGGAAAATCTCGTTCACCATTACTGGTCATAATAATAATGGGAAATTCTGAACAATGTACTCTACCTGCTTTAATTGCAGCTTTAATATTTGAATCCTCTGTACGAACTTTTACAGTTTTAGATTCTTGATTTTTAGAAGTATCTGCCCAACGAACTAATTCATGTATAGAAAATTTACCTTCTTCAAATAGATGTAATAAATCGTTAGGTAAATTGATATCACTTTTATCAATTTCATCAATTAATAATACTCTAGGATGAAGAGATGGCAAAAACGCTGTACCAACTGGCCCCAATGTGATATATTGTCCAATATCAAAAGATTGTTTTTGTTCTGGGTTATCTTTATTTAGCTGATAATCTTGGAGTCGTGCGATCGCATCATAATCATACAATCCATCCTGTAGTGTAGAACGAGAAGTAATTGCCCAAGTTAATACAGAACCTAATTGTAATTCATGCGCGATCGCATAAGCTAAAGATGTTTTTCCAGATCCGGGATTTCCTGTAACCAAAAGAGGTCGTCGCAAATATAGCGCCGCATTTACCGCATCTAATACTGTTATGTTAGTATTATTTGTTTGCTCGTCATCATCTGCTTTTGTTGCTTGACTAGAAACACGAAATTTTTCACCCTTTTCTCGACCTCGTTTATTTTCATCAGATTTTGCTAATGCTTGAATTGCATCCCATTGTTGTGTAATTTCTGCGAATTGTTTTGGGTCTTTTTTAATATCTAAAAATTTTCGCCAAGGCGGTGATGGTGGAAGTTCATCAATCTTTTTAACATGGGTTTTGCCATCGCCATAAAATAAATACCAATCTTTGTGGTTTGCTGAATCATTTTTTGTTTTACTTTTAGCCATTGTTTCCTCCTTATATTCATATATCATTTAATACTACACTATAGATTTCTAAACCTTCATTGCCGTATTAGGTGAAATTAGTTGACTAGATTTTGTTGGTATTTTATCATGGTCAAACAATACTCCTAGTTTATAACCAAAATCGTCTTTTTCTTTGGTATATTTTTCGTTATTGCGAATTTCATAAATATTTTTCAGAATTTTATATAATTTACAAAAATCAAGAGAAGTATTACGCTCTATGTTTAAGATCAATTCCAAACATTCGTCAATATTACCAATTTGATTATTTTCTGTGTATCTAGTCCATAAGCACAAAGGAAAACCTTTAGTCAAAATGTGGTCAAAAATTGCTTCACACCTTGATTTTGAAGTCGGGAAAGGGTCATCAATTAGATTAGAAACACAAAAATTATTACCCTTAAGCTTGTTTATAAATTCTTGAGTATTATTAGCTTCATTAATAAACACTTGTAACAATTTCCATTGATCTCGCCACACCTTGTTTAATCTATGATGTTCATTTTTGGAAAATCTATCATAAGAGCGTACAATCAATGGGTATAACTGACCAATGGGCTTTTTTTTCTTAGGGTCAATGTCTCCAGGAATTTTTTTAATATCAAATGCTGTGCCTAGAAGACTGACAGGTACAAATAATTCTATAATTGGTAAGCTATCTGATGTAATTCCTTTCAGTGTAAGCTTTTCTGTCATTGCTTGAATGCTTTGATATACAAAATCAATGATTTGCTTTTCTGTAAAACTTTCCCGTTTTTCTTCTGTGTTTAACTCAATAGGAAATTTTGTAATTTCTTCTTCAGCCCTATTATTTGCATATTGTGCAAATTCAGCTTTGATAAAAAACTCTTTATTGTTTTCAATCTTTGGTTCTATGACAAAAAAAAAGATAATCAACAATATTAATATTATTTAAATTTTGAATTTGGATCTTATTACGAAATGCCACTTCTGGAAAATTTCTTTTAATCCACTCTTGCAAATCCTCTGTAATATTTTGAATATATACAATTTCACACAAAAACTTTTCTACGAAATCTAGTAAATAACAAGAATCATGTGGATTATCAGAAATATGGTTGTCTCCGTCAGATTTGGAACACATCAACATCAATAAATCATCAATTGCTTGTGATATGTCAAATGAGTTTATTTTTCCTTTTGGGATATCATTGTTCTCTAAATAATTATTATAAGAATTAATTACAGACTTATCTTCATTAACTTTTTGCAAAATATTAATTAAAGTTTGAAAATTATACTTATTAAATACTTCTTTTGCTTTTAATCTTTGTGAGTAAAAGTTCTTTAGTTCAGTTTTTTGATTAACTGAATCTTTAAGACATAATGCTAAAAAATCATCTACTAGCTTTTTTCTAATTAAATAATCAACTAAATAATTCAATCTGTTACTAATTGTATTTCCTTGAATTTTACTATAAGGATTTCCATGTAATATTTGTTGATTATTCAAACATATAGTTTTTAATTCTTCTTCTTCAAATACTTTATGAACAATCTTAATTAATTCTTTTCTTTGGTTATCGCTGAGTTCCATATTTGGTAAAAATCAATGGTAAACTTATGAGCTTTCCTGAAAAATTACTTATCCGTGTAAAAATTCTAAGAGGATGTTTTAAAAGTTTTGGGCGAATATAATTCGCTACTACACAAGCAAAGTCCACCTGCGTGGACTAATGAAAAATTCAGGTTTTTAACCCGCGCAGGCGGGTTTGGTTTGTATAGCCGCGACTTCTAGTCGCCAGGGCTGTAATAAATTAGACTTTTCAAACATCCTCTAATAAAGAAGCAAAATATTCGCTTTCTTTACTAAGTATTTCTAGAAAAGATTGAATCGAATTTTTTCTAATTAAATAATCAACTAAATAATTTAATCTACTACTAACTGTATTTCCTTGAATTTTACTATAAGGATTTCCATGTAATAATTCTTGATTATTCAAACATATAGTCTTTAATTCTTCCTCTTCAAATACTTTATGGACAATCTTAAGTAATTCTTGTCTTTTTTGATCATTCCATCTAATAGGTTTAGGCAGAGATTTTGTATTTTCAAGAAATTTCTCTGTCGTTACTGCTTCTGGCTTTTTATCATTCACCTGTAAGTTTCCCTGTGGCTTCTGTCCAGTTATACCCCACGTCAACTGTCCCATCGGTTCAGGATACACTAAACGGAAATCAACCCACGTTAAACCCTGGAGAAATGGAGGCAATTTTGGTTCTGTTGGAGCATCCGGTAAAAGTACCGGAATAACCCGACATTTCCGCCCCACAAATTCTCGTAGAAACGCATCGATTTCTTGACTCTGCCAAGGGCCAATTCCTGATCCCCCCACAAAAACTGCTGCTGCTCCAATCTGGTCTATCTGCTGTTCTAGTATACGTTGCCAAGGAAAACCAGGGCGTAAATGCCAAATATCCAACCAGGGTACAATTCCGCATTGCTTTAGCTGTTCGGCCACTTGGATAACCGCAGGCTTATCGTTAGTATTGTGACAAAGAAAAACATCAAACTTTTCCACTGGTTACTCCTTCACTCCAACAATTACCATTTCTCAATGTGCATAATCGCTAGTCTAGGTAATGCCTATACAAAGCTAAAAATGTCTAAAACAGGGTTCTAGATTTAATATAGCAGTACCAATATAATTACGATAGTAGTTCGCTTAAGCAAACCTAAAATTTTACCTAAATACTTCCTGTGTGCTGACTCAGATGTGATATCAGCACTTACAAACAATTTTGGACTTTTATTTATTTGCTAAACCAGAATTTTTGCACTTTATTGTTCAATCCCACACTCCAATCACCATGCATCCCCACCCTATGAGTACATTGAGAGTGGGGACTTTCGCTACCAGACGGGGGTTTGAACCTCCTGCGGGCGATCGCTTTCCCATCACAGTTTTAATACGGCTTATTGAGATAATCACTCAACTGAGTCCCTGTATAATTAGGAACCCATCCTTCCACAGTTGTAAAATAGCGTACCGCTTTACAATGCAACAATGCCGTAGGACTACACCAATGTTCCACACCTGCGGGAATGTGGATATAGTCTTGGGACTGAATTAACAGCTGTACCTGTTTACCATTGGGTTTGACAAAACCAAAAATCATTTCTCCTGCCAATATGTAGAGAGCTTCAGGCGCAGTATGATGATGGTAACGGCTGTAAGTAGCAATCAAATGTTGGATATTGGGCGAACCTGGATGCAAATTTAGCAAATCAGACCACAGATAGCCGTTTTCTTGCTGGATAAATTCAAAAACTCCATGATGTAGTTCTATTATCTGTTGTTTGTCTGAGTCAATTAAAACGTCTTGTTCTAGAAGATGGGGGAAAAGTAGTGATGTTCCTGGGTCATAATGTTTCAAATGGATGCCAAGAGGCGCGATTTCTCCCACTATTTCATCTAAATCGCGCTTGATTGTGCCGTTGTCTAGTAATAGGATGGGCATGGCAAAAATACTAATTAGCTACTTGGAATTAAAAAGAGTATATTTAACTTTAACTCAATAAGACACAATCCCGATAGAGATACCGGAGATTATGCTTTGATGAAATTGTACTAGACATTGAGCGAATTTAAAGATGCTTTTTCCAAAACCCTTGTAGAGACATTCCATGCAAAGTCTCTACATTATTTATGATTCGTCTCTACATTTTTGATCATCAGAATGATGCTCAAAAATACCATAAGGGTCTAAGCTAGTACAAGCGAACTAAGATGGGTGTGGTATGTCTGACTTAATTTTGTTTTGGCATCGTCGTGATTTACGTATTTCTGATAATACAGGATTAGTGGCGGCTAGAGAGCGCAGTGCCAAAGTTGTGGGCGTGTTTTGCCTTGATCCTCAAATTCTGTCACGGGATGATGTCGCCCCGGCGAGAGTCACCTACATGATGGGCTGTTTACAAGCACTACAACAGCGATATGCACAAGTTGGTAGCCAATTGTTAATCCTACATGGCAATCCTGTAGAAGTTATACCAGCTTTAGCAAAAGCGTTAAATGCCAAAGCTGTATTTTGGAACTGGGATGTAGAACCCTATTCTCAAACACGCGATCGCACAATAATTGATATCCTAAAATCAAACAGCATTGAATTTCTGCACGAAAATTGGGATCAGATTCTCCACGCACCAGACGAGATTCGTACAGGTACGAAAAGTCCTTACACTGTTTACAGTCCTTTCTGGAAAAACTGGAGTAGCAAACCCAAAGCCAAATCAGTAGAAACACTGCAAAATGCCGCAGGTTTAACGGAGGCTGAACAGGAAATTGCTAAACAAGCGGGGGTTATTCCATTACCCACAGCTAGAGATTTAGGATTTATCTGGGATGGAGAATTAAGTATTTCCCCTGGAGAAGCCGCAGCCCAAGAAAGATTACAGGAATTTACTGACAGTGCAATCACTGAATACCAAGAACAGCGTAACCTTCCTGGTGTTGATGGTACATCAAGATTGAGTGCAGCTTTGAAATTTGGTGTGATTGGCATTCGTCAGGTGTGGGAAGCCACTTTAGAGGCGCAAGAATTTAGCCGCAGCGAAGAAACAGCAGCTAGTATACGTACATGGCAACAGGAATTAGCCTGGCGGGAGTTTTATCAACACGCCATGTATAATTTTCCAGAATTGGCTGAGGGTGCTTACCGTGACACGTTCAAAAACTTTCCTTGGCAAAATAACGATGAATATTTTCAGGCTTGGTGCGAAGGGAGAACTGGCTATCCCATTGTAGATGCGGCAATGCGCCAATTAAATGAAATGGGTTGGATGCACAACCGTTGTCGGATGATTGTGGCTAGTTTTTTAACTAAAGATTTAATGATAAATCCCCAATTGGGAGAAAAATACTTTATGCAGAAGTTGATTGATGGTGATTTATCTGCTAATAATGGCGGTTGGCAATGGAGTACTTCTAGTGGTATGGACCCGAAGCCATTAAGGATTTTTAACCCTGCTAGTCAAGCACAAAAATTTGATGGGGAAGGAGAATATATTCGCCAATGGGTATCAGAATTACGGTCTGTAGATACAGAATATTTAGTAACTGGTAAAATTCCCCCTTTGGAACTTCAAAGTATTGGCTATCCTGCACCAATTGTAGATCATAAGGTGCAACAAGGTTTATTTAAAAAGATGTATCAACAGCAAAAAGCCCTCAGTAGTTCTGAATCTTGATAGCTAATT
The DNA here is from genome assembly GCF_000340565.2 of Nodularia spumigena CCY9414. Classification (NCBI taxonomy): domain Bacteria; kingdom Bacillati; phylum Cyanobacteriota; class Cyanophyceae; order Nostocales; family Nodulariaceae; genus Nodularia; species Nodularia spumigena. The sequence continues at coordinate 3,878,605 of NZ_CP007203.1, forward strand.
ACCCGCACAACGTTGAAAAGCAGGAAGATGGTTATTTTGAGAAACATGGCGAAGTTGGAAAAACGCCTCTCGTAAATCTGTTTCCTGCACAAATTCTAAAAAGCGGTTATACATTTGGACATTAGCTATTTCGGATTCTACCCCTGTTTGACAGGCAGCTTGGAGAGTATCGGGCGCTGGGATATTTCCCATAAAAGTATCAGCAGGAATCGGGATTCCGTATTTAGTAAATAGGGAATTCCACAAAGAAACGTGTCTATCTTCAGCATGAACAATGTTGCTAAAAGGACGCACTTCTCCAAATTTGTTGATTACTGATGTATAAAAAGCACGGGCATAATATTCATCGTTAATGGCATCAATCATTGCCTGTTGGGTTTTTTCATCTAACTGATTAATAAGATAATCAGCAGAAATTGGGCTAGTGTTGCTAGTGGCGATCGCTACACCACACAAACCACTTTTGTTTCTATGATTTAATCTGGATATTTGATGATGTCGGCGGCGGTTTCTTCGACCATTCATAATTTCTTCCTCATCTTTTCCTTAAGTAAGAATTTTATATCTGTTGGTTGAATTATGTCCCACTGCCATTCCTATTGCTTCCTTCTTCTGTCCAGTTTTGGGTACTCCTAATGGGATAGTCAGAATATGCAACCATCGAAGACTAATCTCTCGGAACTTCTTAACTAAGTTTATATTTATAATTCTACATATCAAAATATTTACAATTTTGAAAAGTTTATTGATAAAACTTTACTATGTGTGATCGGGGACTAGAAAAAAGAGGATCAAGTTCCCAATTTTTCCTGCGTAGTCAATAAAAATAAGTGGCATAGCGATCGCATAAATTCACTGTTGACGAATAATGATATAAGTGTCTACCGATATGATTACGGCTTATGCCATCTCCAGACCAACATTTAAAAATTGAACTCAGCCTACCATCTTCCCACCCGCAATTACTAGAAGGATTGGATGTATGGTTGCGCTTGGGTTTAATTTCCGATATCCAAGTTAGGCAACTATCCCGACAGTTTCTTGTTTGTTCGGTGGTATTAGAACCCCTAAATCGACCTGAAACCGTCACTGTTTCTGATCCTGTAAAAGCTTTGCCTGTAGAAGCTTTAGCATCTAGTAGCCGCAGACAAACGCCCAAACAACCACCAGAACCCAACTTCCTCAGCTCAATTTTGCAGTCTCTGGGGGCTGAATTGAGTGTGCGTTGGCTATTGTTTTTAGGTTTATTTCTGGTTGTGCTTTCCTCTGGCTTACTCGCTGCTAGTCAGTGGGAGAGATTTCCGGCTTCGGGACAATATGGCGTTTTATTCCTTTATACCTTAAGTTTTTGGGGGTTTAGCTTTTGGGCTGGGAGACAAGATAATCTCAGGTTAACAGCTCAGACGTTGCTAATTGTCACCCTTTTATTAATCCCGGTGAACTTTTGGGCAATGGATAGCTTTAAGTTATGGCAAAATCCTTTGGACTGGTTGACAGTGGCGATCGCCTGTCCTACCCTAACATTTATTACCATTGCACTCTGCAAAAATCGCGCTGTTTTTAGCAACTTACCCACAGGGAAATTACCTCTATTTAATATTCTGGGGTTAATTTATTTACATTGGGGTTGGCAAATCCCCAACTTTCCCGTAATTGCCATTTACCTGGCAATGGTAGGTACAACTATCATTACTATTTATCACAATCGCTACCCACAGCAGCCCCCCATTACCTCAGAAAATCCCAGTGAACAGCCGAATAACTTAGGTATAAACTTATTCGCTGCTGTCATTATTTATGCGTTAGTAGTGCTATTAATTCGAGCCATATTTGTACATGGGATAGATATCACTCAATTAGGGTTAGCCATTGGGATTTGTGGCTGGTTAGCAACTTGGTTAGCCCAACACAGAGATTCTTCATCCCCTTGGCAAATCCTGGGAAGCATTTTATTATTCCTTGGTTGGCTAGTAACGGTGTTCAATCAACCAGCACAAGCAATAGCCGTGAGTGGATTGGCTTTGTGGTATGTGGGTAATCGCTTACAAAGATATAGTTTTAAGAAGGACTTAGCCATATTTTTTGCCATTGGTTTACAAGCAGTTTGGCTGGGTTGGCGGTTAGTACCTTTAGATTTACAACAAAGTGCGATCGCTCTTGCAATTCAACTCACTAATTCTCAAAATGAACCCTGGGCATTCTTGAGTGTCGCTTTATTCCCTTATTTAATATTCATGGTGGTAATCACTGAGAAGCTAAATCGCGCCCAAAAGCCGGAATTAGCGAAATTTGGTGAACTGCTCACGCTCGTATTTGGTGCTTTTTTAACCACAATTGCCACTGTAAATCCCACATTGCGAACTGCTGGCAGCAGCGCTTCGCTATCGCTCAATTTACTCTTTTCTACCATCACTCTCGCAGTAGTCACCAAACGCCGTTCCCCTGTCCCCATTCCCTTGGTATATCTGACTCACATCACGGGGGTGCTGACACTTGCTTCTACAATTAATTGGCTATTACCAAATCTAGATTTACACATCTGGGCAAGTATTTTACTCGCTCTGATGGTGGCAGAATGGGTATTTAGTCTGGGAAATGGATTATGGCAAAGTAGCTCCTGGTACATCGGTTTAGGGCTGGCTATTGTGAGTTTTAATCTCCTGTGGATGAATAACCAAGTCTCTTGGTATAACGACGGTATTCTCAATCATTGGGGGATTATTTGGCTAATTACGCCTTTAACTCTCACAGGTTTAGCCAGTCGCACCACTGCACAACGCCGCACTACAAATACTTTCTTAAGTGTTCTAGCTGTGTGCATGACTCAGTTATTAACTTTACCACTGCCTGGAATCAGATTAATTAGTCTGGGTGTGGCTACGGCTGTCATGTTTGCAAATACGCGCTATTTAAGACACCAAGCCAATGCGGGAATTACAGTTGGTTTTGGCTTGAGTTTAACCGGGGCGTTGCTATGGAAGAGTATACCTGAACTTAGTATAACTGGGTGGTTTGTTGTCGGTGCGATCGCCATCCTCAGTTTATGGTTAGCCAGAACAGTTCTCAGCCGCCGGGGTAACGAATTAGCCACTATATATGCAGTAGCTTGTGATGGCTGGGCGATCGCATTATGTAGCATTGAATTAGCTACAATGACACTGCACTCGGCGTTAGTATATTTTGGGTTATTTACCCCAGGAATATTATTTTTAACAGCCACAACTATCACATTAGGGGCAATTGTCTATCGAAGTTGGCAGTATCCCACAAATTGGGCATTTTATGGCATCGGTTGGTGTGTAGAATTGTTAATTGCTGAGGGATTAGCCTTTGGAGAACGTTCCACGATCAAAATTGCAGTTGCTAACATCGCCTTGGGCTTAATCGCCCAACTTTTAGGAGAGTGGTGGCGACGCAAACACCAATTAGCCAGAATTCCCACTAGCTTGCATATTTTACCATTAATCTATGGTGCATTTAGTGTCCTGCTGCGTTTAGATACCTTTAGCGCTTGGACTGGTTTATTTACTTTAGGTGTAGCTTTAATTCTCATTGGTGTGGGGCGAAGAAATACATCTTTCAAACCTCTATTGTATTTAGGCATCATTGGCGTATCAATTTCCGCCTATGAACTGCTGTTTTATCAAATGTCCCAAACCACCGGAGGCGCATTAGGTGATGGTTTAATTGCCATGTCAGCCCTGGGGACTAGCATCATGTATGCTTATCGCATCCTCACACCTTGGATTGTCAGCTATTTACGTCTCACTCCCCCAGAACTGAAAAGAATCGCCCATCTGCATTGGTTTTGGAGTAGCGGCTTATTAATGGCGGCCATTCCCCTTCCCATTGACATTAACCGTTTGGTGGGATTAGCCACTGGGGTATTTTTAATTAGATATGCCATATTTCAAGGAAAGGGAACCCCGCAAACTCCCCGCATCTTTGGTATCATCACCATCGGAGAATTGTGGGTTTACCTCGGATTCTTAGAGATAGCTGCTATGCGAGTGTATTGGCGGGAAACAGCCGTAGGACAGTGGTTAGGTGGTCCCTTAGTGCCTTGGAATAGTGCGATCGCCTGCGTAATTGCCTATTTTTTATACATCTTACCTTGGGAAAATTGGGGTTGGTCGAAAAGACCTTGGCAACAAGCCGCATACATCGTACCCCTAATAATTATATGGGAAACCAGACTGCAAGTTTCCCCCATTGCCTTACTCATAGCAGCTGGGTTTTATATCTTCCTGTCCAAAATGGGTAACAACATTCGTTTTACATACATCAGTGTGGCAATAATTGATTGGGCATTATTTCGCTGGTTTGATAGCATCAGCCTCACAGATGCTTTGTGGTATGTGACACCAATGGGATTGTCACTGCTGTATATTGCTCAAGTAGATCCTCTGTTGAGACTACCAGAGTATAAAACAGCAGAGGACACAGAGAACACAGAGTTATGAGGGTTTGAGAGGTTATTGGGTTAGGTGATCTCGGATTTTTTTATTTGTCAGTCCCTTATCAAGCATACAACGCCTTCACCCATTGCCATTCCTGCGTCAAACCCTCCCTCAAAGAAACTTGGGGCTGATATCCTAAAATTTGCCGGGCTTTCGAGACATCAGCAGCAGTATGGCGCGCGTCTCCCATCGCCTTTTCGATGTAATTTTTTTGAATGGGTTTACCAACTATTTCTGCCATAGTTTCCAAAACTTCTGCTAAAACTACCCTGCTACCACCGCCAATATTAAATATTTCACCCACGGCTTGGGGTACAGTGGCGGCTGCTAAATTGGCAGCTATGACATCACTCACAAAGGTAAAGTCTCGCGTTTGCTGTCCATCACCGTAAATGGGAATTGCTTCATCCTGCAATATAGCTTTGAAAAATTTATGGAATGCCATATCTGGGCGCTGTCTGGGACCATAAACTGTAAAATAGCGTAATGCCACCATCGGTACACCAAAGTTTTTGTGATATAGTCTACACAAACGTTCAGCTGCTAGCTTGGTAATACCATAGGGCGAAACCGGTTGCGGCGGAATTTTTTCATGGGTCGGTAATGTTTCGGCATCGCCATATACACTTGATGTAGAGGCAAATACTAATCTTTTCAGATCTTGAGCATCTTTGGCAGCTTCTAGCAAAATTTGTGTGGCACTAATATTGCGTTCTGTATAATTTCGGAACCCTTCACCCCAACTTGCTCTGACCCCAGCTTGTGCCGCCTGATGGTAAACTACCTCAACATCTTGCAGCAGTGTCTGCCAATCTAAAAACTGAATATCTCCGGCAATTAAAGTAAAATTAGGTGCATTCTGTAAATGAGCAATACTTTTGTGCTTTAATATAGGATCGTAGTAATCGTTGAATTGATCAATCCCAATCACTTCTTTTCCTTGTTGCAGTAATGCTTCCACAAGATGGGAACCAATAAAGCCTGCTGCTCCAGTAACAATAGTTTTAGCCATATTTTCTATCTGAATCTATTGATGTGTTTTTAATCTTTTTCTTGATGGGTTGATACTTACAGCACTTTGCTAGTAGATGTAGTCTATTAAAAGATAATTAACCACAGATAAACACAGATAAACACAGATAAATCTATACTTTATTTCCACGAAAGTTGCTGTATAGTTACTATAGTTCATCCGTGAGCAAGTTTTTTAGAGGATGTTTTAAAATTGAAAAATTAATGATCAATATCAATACTGTTATCCTGTATTCATAGTTTGGCAAATACCCAGAAGTTGATTGTTGTTAATAGTACTTAAACTGAATTATGGAAAAACGAACCACGAAGGACACGAAGGACACAAAGTTAAGAAGGTTTCCGAGAGTTCTTGCGTAAGTCCTGGTTAAAAGTAGCGCGATTATTCTTTAAATATACAAGTTCAATTAGTATAATTTTTAATGCCATTAGCAAGGCAGATGTTCAGGGTCTTGCATTAGCATCATAATTGATGAAAAAATTGATCCGCGAGAGCCGCTAGTACCGCAAGGCGGAAGTCAAAAGTCAAAAGTCAAAAGTCAAAAGTCTGACTTTATAGGCTTTTGATTGATTTTAAATGGTTGTCCTATTTACGCCGTACTGTACTAGGGTGTTCTCGTTTCACAAGGAACGCACGAGGAAATTAGTGAAAGTTTTAGTTGTCGGTAATGGGGGGCGCGAACACGCTCTAGCCTGGAAACTGTTAAAATCTCAGCAAGTTGAGCAAGTTGTCTGTGTACCAGGAAATGGCGGTACTGCAAGTCTGGAACGTTGCCAGAATTTGCCTTTGGCTGTCGATGATTTTGAGGGGATGAGCCGATACGCTCTGGAAAATGGCATTTCTTTGGTGGTAGTAGGGCCAGAAGTACCCCTGGCAATGGGTATCACAGATTACCTCCAAAGTCAAGGACTGATGGTATTTGGGCCTGGGAAAGCTGGAGCGCAAATTGAAGCGAGTAAGGCTTGGGCAAAGGCTTTAATGCAAGAAGCGTGGATTCCTACAGCCAAAGCTGCGGTATTTACTGAGGCAGCAGCAGCTAAATCCTATGTAAAAGCACAGGGAATACCCATAGTAGTCAAAGCCGACGGTTTGGCAGCAGGTAAGGGTGTGATAGTTGCTGGAACTTTAGAACAGGCTGAAAGTGCCATTGATGCGATTTTTCAAGGACAGTTCGGTAGTGCGGGCAATTTTGTTGTTGTTGAAGAATGTTTGATGGGGGAAGAGGTATCAGTTTTAGCCTTGACTGATGGGTTAACTATTCGCCCTTTGCTACCAGCGCAAGATCATAAGCGGATTGGGGACGGTGATACAGGGGAAAATACTGGTGGAATGGGAGCTTACGCCCCCGCACCGATTGCTACACCAGAGTTAATGTCACGCGTTCAAACCGAAGTCTTGGAAAGAGCGATCGCCTGTTTAAGATCCAGAGGCATCGACTACCGAGGCGTGCTGTATGCTGGATTAATGATTGCCCCCGATGGCGACTTGAAGGTTTTAGAATTTAACTGTCGCTTCGGTGATCCGGAAACTCAGGTAATTTTGCCACTGTTAGACACACCCCTAGAAGAATTGATTTTAGCCTGTGTCCAGCAGCGTTTAGGCGAAATGCCCCCCATAGCTTGGAAACAGGGCGCTGCTGCCACTGTTGTCGCCGCTTCCGGTGGTTATCCGGGGGCATACGAAAAAGGCAAAGTTATTACTGGTATTCCAGAGGCGGAGGCCGCAGGTGTAACTGTATTTCACGCAGGTACGAAATTAAACCAGCAACAACAAATAGCCACAGATGGGGGACGAGTGTTAAATGTGACTGCTATCGGCAAAGATTTTCCGCAGGCGATCGCTCAGGCATACACTGGGATCAAATCCCTGGAATTTGAAGGGATATATTACCGAAAAGATATCGGTCATCGAGTCCTGAAGTAGAAATTATTGCTGGTTTGCGCGCTACGCGATGTCTAAGGCGTGGCGCATCTCACCTCACAACGAAGACCACAGTATGATTAAGGTGTAGTAGACATAGATCATTGACCTTATCTGCCGCAATTAAGTACAACCTACCCTTGAAAGTTGCCATCTCATCCGTACCTTCACCTTTCAATTAACATATTTATCAAATTAACTGTTAATTTTTTAGTTGTTGGGTTGAATAAGCGAAATTACTAACAACTTTGTTGAAAATGCTGGCTCCTTTAAAAACAATCCGAGAAGCAATTGCTAACTGGTGGACTGAATTCACCCTCCAGACAAAACTTTTGGCTGTCGCCACTTTAGTAGTGTCGTTGGTCATGAGTGGTCTGACCTTCTGGGCTGTGAATACAATTCAGCAAGATGCTCGGATGAATGATACCCGCTTTGGTAGTGACCTAGGACTACTACTTGCTGCTAACGTTGCTCCCCTCATAGCTGACCACAATCTGACTGAAGTTGCCCAATTTTCCCAACGCTTCTACAGCAGCACCTCTAGTGTGCGTTATATGCTGTACGCTGATCAAACTGGCAAAATATTTTTCGGCATTCCTTTTTGGGAACCAGAGGTAGAAAACTCCCTGACCATTGAACGACGCATACAACTGCCAGAAGATTACACCAATGACCGGGAAAAGCCGATGGTGCGGCAACACATGACCCCAGATGGCGTAGTCACCGATGTATTTATCCCCCTGATTGTCGATCAAAAATACCAGGGTGTATTGGCGATTGGTATCAACCCGAATCAAACCGCAGTTATTTCCACTAATTTTACCCGTGATGTGACTATTGCCGTTTTTATCACAATTTGGGTGATGGTGATTTTGGCAGGAGTCATTAACGCTTTGACTATTACTAAGCCGATTAAAGAACTGCTAGTAGGGGTAAAACAAATTGCGGCGGGTAATTTCAAGCAGCGCATTGACTTACCTCTAGGTGGCGAACTGGGAGAGGTAATTCTCAGTTTTAACGAAATGGCAGAGCGTCTAGAGCGTTATGAAGAACAAAATATTGAAGAATTAACCGCAGAAAAAGCCAAATTGGAAACACTGGTTTCTACAATTGCCGATGGTGCTGTGTTAATTGATAACAGTATGCAGGTGATTTTAGTTAACCCCACAGCGCGGCGAATTTTTGGGTGGGAAGGGATACAAGTTGAAGGTAGCAATGTTTTACATCATTTGCCTTCAGCAGTGCAGATGGAAATTACCCATCCTTTGTATGAAATGGCCGCAGGTGAATGTGAAAGTGCCGAGTTCCGCATTCATTTGAACGAACCCACCAAGCGTACTGTCCGCATTCTCTTGACTACTGTACTCAATCTCCAACGGGAGAGCATCAAAGGTATTGCCATCACTGTTCAAGATATTACCCGTGAGGTAGAACTGAATGAGGCAAAAAGCCAATTTATAAGTAATGTTTCTCACGAATTACGCACGCCGCTATTTAATATCAAATCCTTTATTGAAACTTTGCATGAGTATGGCGAAGACTTGAGTCTAGAACAACGGCAAGATTTTCTGCAAACTGTCAATAATGAAACCGACAGACTTACCCGTTTAGTTAACGATGTTTTGGATTTGTCCAAGCTGGAATCTGGACGCAGCTACAACTTTGGTGGGGTGGATTTAGCCCAAGCTATTGAGCAAACTCTGCGTACTTACCAACTCAATGCTAGGGACAAAGGCATTACACTCATTCAGGAAGTACCCCTGGATTTGCCTTTAGTCTTGGGTAATTATGATTTATTGTTACAAGTATTAGCTAATTTGGTGGGTAATTCTCTCAAATTCTCTCATTCGGGTGGTCAAGTAGCCATTCGCGCCTACCAATTGGATACCAAGCCTAATTCACACAATCAGCAGGCTCATGTGCGGGTGGAAATCTCCGATACTGGTATTGGTATTGCTCCAGAAGACCAACAAGCAATTTTTGACCGTTTTTTCCGTGTGGAAAACCGAGTTCACACCCTAGAAGGTACTGGCTTGGGTTTATCAATTGTCAGAAATATTATGGAAAGGCATCGTAGTCAAATGCATCTGGTGAGTGAAGTGGGTGTCGGTACTACTTTTTGGTTCGACTTAACTATATTTGAAGAACAGCCAAAAATATTAGTTGATTCTACGGCTGAAACTATGACAATTCCTACTGTCTAACCTGATTAACCAATGGATAAAGCTATGAGCAAACAGATGAATCCTAAACCTAGTAGCAGCAGCAAAGACTGATGGCGTTGAGTCCATTTTTTCACAGTTGCACCCAAGGTGCTTGCTTGACGTTGATCTTGTAATCTTAACTTGCTCTCTTCTAGGTTGTCGTACAGGGTACAGGCTTTAGCATAGGGGCGTTGAGGAAAGTTACAAGTGTTATCGGCCTGGTATGTGCAACTGTCGCACAGATACTCTTCCCCTGTCGCCCGGTGGAGTGGAATTCCTGGATGACCGTAAGCTTTGAGAGTTGTACGACAATAGGAGCAAGTAATCGCCTGATTATCAATGAGTTGATGGCAATTGGGACAAGATATGGTAGCCACAACTTCAGCACAAATAAGTAAACATCTCGATTGTAGCTATAAATTAGGAGTAGGGAGTGGGGAGTTGGGAGTTGGGAGTTGGGAGTGGGGTAAAAGCCTTTCGGTGTCTAACTTTTATGTTCAGTTTATGTCCTAACTTCCTTGGCGGTAGCTATAAGAGTCGTGTTTGGCTTTTCGCTGTTTTGTTTTAGAATTAGGTTACAATTTTTAAGCTGGCAATAAATGGTGCGATCGCTTCTACAAATTCCACTGTTGATTCATAGGGTAAAACGTTGCGTCCCGGTAATTTAGTTCCACTACCTTGAGGTAAACAGCCGAGATAATCAGCCAAGCGTTCATCTGGTGTTTCTTGTTTACCTTCTTTGCTAATACTCGATGCGGTTTCTCCCACAACTACCAATGTTGGTTGATTGATACAAGCAAGATAACCACTATAATCCTGTCGCCAAAACCCAGCCAAAAACGAAAATACTGCATGGCGACTTTCAGGATTTTCCGCCCCCTTAACCAACATATTTAACCACTCTTTATCTACACCCTTTTCTGAACCAAAAAGTTGCCGAATTGAGAAAGAACGCAAAAACTTTTCTGTCCGCGCATAGCGATAAAAAGCATTACCAACAGGCGAATCAAATATATTCCAAGCAATCTTTTGCTGCAATTCTGATGAGTTTCTTGTAATCACTGGCCACGCTGGCGGCCCAGCTAAAATCAGTCCAGCAATTAAATTTGATTGTTTTTGAACTAACTCTATAGCAACTGGTAATAAAGCACCTTGCACTACAATTACCACAGGTTTTTTTACTACTTTTTGTAAAAAGTAATTTAGTTGCTCTGCCCAATCTTTAGGAGTATAAGCCACATGGGGCATATCACTTTCACCACATCCGAGTAAATCAGGATTGTAAATAGAATTTTTATGACCTTTTCTATACCATTGGCTGCGAAATCTTTGCCAAAACTGCCGCGATAACCCCACACCAATTGGATGAATTAAAAGTAAAGGTAAACCCTCACTGCTAAAATTAGCTGGTTGATGTAATTCGTAGGCGCAACGATAATTTCTCCAGGTGTAAAACTGGGTAGAAGATATTCTGATATTCAGCGAGTTGACCATATAAAAATTCCCGATTTAAATAGTTTATCTGTGTTTATCTGTGTCCATCTGTGGTTATTTCATTCTTTTCTATACCTTTCTCTCGTGAATAAGGCTATATTAAAACTCTTAAAAAATTATTTTTGGATGAATTAATTTATATCCAGCCTCTTTGATTTTTTGATTAGATACTCTAGTATTATATGAACGGTTATTTTTAAGAGTATTATCCCATTTTACTTTGGGTAAATCATGTTTTTCCAACAAGCTATCAAGCAATTGGCGAGTAGTAAGATAAGCATCATCTACCAGATTATAAATACCTTGTAAATGATGTTGACGCACAAATTCTATAGCCCCAACAATATCATCCAAGTGAATCCAATTAGCAGCCTCTTCACCATTACCGGGACGAGTTGTACCAGGAACTCTACTAAATATTTTCATCAGTTCCCGATTAGGGCCATAAATACCTCCCAACCTTAAGATACAAACGCGGAGCTTGTCACTAGATGCTGCTAGTAAGACATCTTCAGTTGCTTTGAGAATTTTGCCATTATCATGGCTTGGTTTCGCTAGGGTTTGTTCATCTACCCAAGCACCGTTCTGGTCGCCATAAACTGAATAACTCCCAGTATATATCAGTTGCTTAATACTAGGAATATCTGGTAAAATTTCAACTAGAGTTTTGGCAGTATTTAGATAAGTTTCTTCATATACATTTGCCCCTTTTGCGCCAATACTCAACAGCACAATATCTTGATTTTGCAATACAGATTTTAGTTGTTCTCGGTCGTTCCCTTGGGTGACTACAACTTTTTGGGCTAAACTTTGTAAAGTCGGGATACGCTCAGGGTTAGTTGTGGTAGCTGTAATCATCAAAGTCATTTTTTGCTGCCAAAATTCAGCCACTGCACAGCCAACGTAACCACAACCAATAATGGCAATGTTCATAAATAAAACTGATCTTTACGTTAACAATAGTTCCTTTGTGTAATTATGTTAACTATGGATGACACCATCAGGCATGATTGCCCCAGCTAAGTTAGCACCAATCAATTTTACCATCAGGCGATCGCCTGAACGAATCCGCGCTCCTGTCAAGTCGGCTCCGCGCAAGTCGGCTCCACTGAGATCCGCACCAATCAAGTAACTAGAGCGCAAGTTAGCTTCTCTCATATCGGCTAAAAGTAAGTTAGCTCGAAACAAATTGGCTTCAGATAAATTTGCACCTCGGAGAATAACTTTGTGCATAAAAGTATCACTCAGATCCGCGCCACTCAAATCAGCGTAACTCAAGTTTCTGCCAGATAAATCTTTGTTACTTAAGTTAGAGCCACTGAAATCTTTACCACTCAAATCAGGGTTAGTTTTAGGTGGTTTGTAGGTACTTTGAGGTGGTTTTTTTGGTTGAGATGTTGGAGAACGATGAATATTTTTATGTTTACCATGCAAAGATCGCAATTGATCACGAGCTTCATTAATGGCTTTTAGCTTGTCTTGAGCTTTCTTCTGTAATCGGTGATTTTCTTGAGGAATGCGATCTGGATGCCAAATAAAAACCAAGTCTTTATAAGCCTGGTTTACTTCCTCAAGTGTCGCTCCAGGTTCTATTTCTAATACTCGATAATACTGCTCCATCTCGCTCATTATGATATTTTTGTCAACAATCAAATTAAGTATGAGTGATGCAGCCGCTAGATTAAACCTCCTCAAATCTACTCATAAGACTGGAATCGGTTCTAATTCCTGTTTTGACGAAGCCCGTGGGCGGGTTCTTGTCCACAGGCATAAATTCAATTCGAGCTGTTCTCTATCTGCTCTCAATTCCAGACTGATATTTAAATATTATACAAGGGTGTCTTAGCTAACTCAGTTCATAAATAACCTTTTTGTGGGAAATTCCAAAATCCTCTATCTTCTTTGTATACACCGAAACTCTACGGCGATCGCCAGGTGAAATGTGTAGTTTTGTATCGATGTCATAGTTTGTCATCAGCCTTATACCCATTTTCCTACTTCATCAAATTCGGATTTTTGCGCTTTTGACTTTTGCCATACTATCGCCCCATCATCCCATTTCTCCAGCGATTCATAGCTCTCAAATAAGCGACAACTGGAATCTGATAAATCTCAACTAAAATCCACAGAATAATAGATAAATGTGACAAAAAAGTTAGTATTGACCAGATATATGGTAGCCAAGTAATGGGATCATCAGATATTGGGGGAAAATAGTAAGCGACTAGACCAACTAAACTTGTGGGCAGCACCACAAAAGCAATTGCGGCTAGCCCATAACCCCAACCTAATTCCACCCCCTCCAACTGGGCTTCTGTCCAGTTAAAGCCATTCCAGCGCCAAATCAGGGGAGGTTGGCGAGAAGGCATCTTGATTTGTTGTTGTTCTAGATTAACGGTAAAAATCTCATGGCAAAAGTCACAAGCCATAGTTTCCATCATTGGCATATGAGAAATTTTCCCTACGCGACAAACGGGACAGGGGTAAACTTCTTGAAAGTCAAAAGATGTAGTGAAAATTTTAGAACGGGGCATAATCAAACTAAGTTTTACTCAAAAGTTAATTTAGTGATGGCGTTTCCTCATCTGCTGAGGTAAGGATTTATCTGTTAGGACTTACGCAAAAAACCTCCCAACCTCTCATGACTCTGTGTACTCTGCGTCCTCTGTGGTTCGTTTTTCCCTTCTTTGTGCGTAAGTCCTGTCTGTGTATATCTGTAGTTAATTAATCCTTTGGCTACCCCACGCCAGTTATCGGTGTACCTGACAAAGAGTGAAAACTGCCATAATGCAAAATTGGGTAATAATTATCTAATTTATGGAATCTTTTCCTTTTTCACCACCGAAGATTCTACAGCAGTTTTCATTGAGATGAAGTACAGATTTATCTGTGTTCATCTGTGTAGCCTACGGCAAGCCGCTAACGCGTCTACATCTGTGGATCATAATTTCTTCGTGTACCTCATAAACCCGCAATGCGCTGTAATTAATCATGAGTTTAGCGGTTTTTTGGGGATTTTGCGGGTCTTGACCTACTCAGATGAGATATGCTGTATATTCAATTTCTAGCTTAATTCTTCTCAAATGTTCAGCAGCAATCACTACTTTTAGCGGCTTTCTTTAACTCAGTTTCGTCCTACACTTTCTCCCTTGGTGGTGGTACAATACCAAATTTATTTAAACCTTGATCAATTTCTTTAAGTAGTTGAAAATCCTCCTCTGGTAAACCCGTATGAGAAATCGGATGCTGTTCTAAGAAAGAGAATGCTTGACGAAACTGCTCCGGCTTTGCTTTAATTGGTGAGTCGAAATGACAAGGAATAATCCACTGAAAATCCCAACTCGCCACCTTCTGCGCCCAGTCAATGGTTTCTCTCGGTGCGCGGTTGAGAATGAGTGTCTGCAAAATGGGTGCAACAAACAAACGACCCTCACCTCTGAGTATATCGAATGAGCGCTGCCAATCTGAATGCCATTTAAAGGGAAATAAACCAAAATAGGCTTTTGGTGAGCGATTGGGGGCTTTAATCGCCTCACGCAAAACTTTACCCCATTTGACCACTTCTAAGACACTGGGACGAAAATACAAAGCAAATAACGAAACCCGTTGCCATCCTTTACGGCGATTTGCTTGATTGTCTGCAATCATATCAGATGCCCTGTCTTTGGCATGGAATAGCAAGGGATATGCATCTAATTGCACGATCGCTGGCGGATCTGCGGATACAGATACCACTGAATCTGTTACTAATAGAGTATGCGATCGCTTGTGAAAAAAAGCCACTTCCGCAAACCTTCCCGGCCCCAACTCAATAGGACCGAGAATCGCGTAGTCAAATTCCTCAGCAAATGGGGATTTGCTACTATCTTCCGGTAATATATGAGTCCGTTTAGCAGGTAAACCCAACCAACTGATGGGTAGATTTAACGGAAAACTCCATTGATGAGGAGTGACAAAAACCTGTGCGCTGGGAAAGTATCTCGCAAAGGGTCCCACAAATACTTTATGTTCTAGCCCGGAGACAGTGGGCAAAATAATATACTTAACATCGCCGTGTTCTGCCACCAACTCTTGCACGAGTCTGACACATTCTGGGGTAGGCGCAACGGGAGCATATACCAAAAGACCACCTTGATCTAGCTTAACTACAGTCATGCGAATCGGCACAACAACGTAGAAAATCCCCTGCATTTGGTCAAAAGTCCAGATTGTGTCTTTAACTACTTCTTTACGGATTGTCCGCCGCTTGCCATAAGGGTAGAGTGGCAGTATCAACCAGAAAGGCCAAGAAAAGTCCTGCACATCAATTTGTTCTGGGCTTACTGTACTTATATCATCAGCCACTCTGCAACCCCTCCCAACTTCCCAACGCTCGAACTGTTGAGCTAATAAATTACTTGTATCAGAACTCTAGTATCTCATAACTCAGACAGCAGACAGATAATATTCCAGGATACCTTGATTGTGGATAAACATCTGATTATAAAGAAATGATAAATAATGCTACCCTAAAAGTTAAATTAATTGATGATTGTATACACAATATTGAAAATTACACCCTCGTATTATTTATGACAAATTTAATCTGGCATTTTGTCTATATATTTTCATGAACATAATATGTATTGCTAAAATGTGATTATTCCTCCAGTCCAATTTGAATTCTGGTTTTGTCTCTACGGGAATCAAGATTAAATACAATTAATTATTCAGCAGTTTATGAGTTACGAACACAAAGATTTCTGCTTTTGTACATTAGCCTTAAGAGATAAATATCGTCTTTTAGCGCAACAATTGGCGAGTGATTTAGAAAAATATGCTCCTGGCACTAAATTGTTAGTATTAACAGACGAACCAAGATGTTTTCAAGACAATGCTAATGTTTTAGCATTTCAACATCGCCAACACGGGATTCTGCATTGTTATCATGACAAAAGTATTCTCATGGAAACAGCTTTATCAAAATTTTCCACGGCAATTCATATTGATGCAGACACCAGAATATTAGCTACTTTACCAGATAATTTACACTGGAAACCAGGCATTACAGCCGGACACTATGAAAACTTGGTAGAACACGTTACCAAGTATAATCCTGAAAGATTGCAGCCTCTGCAAAAGGTAGCTTCACATTTAAATATAGATTTACAAACTGTTACTTATATAGGAGAATCTTTATTTATTATTACTAGAGACAATGGCAGGGAAGTAGATTACTTAAAATACTGGGCAATGATTGGTAGGTATTTGGAATTAAGAGGGATTCATGCTGGTGCAGGTAATGCAATGGGAATAGCTGCGACTAAGGTAGGCTGGACGATTTCCCAAGATAATTGGCAAGAAATTAAAGATGTCATTCATCATACAGATGCTTCCTATAGTAACAAGCAAAAAAGTTCATGGGAAAAACTGCAACGCAGAATTGGCTATCACTACCGCTTAAATTTAGCGAGAATTATGGCTTTAAAAAATGCTAAATTTTACTATAACTAAAACTAAATTTAATTAATCACAAAAAAAGTGCTGAGTGGCAATTATTCAGCACTTAAAGATATTTTTAGCTTAAACAGTGGTCTAATTCACCGAAAAATGCTGTAAAAATAGCTTTGTAATTATCAATACTTATAAGCTCAAGAATCTAAATCTAGAGCTTGCATTCCTTGGCGTTTGGCAAAAGTTAGCAGACTTCCCAATTGTAGCCAAACCAGTAAACAAGTGAGCAGACTGACTGGTAAACCCACACCCAAAGCTAAAAGGGAGGGAAAGCCAAATATCTCTAAACCTGATGAGAGAAATAGAGAAACACCGCCAGTAATTCCCAAAAATGGTACAAATAATTGTTTTAATGAGGAAGGAGAAGGAGATTTAGTATCTTCTCCACTATCTTTTGGCCATTGCTGTACTATTACTTTGAGTGTGCCAGATAATGCCAGCCCAGAAGTCAATGCGATAAAAAAACCAATAGTTAACAGAAAATAGGGCGGTTGTTCAGGGTAATAGTACATGAAAACTCCGGATTTATACGAGAAAATTATGCAGTAAAAATTTGGGGATTTTTATTTTTTACTGTTTGGTTGAACACTACTAAAAGCAGCGAAGAAAGCAGATTTGGGAATAATAGCAGCTACGCTTTCTCTCGATAATTCTGTCAACATACCGATGGCTACGTCTAACAAACGATTGGGTTGAATGTCATCTTTAACCAAATCCCACAGGCGTTGAACTTCTGCGGTATGGAGGCGGTCATCTTCGGTGAGTGCTAGCACTAGCTGTCGGCGGAGAAATTTACCTTCCTCAGACATGAGATATTGTAATCCCATTTGTGCTGTAGGTAATACATCAAAGCTGCCGTCAGTACGAGCGATTTCGATCAAATTCTCTAAGCGTTGCCACTGGAATTTACCATCTTTAAATAAGACGTTTAGTAGTCGCCGCCTTAATTCTGGAGATTCCCCAGTTAGTAAGCGTCGTGCTATGTAGGGATAACCCACTTCCACAATTTTGAAGTTGGGGTTGAGACTCAGAGCAATACCTTCTTGAGTCACCAAAGAACGAATAATCAAGGCGAATTTGGCAGGAACTCGAAACGGATATTCATACATCAGTTCCGAGAACTCATCAGTTATGGTTCTGAAGTTAAATTCCTTGACATTTTTGCCAATGGCATTTCCCAATACTGATTCTAATGCCGGGATAATGGGGCAAATATTCGTGTCTGGTGTCAGAAAACCTAATGCAACAAAATCTGCGGCTAAATCGGCGTAGTCTTTGTTTACCAGATGTACTAGAGCATCTACTAGAGTTTCTTTGGTGGGTTCCTCTAGCTGATCCATCATGCCGAAATCAATGTAAGCCATGCGTCCATCAGGCATAGCAAACAAATTTCCTGGATGGGGGTCAGCATGGAAAAAACCGTGTTCCAATAGCTGTTGCAGTCCGGAAGTCACGCCAATTTGAATAATACCCTCTGGGTCTAAACCTGCTGCCTTGATTCTGCTAGTATCGGTGAGTTTGAAGCCATTAATCCATTCCAGTGTTAAAACATGGGTGTTGGTATAACTCCAGTAAATTACAGGAATTTTAACTCGCGGATCGTTGCGGAAATTGTTGGCAAATTTTTCGGCGTTACGACCTTCATTGATGTAGTCGATTTCTTCAAATAATTTGATGCCAAACTCGTCCACAATTAAAGTCAGATCGTGTCCGAGATTCAGGGGTAGCCAAGGCGCTAACCACCCAGCCATCCAGCGCATCAAATAAAGGTCGAGTGTGATGACTGGGCGTAAGTTGGGGCGCTGCACTTTCACAGCCACTTCTTCGCCAGTTAGTAGACGACCACGATAAACTTGCCCTAAACTAGCAGCAGCCACTGGACTAGCTGATAATTCGCTGTAAACGTCAGAGATGGGTCTGTCTAATTCGGTTTCGATAATTTGATAAGCGATCGCATTATCAAAAGGTGGTAACTGGTCTTGTAGCTTGATCAGTTCCTCTAAGAAATCCTTGCGTACTAAGTCTGGCCGAGTGGATAGGGCTTGACCTACCTTAATAAATGTCGGGCCAAGTCTAGTGAGTAATTCTCGTAACTGTGTAGCGCGTTTACCTTTGTTTTGCTCAACTTTATCTTGCCATTCGTCCCACTTGAGACTCAAAATAAAGACAGCAAAAGACCAGATAACTTGTAACATTCGCCCCCAAGCAAGCCAGGGACGGTAACGATAGTGACGAGCGATCGCCTCTGAATTGTAGCGTCTTAGCTGACCAGGCTGATTCTGAGCCACGCCTTTACATACCTCTTCAACTGGGAATTATATACTTTGGTTTTTTATGTCCTTACTTACAAATGAATTGTAAGTCTGGAGTTTTGGTAGTTTTGGGAAAAAAACTAGATATTTAAATTGTTTCCGGGTGATATTCTCGGCGGTTTTAGCCTACCGTACTGCCCAGATGTTTTTATCTTTTCCTTAATTATACTTTATAAAAGTACAAATATTCCGTTGGGATTGGGGAGTGGGGAGTAAAGAATTTTGGATTTTGGATTTGCGATTTTAGATTGCAGTCTAATCCAAAATCTATAGGACTTACGCACAAATTACGCTTAACGCGGAGCGTGCCGGAGGCATACCACACCAGACGCAGAGGACACGGAGGAATAAGGGTTTGAGAGGGTTTTTGCGTAAGTCCTAATCCAAAATCTAAAATCTAAAATCTAAAATTGATTGACCAATGACTATTTAGATTTTGCTTCCAAACCTTCCAAGCGACTTTTCAGTTCTTGGTTTTGTTGTTTGAGTTGGTCGAGTTCCTCCCGCATTTGGCGCAGTGCATTGTCTGTACCCACATTCTTTTGCACCTTGGAAATTTCCTCTTCAGCATAGCGACGCACACGCCCGTCGGCTGTTTGGTCGGCTAGCGATCGCAAAATCCCCATAGCTTTGCGAGTTTCCATTTGTCCCAAGGCCGTAACTACAGCTACTTGGGTTAAAAAGAAAGTTTCTTTGGCTAGTTCTGCTAACTTTTCTAAAATCCGTTCTAAATTCATCGGACTTTGACCCACAGAAATCTTGCCTAAAGCCCGAATTGTGGCTATACGCAACGGTTGTGGTACACCAGGTTTAGTGTATTCTAGCAGCAGATTTAAAGCAGCTTCCGAGGTTTTCAGTGCAGCTAAACCACCAACTGCACCACTCCGCACCACTTCATTCCAACCCGCTTTTTCTGCCAAAACCGATTGCAGCAGCTTAATTACCTTTTCTTCCTTAACTTTTTCTGCCAAATTTACAGATGCAATTGACCCCAAAGCCCGACTAGCGGATGCTTCCACGTAGTAACTAGGATCGCCATTTTTCACCAAGTTTTTCACAGCCTTGTAACTGTCATGGGTTTTGATTGTCGCCAAGGCTTCTACCACCGCACGCCGCACAAAAGCATTTTGGTCTTGTAATCCTGGAACTAACCCATCAAAGGCTTGATCTAACTTAATTTCTGCGAGTTGTTTAGCAGCTTCCACCTGCACACCCCAAAATGAATCATGTTTGAGTGCATCTGACAAAGCATTGGTAGCTTCTAATCCACCTTTTTTTGCTAAAGCTTCGGCTGCATAGATGCGAGAAATGGGGTTAGGGTCAAATTCTAACTGTGCTTTCAACTCTGGTACTGAATATTCCAAAGTTACAGTTTTGAGGAAATGATTACCCACATCAAAGCTGACAAATTGGGGTTTTTCTGCTAAGGGGAAGTAAAAGCTTTGTTCCCGTTCATTTACCCGCACAGTGAAAGTGTTGAGTTGTGCAGGTTTACCCGGTTGAGTGTAGCCAAAACCAATGGGAATTTTCAGGTCAAACAAATCTTTACTATCATTTTTGTCGGCTTGGGTTTGAGTGACTGTCACTTTGGCTAAATTGGCATCTCCATCCCAAGCATAAGCGACTTTAAAATCAGGATGGCCACCACGATAAACATATTGATCGAAGAGGAATGTTAAATTACGCCCAGTAGCCTTTTCAATGGCGCGGAGTAAATCTATTGTTTCTACAGTTTTATGGGCATTATCTTGAACAAAGGTGTGAATTGCTTGCCAAAATAATTCTTCTCCTAATTCCGCCCGTATCATGTGATAAACACAAGATCCTTTTTCGTAGATATGGCGGTCATAAAGTTCTATGGCTTCGCGGTAAACATGAGTTACCATCGGGCGGCGGTAGCGGTTGCTATCTTCGCTTAAGTAACTTCTAGCTTCTGATAATCGATAATATGCGGCTTCTTGGTCGCCATATTCATGTTCTGTCCACATTACTTCAGAATAGGAAGCCATACCTTCCTTAATCCAAGCATGAGACCAATGTTTAATTACGAGTAAGTCACCAAACCACTGGTGTGCTAATTCGTGAACAACTAAACTTTCTGTGCCACGATTATCTAAGGCGGCGCGTTCATCGAGTAAACATCTATCTGTTAGTAGGGTTGTGGAAGTATTTTCCATTCCGCCAAAGATGAAATCATCCACACAAACTTGGGCATATTTAGGAAAAGCATAAGCATAACCATACTTTTCGCTCAAAAACTCCATCATGCGGGGAGTTTTGCCCATGCTGCGTTTAGCATCGTCTTTTCTACTTTTTTCTACGTAGTAGGTTACGGGTTTACCTTGCCATTCGTCACGAATTTCGGCAAAATCACCGACGGCTAAAGTCATTAAGTAGGTTGGATGAATCTGTTTTTGTGACCAATGGTAGATTTTTTCGTCCCCATCTTTTTGGGTGTCTATGAGTTCGCCGTTGGAAATAGCTACCAAGTTTTTGGGAACTCGCACCCGAATTTCGGAAGTTGAAAGTTGTCCGGGATAGTCGAAGCAGGGAAACCAGAAACGAGAGTCCTCGTCTTCACCTTGAGTCCAGACTTGGGTGGGCTTGTTGGGGTAGTATTGGTCTGGTTGAATGAAGTATATACCGCGTTGGGGTTTTTCTACCGAGTAGGCGATCGCAATCAATAAATGCTTACCAATCTGCGTTGGTTGAGAAAGTTGAATAGTTAGCTGTTCGCCGTTATAGTCAAAATCTTGGGCTATCTCATCTACCTGTACAGACTGGATATTTAAGTTGACAGCATCCAAAGTCAAACGGTCAATACCATTACGGATCGGCAACAGGCGAATGTTGCAAGTACCGTGGTAACTTTGGTGAGGAATATCCAAGCACAAATCGAGAAAAATATGCTCTACTTGTCCGGGGCGGTCGGGGTTGTAGTGCGGTCTAGCGCCTGGTAATTCAAAAGATTTAT
The DNA here is from genome assembly GCF_000340565.2 of Nodularia spumigena CCY9414. NCBI lineage: Bacteria > Bacillati > Cyanobacteriota > Cyanophyceae > Nostocales > Nodulariaceae > Nodularia > Nodularia spumigena. The sequence goes on from NZ_CP007203.1 coordinate 3,900,495, forward strand.
GACCGTTATTGTCTGTATCAAAATAAAATTGCGACATTGATGCTTAATGACCTTTTAATCCTGAAGAGTCTGTTTAGACGTATTTAAATGCTATCTGGTTAATATCCCAAATTACAGCAGTTTGTATTTAGATGAAACGCTTGATTCTTTTTTGCGCCTAGAGCGCCTATACTAGGAGTTATGCAATCAGTTAACAGTTAACAGTTAACAAGGCGTATGGTGGGGGATTTAGAACCCAACGCTTACCGCTAATGCTTTGCGTTATGAGTGAACAGTTATCAGTTAACGCCGATACAGTGAGGACTTAAACCCAATTATCTCTCTTGACTGATAACTGTTAACTGTTCAAAAACTTATGCTGTTTCGTATTTCTAGATTAAGACACTAAAAAGAAACTGAATCGAAAATCCCCTGGACTCTGCCTCTACGGCTGCCTGTGCGGCTGTCTCTGCGGCTTCATTTGCGATCGCTACTGCCTCTGCTCTTCCTGGAATCAATGTATCAGGAAACACATTTAAAATCAACGAAGATAAAAATCCACCAACTACGCTATCTTGGTGTTCCAAGTTGACTGGTTCAAATAGTGGCATTTTGTTGCAGTTTAGCTGTTGTGGGTTTGTTGATGTTTGTTCTTTGTTGTTCATTTTGTTAATTTTTGAAGTTATGTGAACTACTACACTATGACTCCCATAGGGGTACAGTGTGGGTTTTGCCATTCAACAGAAATGCCTGACTTGCTTTGTAGCTTCTTTGGTCTTATATTTTCTGTAGGGGCAGGAGTACTGGTTCCCAAGACCCAAAAATAAACTAATTGATACTAGTAACGCATCCCTGAACAGCTTGGTTTTCGCTTGTAGGACTAGCGTATATGTAATGTTTTAGTTTACACGCATTAATTTAGCATGGAACTCTGATCTAAACATATCCGGAGTCTCACAGTTAAGGACTGTGTTCATTCTTAGGAACCCTGATAAAGTCGGGTTTATACTTATTAAGTATCAATTAAATATCAATACCTTAGCCAAATTACGAGGGTGAGATGATAATGCTTCAACCATGAACTCCCGTTTCTTGCTAGGCTTGGCAAAAACAATCAGTCCTAAAAATTCCTTGAAGGTTTCCCACAAGGGTTTTTTAATGTATTGACGGTAGGATAAGGGTTTTAGATTCTAAACAACCTTTTTCTCGAAACGCTTATGTATGCTTGTTTTTGCCGTTTTTGCCAAAAATTATCAACGCTCTTATTTTGTCCAAAGTATTTAAATATACATAAATTTTAATTTTGTTTGGAAGTGAATAGTGCCACGGTTACGACACTTAGCCATATTTTACCTTTTTTTATCTGGCTACATTTTTAGTAAAACTACTGAATTAGATGTAATAACTTATTATCAATAAGTCAGTTGGTACAATAAAACAAATGTATGTTGAGTTTTGTAAAAAGATGAAAATCCCTATTGTCAAGTTATTCGTTGTCTTTATATTTCCTGACAGAGATTTAAATTTTTGCGCCGACTTACTGATTGACTGGGTACATTGGGATATAGAACCAGAAAAATTTTATGTGCAATCGTAACCCGTAAATAGTAATAAAGCAAGTGACGTGATGCTGAATGTATTCAGCGTGTCGTTTTTCCTCCGTGACCTTTAGGTACACGGTTTCCACACTCCCGGAGACTTGTAGATGAAAAACTATTATCAAGATTTTTTGATTCGTAACTGGGAGATAGGCGATCGCACCAGAGCCGCTTCCGTCATCAGTTATGTATTATCAGAATATGGTCTGGGTTGGGAACCCAAGGGCGCAGACAAAGATGTGCTGCAAGTAGAAGAATTTTATTTAGCAACTGGCGGTGAGTTTTGGGTAATCGAACACCAAAATCAGCTAGTTGGTACGGGAGCATACTACCCGATCAAACGTGGTAAAAAAGCTGTAGAAATTCGCAAAATGTATCTTTTATCGAGTGTCAGGGGTTTAGGACTGGGGAAATATTTGTTACAACAGTTAGAATTGGCGATCGCAAACCGTGGTTTTGAGGAAATCTGGATTGAAACCGCCAGTGCTTTAGTAGAAGCAGTTAAGTTGTATGAAAGCAATGGTTATCAACCAGCAACGGGAGTAGAAACCCCACGCTGCGATCGCGTATATGTTAAATTGCTCCACGATAATTAAAAGCTGAAGGGGATTTTTCCCCACACCCCACACCCCACACACCCCACACACCCCCCACACTCCCCACACTCCCCTCCGTATAAATGCCAACCTGGAAGCACAGTTTTAACAACTTTCTCAACCTGTTTCTCCAATCCAATTGTCTTTTATGCCAAAGACCGACATCTGGGGAATTTTGTCCTTACTGTACTAAGCAACTGAAAAATTGCCAGCACCAAGATCCTACGACTTTGTGGCAACAACCAATACCTGTATTTGGCTGGGGAATTTATGGTGGTATTGTCAAACGAGCGATCGCTGTGATGAAATATGAAAATCAACCCCAAATTGCCCGCCCTTTAGGTCAATGGCTAGGAGAAGCATGGTTGTTATCCAATGTGTCCCAGTGCAAACAACAGCCTCCTTTAGTCATCCCCATCCCACTCCATCCCAAAAAGCAAAAAAAACGCGGTTATAACCAAGCTGGACTCATAGCTCAAAGTTTCTGTCAGACAACTGGGTTAAAATTGCAGCTAAATGGTTTAAAAAGAGTCCAAGAAACTGAAGCACAATTTGGTTTATCAGTATCTGAACGAGAAAGTAACTTAGCTGAAGCCTTTGCTGTTGGGGAAGAATTACGCCGTCGCCGTCTCCAGGTTCCAGTGTTGTTAGTTGACGATATTTATACCACTGGTGCTACAGCTAGGTCTGCCGTAAAAATACTTAATCAGGATGGGATTGCCGTTTTAGGTTTAGTTGCTGTTACTACTGCCGTGAAAGATAAATAGACTAAAAGTATTGTAAAACTTCGCCGAATATATAGACAAATATCTCCATCTATGATCATTCATCACAGTGAAACCAGCTAATAGATGGGGATAGAGCAAATCTGAAGCCAGATAATTAACATAAATTCATTGAGCCAAGTACCGACAAATGTTAGTATATATAATCATGGATTTAATTTTTTTGCAGCTAGTCTATGCAGTTGGTCGAACGGCATATAATTCAACGAAATCATCCCCACTATCAAGAGATTGATCAGTTATGTTTTGCTGCTAAAAACCTCTACAATTATGCTAACTTCCACATCCGCCAAAGTTTTATTCTGACTCAAAAATATCTAGATTACAATTGTTTAGCTAAAGAATTAAAATCTACAGAACCATATCAAGCTTTACCCGCCAAAGTCGCCCAACAAGTATTATTAGGATTACATCGCAACTGGGTAAGTTTTTTTGCCGCAATTCAAGTATATACAGAAAATAAAAGCAAGTTTTTAGGCAGACCAAAATTACCCAAATATAAACACAAAGACAAAGGCAGACATTTATTAGTTTACACAGCCCAGTCTGTGAGTAAACCCAAAATGAAAGCTGGTGTAATTCATCTGTCAAAAACACAAATTGACATTCCAACCAAAATAGAGTGTGTACATCTAAATCAGGTGAGAATTGTCCCAAAAATTGACCATTATGTGCTAGAAGCTGTGTATGAAAAAGAGGAATTAGATTATGACTTAGACTCTAATGCTATAGCAGCGATTGATTTAGGCATAGATAATCTAGCTACCTTAACATCTAACCAGCCTGGGTTTTTACCAGTTCTGGTTTCGGGGAGAATTATCAAATCCATTAATCGTTATTACAATCAAAGAAAAGCTAAATTACAATCTTTACTACCAAGTCATCAAAAGACATCTAAACAACTGCAAAGTTTAACTAAAAAACGTAATTTTAGAGTTGATAATTATTTGCATAAAGCCAGTCGTTTAGTTATTGAGCTTTTAATGAAGCAGGGGCTTGGGACTTTAGTAATTGGTCAAAGTCCCCTGTGGAAGCAAAATGCTAATTTGGGTAAACGAAATAATCAAAACTTTGTTTGTATTCCGCATAATCGATTTGTACAGCAGTTGATTTATAAAGCGAAATTAGTGGGGATAAAGGTATTGGTTTCTGAGGAGTCTTACACCAGTGTGGCTTCTTTTTTAGACCAAGATATTATTCCTACCTATGGAAAAGCTGACGCGAAAGAAGTAAAATTTAGTGGTCGAAGAATCAGAACTAAGCTTTATAAAGCAGGTAATGGTAAACTGATTCACGCTGATGTCAATGGTAGTTTGAATATCTTACGTAAAGTAGTCCCGACAGCATTTAGTCTAGGGATAGGGGGCGTTGTAGTTCGCCCTGTCGGGATTATTCCCGGCAAACAAATGGCATGAGATATTTGTCTATGCTTTTTGGAACTATATAGGCAAGTTATATCTGAGAAATTTATAATTAACCGATTACCCTGTTTTCGTGGGAAGCTGTTTAATCATATGAGTAAAGCTTTTGTGGTGGGTTTAAGACAACTAATGATTATTCCTGCCACTTTGTTGCTAATTGGCATCAATACAAGGGTAGGATTTGCTCAAAATAAATTGTATAGCCCAATTCCTTTAACTCTCAGTACGGAATTGTCTGATACACTCTCAGCCAAAGATATTCCCACAGGACAGGGCGGGTTTGGCCGTGATTATATGGTGAAGCTGAATAAGGGTGATAATTTAGTAATTGACTTGGCTTCTGAGAGTTTTGACACCATCATTACACTCTTAGCACCCAATGGAGCAACAGTGGCAGAAAATGATGATGGCCCTGATGGTACTAGCAATTCCTTACTGTTTACCCGCATCAATGAAACAGGAAACTATATTATCCGTGTCCGGTCTTTTGGGGAAACTGGGGTGGGATCTTTTAAACTGAAGGCGACAAAGCTACAACCAGTGAAATAATTCGTAATTCGTAATTAAAAAATGGTGAGTACACAGAGGAATAAGGCTTCTGTCCATTCAACGACTGCGCCGTAGGTGTCTCCTGTGTGTCCGCCTAATTTGTGATGGAACCAGAAGCCGGTAAGAGTGGCGATCGCACTTCCACTCACTATCATACTGAGTGCGAACCAGAGATTTTGACTATCTAATAATATCAGTAAACCACTCAGAATAAATAGCAATAATAGTCCCGGTAATAAATCTTTGGATGAACGAATGGCTGCTTTGTGAAATGCGCCTTTACCAGTGGGTTTTAAATAAGGATAGCAGGCGATCGCCACTTGTTGTCCCCAGCGTCCCCAGCCACAAGCCGCCATCAGCACTAGCCAACGGTGATCAGCAATATCGATTAAAGCTGTAGTTTTAAGTAATATTAAGGCGATCGCCGCCATTGCGCCAAAAGCACCTGTAGCACTATCTGTCATCACCTCCAATCGTTTTTCGGGATTACCCACCGCCAAACCATCAGCAGTATCCATCACCCCATCTAAATGCAATCCGCCCGTAATCGCAATCCAAAAACTTACTACCAAAGCACTACGAGTTAACACTGGTATCCCCAGATAATTCATTCCGCCATCACATAGCCCTAAAATTCCCCCAATCATCAGCCCCACTAGCGGCGCAAAATACGCCACCCTTTGCAAGTCTAACCCGTTTATATAGGGTAGAGGAATAGATGTATAAAATATTATACTAGCGAATAAATTTAAAACTAATTTTTTCACCACTGTGGCTGATTCATTTTGTTAATTAATATACCTAAGATAACTGTGATCCACAAATGCGAGAGCAGCAATCAGGAATTTTAAAGGTTTAAATAAGATCGGCTTTGATTAGAGACTCATGGAAAAAACTTTGTTATGCTGTTGTGAGTAATATCTTCTCCGAGTGCTGATTGAAACTGAATTTCAGTAAACGTGACAGACTAACAGTACAACCAAAAATTTAATTTTGCATTCTTCAACCAATAACTTACCCGAAACCTAATTTAGAGGATAGTCCTGCAAAGTTGATGTTTTTTTTAATATACGAGGTCAACAGGCTGTGAAATTCACCTTTTAGCTGTGTTGTACCTCACCTTTGCTTATCTCCTATTTTCCTATGAGTCACCATCTACCCGACACCAGGATACCAGCTCCGTGTATTGTTAACACGGGAATAATTGTGAATAAGCTCGACATTCGGCGATTGCTGTCTGATTTAGGTCGAGTCCGCTACATCTACACCCAAGAAGGAAAAATACAGAGTGAGGGTGAAGCAGATGTAATGGAAGTCTTTGTCAACCCTCAAAGGTCTACCCTAGTTGCTAACTCTGCGCTATACTTGAATGTTCATAGTTTTGACTATCTTGAACTAAAACAATCACCGCAACAAGAAACCTACTTTGATTTGTTGCAAGAAGATATGTGTTTACGGCTGATTCCGCTTTCGACTCCCTCACAAGAGCGAAAAGAGCGAAACTTGAACGTCAACGCCATCGAAGCGATGATGGAGCAAGTCTTCTCCGCCAAATGGGATGCAGAAATTGACGATGATTGTTCTGATTCATTTTAAAAAGCATATACTCAAAAAGTCGGTAATAGGTTAGTCGTGAATACAACCCCTTTCAAAATGGGTAAAAACTGTAGTCAAAACATTCCTCTTAACTCTGTGTCCTCTGTGCCTCTGTGGTTAAATAAATTTCTTTTTCTACCACACCAGACACAGAGAACGCAGAGAGAAATCAGGCTTAGTAGTGATTACTCAAGTATTCACAACCAATCAATTGCCAGTATTTAAACATTTAGCGCGATCGCATTAATTTTACCTTGAGTGCCAATTTTTCTTTTCAATCCCTGGCTGAATGTAGCCAGACAAAAGCTAGGGCTGGGGTATTTCACACACCTCATGGCCCTGTGGAAACCCCAAGATTTATGCCTGTGGGAACCCTGGCAAATGTCAAAACCGTCACCCCAGACCAACTAAAAAGCACTGGGGCGCAAATGGTCTTATCCAATACCTATCATCTCCACCTGCAACCAGGGGAGAGGATTGTGGCGGGAGGGGGTGGTTTACACAAATTTATGGGCTGGGATGGTCCAATGCTCACCGATTCCGGTGGTTTTCAGGTGTTTAGCTTGAGCGAAATGCGGAAGATTTCCGAAGATGGTGTAACTTTTCGCTCACCCCATGATGGGCAAATTATTCACTTAACCCCAGAACGCTCCATAGAGATCCAAAATACTTTAGGGGCTGATGTAATCATGGCCTTTGATGAATGTCCGCCCTATCCAGCTAGTCGGGAAGATGTGGAAGCTGCAACTGGGAGGACTTATCGCTGGCTAGAACGCTGTATGACTTTTCATCAACGTAGCGATCAAGCTTTGTTTGGTATCGTTCAAGGAGGGGTGTATCTGGATTTACGCGCCCAAGCAGCCCAGGAGTTAGCGCAGTTGGATTTGCCTGGATATGCTATTGGTGGTGTGAGTGTGGGCGAACCTCCCGAACTCATGGCTGATATTGTGCGAACTACAGCGCCACTGTTACCACGGGAAAAGCCCCGTTATTTGATGGGTGTGGGGACTTATCGGGAAATGGCCATTGCGATCGCTTCTGGTGTAGATTTATTTGATTGTGTGATTCCTACCCGTTGGGCGAGACATGGTACAGCAATTGTGCAGGGCGAACGCTGGAATTTAAAGAATGCTAAGTTTCGTGAAGATTATGAGCCATTAGATGAAACTTGCCCATGTTATGCTTGTCAAAATTTTAGCAGGGCTTATATTTCTCATTTAGTGCGATCGCAGGAAATCTTAGGATACACATTATTGAGTATTCACAACATTACCGAATTAATTCGGTTTACGCAAAAGATTCGTGAAGCAATATTAAGCGATCGCTTTGCCACCGAATTCGCCCATTGGTTAAACTAAAAAATGGGGACAGTCCCAGAATTTCTTCAATCTCAAAATATTAAAGACCCAAACCCCAAACCCCAAACCCCAAACCATGTTAATATACATCTCAAATATTAACTCTGTGTTAGATAGGTGGATTTAGACAAACATGGAAGCAGCATTGTTATTAGCAAAATTGCCTGAAGCTTACCAAATCTTCGATCCTTTGGTAGATGTTCTCCCAGTTATTCCCGTATTTTTCTTGTTGTTGGCTTTTGTATGGCAAGCAGCCGTTGGCTTCAGGTAAGCTAACCGATTACCGATTATTGGGACAGGTATCTTAACCTGTCCTATTTATTTGGCAATTTCTGCTTTGATAAACTTGATATTTCTTAATATTTTGTAATAAGCTACCATAAATTAAGTAGGATGGTCTATGGAACCTGTGCAAGACTCAGCTTTTCCAGCCACGCCTACAGTCAAAAAGGTATCAATCAGCTATGGGTAACATCAAATTCGTCAAAGAAAACAAAGAAGTAATAGCAGCTGATGGGGCTAATCTTCGACTCAAAGCTATGGAAAATGGCATTGATATATATAAATTTATTGGCAAAATGACCAATTGCGGTGGCGCAGGTCAATGCGGTACTTGCATTGTAGAGATAGTCGAAGGAATGGAAAACCTTTCCCCCCGCACAAATGTAGAAAACCAAAAATTCAAGAAAAAGCCTGATAATTACCGCCTCGCCTGTCAAACCCTAGTAAACGGACCAGTTAGCGTAGTCACAAAACCCTAACATCTAACTTGGCAAAAATTTCAGCTAACACAGGCATCGATAATGCTATTCTAAAGTTGTTGAATAGAAACTGAAATTAAAGAGAGGCTTTCTTGCTATGCAAGTAAATGAACTAGGGTTTGTAGCGAGCATTCTGTTCGTTCTAGTTCCCGCAGTGTTTTTAATCGTTCTTTACATCCAAACTGCTAGCCGTGAAGGTGGAAAAGATTCTTGACATTTGTGCATAACATAAAGAACCCCAACACCATTGGTGCTGGGGTTTTTTGTTGACCAACCGCTAAATTGAACCTGATATTAAGCCACTGTCCGCGCCAACAACACAGGACAAGTAGCATTAACTCGAACATAGTCAGACAAAGAAGCGCCGATAAGTCTGTCTATATCGACAAAACTCTTAGCCACCGATGGCCGACGGTCTGGAGAGCCGAGCAATAATAAGTCTGTATTTAACTCTTCTGCTAGACGACAAATTTCTTCCCCAGGTTTACCGCTACTGGTAACACAGCGAGTTTGCACACCGTACTTTTGTGCCTCTGCAACCGCCTCTGCTAAAACTGTATTTTTTTCTGGGATAATTTCAGTAACTTCAGGTTTCTTACTCCGCAAATCTGTAGTCACATTAGTCAAGATTAACTGACTACCCTGAACACCTTGTAACAGAAACAGAGCCAAGCTTAAGCATTGTCTGGCAGAATCAGAATTATCCATCGCCACCATAACGCGCTTAATTCTCTTGACATAAATGTCATCCTTGACCAGCAACATCGGGCGAGAAGAAAGCTGGAAAACATACTGACTCACAGAATTAGATAAAATAGATTGCAAGCGCTTGAGTCCCCTTGAACCCATAATAATCAAGTCAGCATCCATTTCATCTGCTACTTGGCAAACTACATCCTTGGGGTCACCTTGGCGCAAAATGGAAGACACCTGACTGGGGTCTAAATTCAGAAACTGAATAGCATTAGCTAGAATTTTACCACCCTCTTCCCATTTATCTGTCATCGCCTCAGACGTAGTTTGGGGAGGTACAACGTGCAGAACTGTAACCTTTGCGGATTTGATTGATGGCATCTCCTTTAAAGTCTTGAGCATTTCTTCTGCATGGCCCAAGCCAGAAACCGCTAGCAAAATTTTATCAATCATTGTTACGTCTCGCCCTTCAAGTTGCTTTGGTGTTTAGTCTTGTTACTTGGCTTAGTTGAAAGTTTGAACGCCTTACTCAATAACCTAGTTAGTAAATCGGCACAAACAAACTTTTAATCATTTAGCTATTAGCACTAAAAATTGTGACAAATAGTTAATTAATGTTGAGTTTTTTGCCCCAAGTTACTTAAACTTTGAACTAGGCTTCAAGGATTAAGCATACTCTCAATTTAGCGTAATAAACTTCATAAATTATGATGTTAGTTATTATTTTTAATCTATGTTGATTTATTTTAATTATAGAATAATTAAGTATTGCAAAGAATTTTATATAAAAATGAGACTTTTATATTTATGTTTGTAAACATCAGCAAATTAATTAAAAATATAAACTTAATGTAGACGTAGGGTGTGTTGTCGCGTAGCGCAACGCACCATTTTAATTTACTAAAATGCTGAGTTCTGATTATACAGCAGCATCAACAAGTTAAGGTGCGTTAGCCTACGGCATAACACACCCTACTGGACAATTGTTAAGCCGCAGTTGGTAATAAACCAGTATGCTTGAGTAACGAAACCGTACTTGGTTCACGACCTCGGAAAGATGCAAACACATTCATGGGGTGCTGACTACCACCGAGAGCTAATACTGTATCCCGGTAACGTTTACCTGTAGCTTTTATCGCCTGTTCATCTTCTAAACCAGCTTCTTCAAAAGCGGCAAATGCATCAGCACTAAGAACTTCAGCCCACTTGTAACTGTAATAACCTGCCGCATAACCACCTGCAAAAATGTGTCCAAAAGCGCATAAAAAAGCGTCTTCTGGTAAAGGTGGTAAAACTGTAGTAGTTTTGGCAATCTTTTGGCGCATATCTGCGGCGGTTTCACCACTACCAGGGCGATAACGATAGTGTAGTTCTAAATCAACACTGCTAAAGTGAACTTGCCGCAACATGATACTACCACTCATATAGTTGCGTGCCGCTAGGAGTTTTTGGTAATAATGCTCCGGTAAGGGTTCACCAGTTTGATAATGCTTCGCCATACCAAACAAAGTTGGTCGCTCATAACACCAGTTTTCCATGAATTGACTGGGTAATTCTACGGCATCCCATTCGACATTGTTAATGCCTGCTGCTCCGGTGTAGTCTACTTTGGTCAGCATATGATGTAAGCCATGACCAAATTCATGAAATAACGTTTCTACTTCATAGAAAGTCATCAAACTTGGCTTACCATCTACTGGGGGACTTTGGTTACATACCAAATAAGCTACAGGTAAACGAATCTCTGTTACACCATTGTCAGTAATTTTACTTCTATTAATACAGACATCCATCCAAGCACCACCGCGCTTTTCGGCGGGACGGCTGTAGGGGTCTAAGTAGAAGTAAGCTAGAGGACTACCCGTTTCATCAGCAATTTGGAAATAACGCACATCCTCATTCCAGACTGGGGCTTGTCCATCAGCAGGGGTAACGGTAATGCCAAACAGCCGTTTTACTAGTCCAAATAAGCCATCTAAAACTTGCGGTAAGGGAAAGTAAGGACGTAATTCTTCGGCGGTGAAGGCAAATTTTTCTTCTCGTTGGCGTTCTGCCCAAAAGCTGGTATCCCAGTGTTGTAAGTCTTCGGCTTCTGGTGCTTTTTTGGTAGCTGCAAAGGCTTTGAGTGCTTCTAAGTCTTTGACAGCCGCATCATAACTGGCTTGACGTAGTTCTTCTAATAATGCTTCCACTGCGGTAACATTGGGAGCCATTTTACTGGCTAGGCTCAATTGAGCATAATTTTCAAAGCCGAGTAAACTTGCTAGTTCTTGCCGTAATTCTAAAGTGCGCTCAATTAACGGCTGATTATTAAACTCCCCTAATGAAGCACGAGTGATGAAAGCTTTGTAAAGTTGTTCGCGCAAATCTCGGCGGGTGCTGTGCTGCATGAAAGGGCCGTAGCTGGGAAAGTCTAATGTAATGCGCCAAGGGCCATTTTCTGGGGTGGCGTTTTCTGCTCCTGCCGCACGGGCAGCCTGTGCTGCTAAACTAATTAAGCTATCGGGTAAGCCATCAATTTCGGCTTTTGTTGTCAGGGTTAAGCTAAAGGCTTTGGTGGCATCTAGGACATGGTTTGAGAACTTAGTTCCAAGTTCTGCTAATTCCATTTGGATAGCGTTAAAACGCTCCCTGGCTTCTCCTTGTAAGCCAACACCGGAAAGTTCGGCATCTCTGATACCAGCTTCCACAATTCGCTGTTGGGCTGATTCTAAATTTTCCCAGTTATCACTGGCGCGGAGTTGCTTCAAAGCATGATAAACTGGCTGGCTTTGACCGAGCTTGTTGAGGAACTTTACTACTTCTGGTTGTACGGTTTCATAAGCTTCACGCAGTTCAGGGCTATTTTTTACACCCATTAAATGGCTCACTATGCCCCAACTCCAGTTTAGCCGTTCTGTGAGCTTTTCGAGTGGTTCTACTAAGCCGCTCCAAGTAGGCTGGATATTAGCTTCTAAGGTGGTCAGCTTTTGGTCAAGTTCTGCCAATAGTTCGGTAAAAGCTGGGACTATTTGCTCTGCTTGAATTCCACTGAAGGGAGGTAAGCCAGAACCTTGAAGTAAGGGATTTTGCGAAATAGTGAGATTTGCACTCATGGTTTTGTGTGAGTCGCCTATAAATAATATCTTGTTGTATCTTCTAATGTAGCGATCGCTGTGTAATTTAGCTGTGCCAAAATGGCAAAATATCCAGAAAGTTCAAATTAATCACCCCATGAAATTACTGATTCCTGTTTTACTTGCCCCTGTGGTGATGTCGTTATCTTCTACACAAGTGATAGCAGCCATTCAAACCAGAAACATTGAATATAAACACGGCGATACTGTTTTAGAAGGTTATCTAGCCTACGACGATTCTATAACAGGTAAGCTTCCCGGCGTTTTAGTCGTGCATGAGTGGAACGGTTTACAGTCCTTTGTCAAAGAACGCACTGAGGAATTAGCTAAACTTGGTTATGTAGCATTTGCTGCTGATATTTACGGTAAAGGCATTAGACCAAACAACCCGGAAGAGTCAGGAAAACAAGCCTCAATTTATCGTCAGGATAGACAATTATTGCGCGATCGCACTCTTGCCGGATTAAAAGTTTTACAACAAAATCCACTCACCGATATTCAACGCATCGCCGCCATTGGTTACTGCTTCGGCGGTGGAACAGTCTTAGAACTCGCCCGGAGTGGGGCAAATATTGCCGGAGTAGCTAGTTTTCACGGCAACCTTGACACCCCTAACCCCAATGATGCCAAAAACATCCAAGCCAAAGTATTAGTGTTACATGGTGCTGATGACCCAATTGTACCAGACGAACAAGTACAGGCATTTGCCACCGAAATGCGAGAAGCAAATGTTGATTGGCAATTAATATCTTATGGTGGTGCAGTCCATAGCTTTACAAATCCAGAAGCTAATAATGCACCGCGATCGCTGTATAATCCAGTTGTAGAAAAACGCTCCTGGCAAGCTCTCAAGCAGTTTTTCGCCGAAATATTTCAAAAACCAAAAAGCTAATTTATCCCCAACAAAAAACCTCAGCTTGGCAACTGAGGTCTCTGATTAGGAGAAGTAAGAATGACGATTTAGATACAACAATACAAAAAAGCTAATTTTTAACTCAATTCCAAGGAAACTTTTTTAATAGTAATTTACGTAGGTGCTTGAGGTATTTGCTAACTTATGTAAACGATATTAACAATTTCGTTACAAAATGTCAACATAATTTACAAAAAAGTTAGAAAGCTTCGAGACAAGCCGACTATAACAAGCTGGGAGAGGCGGGAAACTGGGAAAAAATTATAGGTTCGGCTGTGTTGGTATAGCGTTGACTAATCTGCAAAAGATACCGATTTATCTGTGTTTATCTGTGTCCATCTGTGGTCGAATAATTGTTGTAGTACCTATTGAGGTAGGAATCGCTATAGTTGGCTAGTAACACCATTTGAACTATGCACACGATTTTTGATGATGTCAAAACACCTGTAGAGACGTTCCCCGGAAAGTCTCTACACCTAAATTGATCCGGGAGCAACACCTATTTTTTGAAACATATTAAACTTTTTCCCCGTTAAACAAACCTTCGACTTTTGTATTCGGATGGTTTTTGTGGTTCAATAGCAGATCAGCGATCGCTTGTTGTCTTGTCCAAGAGGGCTACTCAACGCGCCTGACTTCAAACCCCCGTAAACCTTCAGGCTTTTCATACTCAACGACAACATCTTTCACCACCGCAGCAGGTGGGCCAGTATGACACCAGCGAACCATATCTTCCACAACCATCCGCGACCCTTCAAAAACTGCCTCCACACGGTCATCCGGGAGATTCCGCACCCAACCAGTTAAACCCAACTGGCTAGCTGTATCGACAGTCGCATAACGATAGCCTACCCCTTGTACTCGACCGGAAATAAATACATGGGCGCGGACTATCTTGGGCAGTGATGTAGGATTCTGCATAGACCAGTCAATACTTTACGATTTCCAGTCTACCTGTTTTGTGGATGCACAAGCGAATTTTTCATGAAAACACCTGTGGTTTTGGCGGATAACTTTTTCAATCGGTGTAGAAAGGGATAAAATCATCTTTATTGTAGGACTTACCTGGATAGAGTCCTAAGTTTTGCCAGAATCATATTTTTTTAACCGTAAATTGTCAACTTTTAATCGCTTATGTCTAACTTACCACCACTGAATACAGAAACAATTTGGGCAATTCTTAATGATAAAATTGATGATGCCATAGTTAATCAATTAGTATGGCACTATTTAGGCTATCGCTATGACTCTTCAACTGATAAATGGAATAATAGCGAAGTTTCATCAGAATGGCGAGATGAGTACCCAGAACCACCTAATTTTCTTGATAGTCGCCCAGCCACAGTCAAATTAACTCGTTCTATTCCTAAAGAAAATAAACAAATAGCAAAAGAAAAATTGGGTTTCAAAGGTTACAAAATTGGTGAGTTTAGTCCACGAGAGACTCGTAGAGCCACAGCCGCAAATTGGTTATTAAGTTATTTGCAAGAAACTACTGGCAAAATTGAATAAATTTACTAGGGAAAAGAAAAAGTAATTTTAAATTGATTTTAAAGAGATTTTAAATATTTATTCCCAAATAACAAAGGAGCCGCATTAATTGGGTCATTTTCTGATTTGCAAGAAATACCCGTTAAAAAAGGCGAAGATGGCTATTTTCCGACAACTGTTGCACTAGACGATGGCATCTATGAATATAAATTCCGGGTTCAGTCAAATTCATGGTTTTTTGAACCAGAACAATGGGTTGATGTGATAGATCCTTACGCCACAGATATTAATGGCGCAAGTGGGAAAGATAACGGTATTTTCAGAGTAAAAGATGGCGCAATAATTGTTGATACTTACGTTTGGAAACATGATGATAAACCTCTACCTGCTGACCATGAATTAGTAATTTATGAATTACACGTTGGTGATTTTTCTGGTGGTGAAGATGACCGATACGCGCGAGGAAAATATAAACACGTCATTGAAAAGTTAGATTATTTGTGTGAATTAGGAATTAACGCCATTGAGTTAATGCCAATCAAAGAATATCCCGGAAATTATAGCTGGGGTTATAATCCTTGTTATTTCTTTGCTACCGAATCTAGTTATGGTTCTACTGTTGAGTTAAAGCAGTTAATTGATGAATGTCACAGTAGAGGCATTCGGGTAATTATGGATGGTATATATAACCACTCAGAAGCTTCCAGTCCATTAACTCAAATTGATCATGATTATTGGTATCATCATTCTCCCCGTGACCCTGATAATAACTGGGGACCTGAGTTTAATTACGAACATTACGACGAAAATTTAGAAATTTACCCAGCCCGAAAGTTTATTGGTGATACAATTCGTTTTTGGATTACAGAATATCATATAGATGGTATTCGCTATGATGCAGCCAGACAGATTGCTAACTATGATTTCATCCATTGGATTGTTCAAGAAGCCAAAAATACTGCTGGTACTAGGACTTTTTATAACATTGCCGAACACATACCAGAAACTACCAGTATTACTAATGTAGATGGTCCAATGGATGGTTGTTGGCACGACAGCTTCCGTCATACAATTACGGTGCATATTTGTGGTGACACTTTTGATATAGAAAGCCTCAAAGATGTCATTGATGGTAAACGTCAAGGTTTTATGGCTACAACCAATGTGGTTAATTATTTAACTAACCACGACCATGAACGGACTATGCGAGAACTGGCTAATCGGCAGATTTTTGAAGAAGAAGGCTTTGACAGAGCTAAATTAGCAGCAGCTATTCTCATGACATCTGTTGGTGTACCTTTAATTTGGATGGGAGAAGAGTTTGGCGAATACAGACCCAAACAACCTGAATCATCTAAAATCGAATGGTCTCTACTAGCTAACGATCTCAATCATCACTTATTTGAATACTACAAGGGGTTGATTCATCTGCGTAAAAATAGTCACGCCCTCTACACAGAAAATATTGATTTTATTCACGAAAACCTAGAAGCCAAGGTTCTAGCTTATAGTCGCTGGAACGAAGAAGGTTCTCGTGTCGTTGTTGTAGCCAATTTCTCAGGAAACTTCCTCAGTAGCTATCACATTCCTAATTTCCCCTGTGGTGGTACATGGCACGAATGGACAGGCAATTATCAGGTTGAGGCTGGGGATGATGGTATGATTACTGACTTAGGACCATACGAAGCCAAAGTGTTTGTATGGCAATGATCAAGTCTATATAATACATAAAAGGGGGTATCTTGTCCGCTTTTTAAGTTATGAAAACAAAACAATTCTAGATCCGCAGTGATTTCGATTTTTAAAATTTAAAAATCTATAAGTTCGTGTTGTACTTTTGATTTAGAATAATATATTAACTTCGTTCCTCAATGGAATAGCAAAAATCACTAATTCGGCTCTATGCACAATAAATTATTTAATACTAACATCAAGAATTCTCACGTATTATTAACGCCCAATGAAGTAAAATCAAAATTACCTTTAACTAAATCGGCTGAACATACTGTTTTGCAGCATAGACAGGAAATAAAAAATATCCTAGATTTTCAGGACAGCAGAAAATTTATTGTAGTTGGACCATGCTCAATTCATGATACACAAGCAGCGCTGGAATATTCCCAGAGATTGAAACTTCTGTCTGAAAGAGTCAAGGATAAACTGCTGCTGATTATGAGGGTGTACTTTGAAAAACCCAGAACCACTGTAGGATGGAAAGGACTAATTAATGATCCAGATATGGATGATTCTTTCCATGTAGAAAAAGGTTTATTAACTGCACGTAGCCTACTGATAAAAATAGCAGAGTTGGGTTTACCTGCTGGTACGGAAGCACTAGATCCGATTATACCTCAATATATTAGTGAATTGATTACATGGTCTGCCATTGGCGCACGCACTACGGAATCACAAACTCATCGCGAAATGGCCAGTGGTCTTTCCATGCCTGTAGGATTTAAAAATGGTACTGATGGTAATATTCAAGTAGCTTTAAATGCTTTACAGTCAGCTAAAAGTTCTCATAATTTCCTGGGTATTAATCACAAGGGACAAGTAAGTGTGTTTGAAACTAAGGGAAATCCCTATGGTCACGTTATCTTACGCGGTGGTAGTCAGCCTAACTTTGAAGCAGCAAATGTCCAACTGGTAGAAGAAAAACTAAAAGAGGCTAATTTACCACCCAGAATTGTGATCGACTGTAGCCACGGAAATACCAATAAAGATTATAAACGACAACCTAGTGTATTAGAAAATGTCATTCAACAAATAGTTGATGGGAATACATCCATAGTGGGTTTAATGCTGGAATCAAACTTGTATGAAGGTAATCAACCGATGACTGGTAAGCGAGAAGAATTAAAGTATGGTGTTTCTGTAACCGATAAATGTATTAGTTGGGATGAAACCGAAAAAATTATTTTGGCTGCTTACCAACAACTTCATTAGTTCGTAGTCAGGACTAAAGTCCTGATATCGAGTCTGGTGAATTACCTATGATTAGTACAATAACACCCCACCCCTAGCCCCTCCGGTGCAAGCGAGGAGGGGAACTGGATTTATGGTTAAATTCTGTTTTTAGCACTGAAAACTCGCTCTAGGCCAATTTGTGTGTACACTGTAGGCAAGCGAGGAGGGGAGATAAAGCTTAAATTGTGCCAATTTCTTTTAAATACACCCTACTAAATGGTTCATTTTCTCCCAAGGTGTAGTCTTCAATTAAGCCACGACGACGGATAGAAATGTCGTTTTCTTTCTTAATCACCACCTTAGAATCATCGAAGACATCCCGCGCTAACATCATCTCTGTTTCTGTGGGATTATTTAAAACTACTATGTTACTTCCCTGGTAAAACATCCCCTCGTCTTCTAAGATGAATTCTTCATACTCGGTAATTAATAAATCAAGTTTGGGATTACGCAGCAAAGTTTGGACGTTACTATTGTAATCGTTGCATAATGCTTTTTGTGACCGATTTACAAACACTGCATCATGACAAACAGCACCTATTGTCCAGTCAGGATGTTGTGAGAGAATGTGGTCAATTGTTGCTTGCAATTCCTCAACTGAAATTTGATTAAAGGTGATAATGGGTATCCGGGAATCTACCCCAGACTCAAAAAAGGTTTCTAATATCCGGGAAGGGACATCAACACTTTCTCCAATAGCAGGATTAAGATGCATCAAAATTCCTGGTGCGGCGTTGATTTCCAGAATGGCGAAGTTACTATTTGTCTTCCAAGATTCTGAGAGATTTTCGGCAATGACATCAACACCCAGACAAGTTAGCCGGAAGTGTTGGGCAATGTCTTGGGCTAAGATAATATTATCATCATGAATTGTGGATGTAGCATCAATGCTAATGCCTCCAGCTGAAAGATTGGCTACTTTGCGAAGATAAACAGTGCGTCCTTTTTTAATCACGCTGTCCAAGGAAAAACCTTGTTCCTCTAGGTAGATTTCCATTGCTTCGTCACACTGGATTTTAGACATGGGTGAGGTGGGTGTATCCAAGCGTGCTGGTTGACGATTTTCTGCGCGGATTAACTCTGCAATAGTTGAGTAACCATCACCTGTAACTGATGCGGGACGGCGTTCTATGGCGGCGACAAATTTACCGTTAACACACAATAAGCGAAAGTCTGTTCCCGAAATGCTTTTTTCGACAATTATCCGGGTTGGCTGGTCTTCGGGAATTGCTGCTAATGCACTAGTATACGCAGATATTAATTCTCTGGAATTTTTAACCCCAGCTGTCACGCCAATTCCTTTGTGACCAACTACAGGTTTAACTGCTACTGGGTAACGAATTTCTTTTGCTACCTCGAAGGCTTCTTTTTCGGAAAATACAATATCACCGAATGGGATTGGTAAACCCAAGGTTTGCATAAATATTTTGCATTCATCTTTGCGGGTGGTGAAATCTGAGTCTAGATGGCTATCGCAATCAAAGGTTGTGGCTATACCGCGAACCTGTTTTTTACCGTAGCCATATTGCATGAGGGCTTCTGACCACAGATAAAAGGTGGGAATCCCTTTTTCGTAAGCTGTTCGCAAGAGGGCGTAAACGGTGGGACCGCCGTAAACAGATTGGCGGAATCGTTTCTGAAGGGTTAACAGTTCGTTATCAAAGAAGAAATTTTTGTCTTGGTTGATGGCTTCAAACCAATCCCAGACAAAGTAAATTACTGCTCTGGTGGTGCGTTCATGCAATGATTGGATGCTAATCCGCGTGTAATCTGCATATGGTTTGACACTCCAACCGTTGAGGTGTAAACCCATGTCTAGCTTACCTACTTCGGAGGCAACTCTGGCAAACAGATGAGCGTGGGATGCATAGGTTTCTTGGCTGAGATGCCGATAGCGATCGCCTATGTTGGAGATATAATCTTCAATGGGTAGCGGCTGTGTAGACTCAATGAGAGCAAAATCAAATACTAGCGCCCCTGTATCCAAATATGGGTTAGGTCCAACGTAATGCTTTAAATTAAAAATATCGAATACATCAGTTTTCCTAGCATTAATGCGGACTAAACCCCTGATTTTCTGTTGAACCATTGATAATAAACCTTCAGCTAAACGCCCTGAATCTGTAATTTAATTTTTGTTATTTAGATTTATGGATTGTAGTCGAGTTTAGATGACTATTTGTCAATTATGTAGGTTTTATTTTTTTATAAAATATTATACTGGCATATTATACACCTTACTGCTATGCATTTTCAACCACCTCACAGCATAACTTAAGCCCCATTACTCATAAAGTTAAGTAATATCAGTGATTAAACTCCATAAATCAGCAAAGATATAACTTTTGAAAGATGAAATGGACTCCCAAAGTTTATATAATTTCAGAAAGACATCTGTATGGTGAAAAATTATGTAAAGATGTTGCATACAAAGTCTTTACAAGGATTTTTCAATTCCGTCGATGTCTAAAACAGATTTCCAGGAGACAGCAACGTATGAATAGCACACAAGCTGCTCTTAGAGATGAGGTTCGTGAACTTGCAGAAGAAGCTTTTCACCGCAAGCTAATTTCTGGTCATGGAGATGGCCCAGACATCAATGAGTATCAAATTGTTTACCAGGGTAAGCCCAGGCACGTCCCACTGGAACAAGCTCCTTTGTTTTTAACGAACTTGCTTTATAGGAGCCAAATTCGTTAAACTTTTTTTATTCTCAGGTGTGGCTGAAAACATCCAATTGCCCTGAGCCTGAATGATTACGAAAAAGTGTCAATTTGGCCAGGTGACTGTGGGAAGTTGCTGTGTTGGGTATGGTATTTTACCTGCTTTGTAATGTCGCCCAGATCTCAGGTACAGATCCCCAAGGTTTTTGCATAATCAGACAATTTCATCAGGAATCGGTTCTAGACTATATCTGACTATACTAGACTTTATTTTGTTTAAAGTTTTATCATACCTGCAAATTGAGGGCTGTGATATCATAGGAGACTGCTGCATACATTTAAAATAAATAGAAAGTGAATCGATTATGGCTCTGACGCAACAGCGCAAACAAGAAATAATGTCGAACTATCAAGTTCACGAAACCGATACTGGATCTGCCGAAGTTCAAGTAGCCATGCTGTCCGACCGCATTAGTCGCCTCAGCTTACATCTCCAAGGCAATAAAAAAGACCATTCTTCCCGCCGAGGATTGTTGAAGATGATTGGTCAGCGCAAGCGTCTTCTTTCCTATATTAATCAAGGCAGTCGGGAGAAATATCAAGCTTTAATTGCTCGTCTGGGTATTCGTGGATAGGAAATATCGCTTATGTCTGTTGAAGAATCTGAGCGCAGCTTACCTTTTGAACCAAAAACAAAGCGCCAAAAACCCCCTAAAGCTTTAAGCAAACCACAAGCAAAGCCGAAAACCTCGGAAAAACAGGCTAGTAAGCAGCCACCTTTGAATAAAGAAGAGATGGCAATTCCCCAAGTTGTGAGCCAAAGGATGATCCGGCGAGTGGCTGGATTCTGTGGTATACCAACAGCTTTGGGTATTACCACCCTAGTAGTCAGCTATTTACTGGCTATGTATTCCGAAATCCAATTACCTCCCATTGCCGTTTTATTGGTGAATATGGGATTGTTTGGTATAGGAGTTCTGGGGATAACTTATGGTGTTCTCTCAGCCTCATGGGATGAAGAAAGAGCCGGAAGCCTATTGGGTTTGGGTGAATTTAGTACCAATTGGGGTCGAATGGTGGAAGTTTGGCGCGAAACTCGGCAAAAAAAAGTATGATGGTTGGCGCTCAGATACCAGACTAAATGCGGTATTGGGTAAATTTTCTTTGTAAATGTTGAAGTTGAGATTTCCTAACTTCAACATTACTAAATAAAAATTTATGTTGTTGGATTAAATCTCATACTCAGCCGCGAAACTACTGAGCGCCCTATCTTTTGCCATCATAAAAATTTCCATTTTGAGTTACTAACTATTTCAACTAACTTTAAATTAAATAAAAGCAACAAGATCAAGTGGCTCCGACTTGTTTGAGGTTTAAGTCAACTAATCAGGTAATTTAATATGATTGTAGTCATGAAAAGCGGTTCCCCAGAAATGGAAATCAACCGCATTAGCGAGGAACTAACTAGCTGGGGACTAACACCAGAAAAAATTATCGGTCAAAACAAGGTTGTAATTGGTCTAGTAGGTGAAACAGCCAGCTTAGACCCGTTACAAATTCAGGAAGTCAGCCCCTGGATTGAGCAAGTATTGCGGGTAGAGTTACCATACAAACGGGCTAGCCGCCAGTTTCGCCACGGGGAAGCCTCTGAGGTGATTGTTAACACTCCCAATGGAGATATTGTATTTGGCGAACACCATCCCTTAGTAGTTGTGGCTGGCCCCTGCTCAGTAGAAAATGAAGAGATGATTGTAGAAACGGCACAGCGCGTTAAAGCCTCAGGAGCTAAGTTTTTACGTGGTGGCGCATACAAGCCCCGCACTTCACCTTATGCCTTCCAAGGTCATGGCGAGAGTGCTTTAGAATTATTAGCAAAGGCGCGGGAAGTGAGTGGTTTGGGCATTATTACAGAAGTAATGGATACTGCCGAACTGGATATAATTGCTGAGGTGGCTGATGTCATCCAGGTGGGAGCAAGGAATATGCAAAATTTTTCTTTGCTGAAAAAAGTGGGCGCGCAACCAAAACCAATTCTTTTAAAGCGGGGAATGGCTGCTACTATTGAAGATTGGTTGATGGCGGCTGAGTATATTTTGGCGGCGGGAAACCCGAATGTGATTTTATGTGAGCGAGGAATCCGTACTTTTGACCGGCAACACACTCGGAATACTTTAGATTTATCAGTAGTGCCGGTATTGCGGAAGCTAACTCACCTACCCATAATGATTGACCCCAGTCATGGCACAGGCTGGTCTGAATTTGTGCCGGCTATGGCTATGGCGGCGATCGCAGCTGGAACTGATTCCCTGATGATTGAGGTTCACCCCAACCCCGCCAAAGCGTTATCTGATGGACCGCAATCTCTGACACCAGAACGTTTTGATTACTTAATGCAAGAATTAGCCGTGATTGGTAACGCGGTGGGA
This sequence comes from Nodularia spumigena CCY9414, assembly GCF_000340565.2. Lineage (NCBI taxonomy): Bacteria > Bacillati > Cyanobacteriota > Cyanophyceae > Nostocales > Nodulariaceae > Nodularia > Nodularia spumigena. The sequence continues at coordinate 3,923,407 of NZ_CP007203.1, forward strand.
CGTTGGCCGCAACCAGTAATTGCTGTAACTAATTCGTAATTTGTAATTTTTGCAGCACACTTTGCACTTAGGCATCTGCTGATAAAAAAGTAGAGACGTTCCATGCAACGTCTCTACAAGAGTTTACCGAAGAGGCATATTAACGCCTTCTGCCGCCTGAGCGACTGCGACTGCCTGAAGAACGTCCACCCGAACCAAAACCACTACCAGTTTTACGTGTGGTGGAACCGGAATTGTTAGAAGGTTTTAAGTTACTACCACCAAAACCGGAACCAGTGGGGCGATTACCTGTATTGCTACTGGGTGTACTGCGTACAGTTGAACTACCAGGAGATGATCTTCTAATGTTCCCTGTAGTGCGGAAAGTTGTCCGATTGCGCTCAACTGCTGGTGGTGCATTGTAGCGAGTTTGATAGCTACTAACCGCTTGATTATAGGTGGGGCCAGAACCACCGTAGCCAGTTAGCACTCCTCCAGATTGATAAGCAGGCGGTACATAATATTGGGGTCTAAATAATGCATTACCGATGACCTGACCCGCGATGTTACCAGCTACAGCCCCGGCGAAGGGGGCCCAAAAGTTACTTTCTCGTCGCACTACGACTGTTTCTTGTTGTCCCGTTTGGGGATTGGTTTGTGTTTCGGTGACGTTGTGGACGTATTCAATTTTAAAGTCTTCTGTCATAAACAAGGCGGGTTGTCCATTTTCCACCTTCAAATAAGTCTTTTTTCCCTCCTTGATTTCTTCTTCGGTTAGCCGTGCCATTTGCAAATTTTCAGTTTTAAAGGTTGGGGGTGTACTGTTGAGTAAAAACAGTGTATATTCCCCAGTTCCATCGTCAAAACTAGCTTGCTGCACCTGATATTGACCATCACTGAGCTTGGTAGCTGTAGAGGTGCGGCTAACATTTCTAGTTTGAGAAACCGTTTCGTTAGAACTCCCACAGCTTACAGTTGTTAAGCACAAAGTCAGTGACTAAAAAAATAACTGTAAATTTCCGAAATACTGTCATGAGCATTTTACTATTTCCTATTTTTCAGCTTAACAAGCTTCAATGGGGGTGGTAATGTAGAGAGTACCCAACAACTTACAAAGGAATTAATTCTGGGTAATATTGCATGAGCTGATCATTCGTCAGTTCATCACCTAGCTGGGCTGGTGAGAAATGTACCTGAATAGCTCGCAATTTTTCTTTGTAGTGCAAATTGATTAAAGCTTTTAAAGCATCCTTTAAGGCTGGGATGTTGGACAGGTCTGTTTCTAAATCGGGAACTTCACCTTCATAAGCTACGGTGAGCATGACAATGACGTTACGGGTTACAGGTATGGAAAATGATTCATTTCCAGATGCGGAACTGTCATCAAATCCTGCACCGTAGCGTTCGCCAGAGTCGCTAAATAATTCATTGACGTAATCTCCCGCTTCGCCTTCATCCCAGAAGACTTCACCTTCATTGGAGGCTGAAAGCCAGGCTTCATCGTATCGCAATAGGGTTTCGCAAATTTCTACTAATCCTTGTCCTAAATCTTGCAGATCACCATCAGCTGCGATCGCCTCCCGTGCTGTACTATTTAATACTCCTAAGATAGGTGCGACATCAGACCCTGCTAAATGCAAAAACAAGCGACAAACCACATAGCGAGTCCTACCCATCATCTTATTAAACGCTCGCATTTGCTTCCTCCATAATTTTAACTAATACACTGCAAAATCATATCTCTCCTATTGACTGATATAGTGAAAGCTGTTAATAAAATCCACAACTGTATTTAAATCAGGAGATATCAATGTCGCAGAGTCACTGGATATGTTAGCAGGACTTATGCAAAAACCCTCTCAAACCCTTATTCCTCTGTGTCCTCTGCGTCTGGTGTGGTATGCCTCCGGCACGCTCCGCGAACGTTATTCCGTAATTTGTGCGTAAGTCCTATTTGTTAAATTTGCATTACTCAAGTTAGCACCAATTAAACTAGCCCCATTCAATTCTGCCCCACTTAAATCGACCCAACGAAGATTCCATTTAAATCAGCCCAGATGACTCTTGCTGCATATTGTTCTAGCAATTCTTCTATAGTTATGAATGCTACCTCTGGGATACCAACGATGAAAGTTGGTAAAGTATGCAGAAAATACGTAGTCAAAATCAAAAATGAAAATTGGTATTTTGGGACTGGGACTGATCGGGGGTTCTTTGGGTTATGATTTGCGATCGCTGGGGCATCATGTTTTGGGTGTCAGTCGCCGGGAATCTACCTGTTATAGAGCGATCGCTCTAGGTAGCGTTGATCAAGCATCTGTTGACATGAGCCTGTTAGCAGCCGCAGAGGTTGTTTTTATTTGTACACCTATTGCATTTATTGTTCCACAATTCCAGCAACTGATTGATCATTTGCCTGTAACTACGGTGATCACCGATGTTGGTTCAGTTAAAACATCCATAGTCCAGGCGATCGCTCCTCTGTGGGAGAATTTCATCGGTGGTCATCCGATGGCCGGAACGGCAGATAGTGGCATAGAAGCCGCACAACGAAATTTATTTGTGGGTAAACCCTATGTTCTCACACCAGATGCTACAACACCAAGAACAGCCATTGCAGTTGTAGAAGAAATTGTGCGATCGCTTGGGGCTAATCTCTATTATTGCCACCCAGAGCAACATGATCGAGCTGTGAGTTTAATTTCCCACTTACCTGTAATGGTCAGTGCGGCCTTGATTACAGCTTGCATGGCCGAAACTGATGACCAAGTTCTGCAATTAGCCCAAAATTTAGCCAGTTCTGGTTTTCGGGATACCAGTCGTGTCGGTGGTGGTAATCCCGAATTAGGGGTAATGATGGCGCAGTATAACCGCCAAGCATTGCTGAATTCATTACAACAATACCGCCAAAACCTTGATGAATTAACTAATTTAATTGAGCAAGAAGATTGGGCAGCTTTAGAATTAAAGTTACAGTCAAACGGGAAAGCACGAACAAAATTTGTTAAGTAATCTTAAGGTGCGTTACGCTATTGTTAACGCACCAAGTTAACACATTACATGGGTGAATTAATATGGTTTTACAAACAGAAAATCGCTATTACACTCCCGCAGAATATTTGGCATTAGAAGAGCAAGCTGAGTACAAAAATGAATATCGAAATGGAGCAATTATACCGATGACAGGCGGAACAACTAACCACAATAAAATTGCAGGTAATTTTTATAAAAAATTTCCTTTAACAATTGCAGAGCAAGATTACGAAATCTACATTGGTGATGTCAAATTATGGATACCTCAATATCGTATCTATACATATCCTGATATTATGGTTGTTAAAGGTCAGCCTATATATCAAGGAACTGGAACAACAACTATTACCAACCCCTTATTAATAGTTGAAGTCCTATCAAATTCCACTAAAAATTATGATAAAACAGATAAGTTTAAATATTATCGTTCTCTAGCTGGATTTCAAGAATATATTATGATTGACCAGTATAGTTTTGCAGTTGAGCAATTTGTTAAACAGACAGCAGGGCAATGGCTTTTTAAAGAGTATGAAGGAGAAAATGCAGTTTTAGTAATGGATGCTCTTGACTTTCAAATTGCTTTAAGTGAGATTTATCACCGCGTCAATGTTGAATTAAATGAAGAATAAAATAGTGGGCGAAAGAAAAGGGATAGAATCAAGGCGATCGCTATCAGGGGTATAACGGTATGCACTTCAATGAAGTACATCATAAAACCCAACAAATGGGTTGAGTTGCGCTGTCGTTTAACCCAAGCTACAAAAAATGGCTAAGGTATTGTTTGTGGAAAGCATTATTTGCACTAGATATGGGATTTAGCCTACTGGCCTGGCAAGGCTAAAATGTTGCATCATAACTTTCTTGTGGAACAGGCAAGATGCCCACTCTACAAAAGTTTTGTCTATTGCACTATTTTAAGCTTGCCACGCCACTACTTTTAGCTAGAAACTACATACCACTCATATCATATTGATAATTTTCGTTTGTTAAGAACTCAGAATTTGAATAACCTTCCTTGCTCGTGGTAGTTGATATCATATCAGGATGGTTTAAAAAACTCTTGACATCATCACCGACTCCTGAAACACCAGTTTCCAGGGATGTCAGATCCTCAACGATATCGAAAGACCAATCCTCGTTACCAATATATGCTTTGCCATCATCACTAGCCTCAATCCGATTACCAAGTAAACTACCATCATTAATGTTGGTAGTGTTGGTATTACCAAGAACATTGTTACTATTACCACTGAGCATATTGCTATTACCGTTAATAGTATTACCATCACCACTAGGCATATTGGCATTACCGTTGGCAGTATTATTATCACCTAATTGCCAGTTACCATTGCCATCACTGGTATTGCCACTACCAAACTCCCAGTTGCCATTACCGTTGGCAGTATTGTGATCACCAAACTGCCAGTTACCATTACCATCAGTAGTGTTGCCACTACCAAAATACCAATTGCCATTACCATCGGCAGTATTGTCGCTTCCGTAAAACCAGTTGCCATTACCACCGCCTGTGTTACTCTGGGTACTTGCACCAGGTTCACCAGATTCTAAATCTTTAAGATCGGATATCCAATTATCACTGCTGTAGGGTACAGTTAGACCTTCAGGAGCTTCTGGTAGAACGTTCTCATTTGTAGAAGAGGCAGGGGTGCTGCTACCCATAGGGAAGCTTCCTGCGAGGTCGTTACCACCTCCCAAGGGGTTGCTACCGGTATCAGAGGAGTTACTGCCATAGCCTAGAACTTCAATTAATTGACCGAAGGGGTTGTTATCATCAGGAGCTAAACTCCGCTCGTCCTCAGTCCGAGTGTAGTCGTAGGTGTACTGACCATCCTCACTGGTTGTAGACACATTTCCTCCATCCCCCCCCGTGAAAGGATTACCGCCAGCAAAGGGATTTTCTCCACTACTATCGCCCTCAGCACCAGCCAAGGGATTTTCTCCACTACTATCGCCGGAACTAATTCCACTAGTAATAGTATCGGGAATATAACCATCAGGGGGATTACCACTAGCGAAAGCATCAGCCACACTTAAATCGGCACCCTCATCAGATATCCATTGACCATCTGTATAGTACCAATTACCATTACCTTGGATATTATTTTCAGTCATCAGAACTATTCCTTACAATCGCTTACATAAATCCATCAGTTAAGTAGCCCAACCTAAAAAAACGTTAGATATAAAGTGCGTTAACAAGAATGTCCATAACACACCCTAAGAATGTTTTCTGTTTAATTAAGTTAGTCTACTTTTATCGATAACAGCAGAACAAAATGAAGGCGTTTTTTCTGTCACATTATGAAAAAGAATTATGCAAAAAAACAACAGTTTGTTTATGAGGTTCGAGTTACTTGGGTCTAATAAATAGTTTTGGTAACTCTCAATTCATCAAATCAATATACAAACCTGTTATTTTAATTATTATGCAAGCCTTAAAAAAGGATGCATAATACTTAACCATTAAAAATGTGCATTCACACACATAAAGCATGGGTGAGATTCAGAAATATAGGACTCCTATTTGATTTCTGTTGGCGTAGCCTGCGCTTTGCGCTTACAACTCAAAAAGCTGTTTCCCACGGACCACTCCCCCGGTTACTGAGCGCAGTCGAAGTAACTCCCCAGTCCCCACCTACGCAAGTAAGTTCAAAAATCAAAGCGCATTACTATACCACTTGAATATACTTACATTAAAAATAATAAGATATTTAACAAAAAGTTCAAATGAATAAAGTTTTGATTCCCTGGCTAATACTTCTGATTAAATAAAATTTAAACTCATTATACCTATGATTTATAATTTAGGTTAGAATATCTTACTCTTGAAATAAATTTTGATTGTTTTTGCTACTCCTGACATTTAGGGTGAGGATTGTGAGCGGGTGATAAAGATTGATTTAGTGTTGATTTTTTGTTATTCAAAAACAAATACTAGATGTATATAGGACTTACGTATAATTTACGTTTTATTGGCGTTCTACAGCCCTTGCGGGCATCGCGCACGCTACGCGAACGATAAATCAAGATTTTTGGCAATTATTGCGTAAGTCCTGACCATAAGCGAAATCAGAGCTTCATAGGTATTGTCCCTACATTCTTTGTTGGAGATGTCTATTTTGATGTTTTAGCATGATCCCACCGATGACAACCATGAGCAGACCGGACAGCAGAAATCCTAAATCCCAAACTAACTGATTTGGCCCTGGTTTTACATGGTGAATACCGAGAATTTGGTGGTCAATAAGTCCTTCAACGAAATTGAATAAACCTGCACCGATGAGCAAAGACCCCACAAAAGTATTTGTTGACCAAGGAACATCTGCACGACCTCCAGCGCGCCACAGTAACGCCACTCCTACCACGGTCATTACCCAGTCAAAGGCATGAAACAAGCCATCCCATACCATGTTCAAATCTATGTTTGAGACAGTTTTGAGCGGACAAACATTGCTTAACATATGATGCCATTGCAGAATTTGATGCAACAAAATACCATCAACGAAGCCTCCTAAACCCAGTCCCAGGAAAATGCCGGCAATAATCAAGGGCATAGAATTATAACCATTTTCACTATTTACCGCCATTCTCAACCTCACAGACAGAATTTTTACCACAATAGAATTTTTCTGCCAGTAATATCTTCTGTCTTGAGACAAGTGCTAGCTTTAGGCCTAAAGTTGACAACTTATTGTTAGCATCTACAGGCATCATAGATATTGATATAATAAAGAGCAATTTTCAAATGACCATATACTTTTACAAGGTGTGGCAGCCTTATGGCTGTTTTTCTAACTTTTCTCCCCACGGTATCCAAATTCATGGTACTTATTGGTCAACGGTGGAGCATTATTATCAAGCGCAAAAGTTTGTGGGTACTGTGGATGCAGTCATTATACCTGTGATCCATGCTGCCGAAACTCCCGAAGAGGCTGCTGCTTTGGGGCGTTGTCGCACTCGCCAACTCCGTCCAGACTGGGAGATGGTCAAAACTAAAGTTATGCGAGAAGCTGTACTCAACAAGTTTCTGAGTCATTTGGAGATTAAAGACATTCTTCTTAGCACAGGTAATGAGACACTGGTGGAAAATTCGCCCAACGATTATTTCTGGGGCTGTGGGGCAGAAAAAACTGGTCAAAACCATCTTGGTAAAATCCTCATGGGTGTGCGTGCAGAAATTCGCAAATCGCAACTTTTTACAGTCATTTCTGGGGAGAATAAGTTAGATTAGTTAGAAGTAATTAAATATTTGCTGCGCCAGGGGAATGTTTTCATTCCCCATAATCCACAATTTTTAGTAAAACACCAATTTTAAATTAGTGAGTGAATTGCTGTAAAATGTTAAATTTTTTTTAGGAAAAAATCTAGAGAAATATTTGCAATCTTATCATTTAGATAATCTTAGTCTATACATTGCCCTATCAAAAATATAAGATTAAGTTATTATTAATAATTCTTTCTTAATCTTAGACCCGTAAAAAATTAGGATTGCCACTAGTAATTCTTGACTATTACAGGGTTTTAAAAATGTCGTTGTATCAATTTTTAAGTGTGCCAGCAATGGGATTTACCGATGACTCCAGTGGTTTGCGATCAACCTTTAACCAGGAAAATTTATTGCATCGGATCACAAATCAGATTAGGCGATCGTTCGAACTGCAAAAGATACTAGCAGCTACTGTTGCCGAAGTGCGTTTATTTTTGGACACAGACCGGGTAATGGTGTATAGATTTGACGCTGATGGTAGCGGTGAAGTCGTTGCCGAATCGATTCATCAACAGCGTCTACCATCGCTCTTAGGGTTGCACTTTACCGCAGATGATATCCCCAAAGAAGCCAGAGAAATGTTTCTATCAACACGGCAACGTTCCATAGTAGATGTAGCTGGGGGAAAAATCGGACTATCACCGCTCAAGTCACGAGAAACAGGCAAATATCTGCCAACAGAGACTATCAACTATCGGCAGATAGACCCATGCCATATTCAATATACAATCTCGAAAACACTGCCATAGAACAGCATCATTGTTAATATATAATCGTGCGGTTGGGTCAAAAGCATATAGCGTTTACGAGTCTGCAAAAGCTCCGAATTTATCAGTGTTTATCTGTGTCCATCTGTGGTCGAATAATTCTTGTATAGTTGGGGAGTGGGGAGTGGTCTGTAGGGAGTAGGGTAAAAACCTTTCGGTGTCTAACTTTTATGATCAGTTTATGTCCTAACGTCCTTGGCGGTTGCTATATATAGTACCTATTGAGGTAAGAACTGCTATAGACACAACCTGTAAATAGATATATTTACTTTTCTGAGCATTATAAGTAAAGTTTAATTGCAAAAATATCCAGGTTCATCTATATCTTGCTATTCTAGTAATTGAAGCTAAAAAGCTTCCCTGGCAGATGCAACAGCTAAATGTTGAATAGAAGAAGAGGTAAAAACGCTGTTTAACTTAATATCTGTCTCGTCCGAACCCACAACACCCAACGCGAACGCTGATATTTACTCAAATATTGAAAATCAGGGGGCGCTGTAATTAGTTTTCATTACTTGTTTAAAGTTATGCAACTGATTATATCCCTGGATAGAGTAAACAAGGTGAGGAAATCATTACAGCTAGTAGAAGTTTGGGTGTTGTTGTTTAAATAGTGACAATTTGGTGTAAAATAATTAGAAGCTAAATAATTATAGAAATTTGAGATAGCGCCTTATTTATGTCAATTATTGCGCTGAGAGCTTGGTATATTTCCGAATATGAGCCGATAGCAGAACTGGAGAAACGTCCCCCAGATATTCGCCTCAGTAAAAAAAGTCTGCTAAAATCAGCATTACGAGCCGACTTTCTCGAAGATATTGACCATGTTAAGCAATCAACTTGGTTTGGGCGTTATCTAGAAGGCGAAAATATTGAATTTTATATTGAAGGTAGTGGTGGCTATTGCGTAGCTAACATTGACTTGATTAGTCATGAAATTTATTTTACCAAACAAGCATTGTTAGCTCAGTTAGAACCAACGATTTTTTTATGCTCCCAAACTGAGTATCCGCCAGCCAGTGATGCCCTGCGAGAGGAACTACACAAAAGTTTAGATTCTTTAAACTTGCGATCGCGCCAAACTCTCACATTAGTAGAAGCTTACCGTCCCAGGAATGCTCCCATCCGACTCAACCGTGCTATGATGAGAAAAATCCGCAGGAGTTTGCTGTTTATTGCAGATACTACTCCCATCGCGAGCATTTCTGGTAAAGAAAGTAACCAATTAATACCAAGTCCTAATGTCTGTGTAGAAATTGGCTATGCAATTGAGAGTAAGCGTTCTGAACAAATTTTGTTAGCGCAGATGCAACACCCAGACTTTGAGGGGGAATTTCCCTTTGATTTGCCCACACAGCAAATTGTGCAATTTCAAGACAGTGCGGAACTGGGTAAAATGCTGACTGGAGCCATTGCAACTCAGTTGGCACGATTTAAATTATTTTTCTAATTACAGATTTGTGGAAATTGCTTGTACTGGACAGGTAGGGATACATTGTTCACAAACAATACAGCGCGATCGCGTGAAAGTCAATTTGAATGTTTCTGGCTGCAAAGTCAGGGCTTCTGTTGGGCAAACCCCAGTACACAAACCACAATGGACACAGACATCTTCATCAATGACAATTTCGCCTAAATTATGGGAAACATTGATATGACGCGATCGCATCCATTCAATAGCTTCATCTAAGCGATCAATATCTCCAGACAATTCTACCACAAGTTTACCAATTTGATTTGGTGCAACTTGGGCGCGGATAATATTTGCAGCCACATTAAATTCTTTTGCTAGTAGGTAAGTCACCGGCATTTGAATAGCGCGTTTGGGAAAAGTGAGGGTAACTCGTTTTTTCACAGGTTTAGCAGAGAGTAAGTTTCTTTTCTAGCTTAGTGTGACTTGCTAAAGCCGCAGAAGCAGAAAACGTTAAACTAAAAAATGAAAGTGCTTAATAAGTTTTAATAAATTTCCTATGACTACAGAAACCCATATCAATTCTACCCCTAAGCCTGAAACCACAACTGGGAAGAGGGTGAGAAACTTCTTAATTGCTATAGTGGCGATCGCTCTGAGTGTTGCTTTAGTCTTAGGATTGAGAACAGAGACAAATTCCACCTCCTTAGCCGACTTAGACCAAGCATCCACACCTCTAGAAGTAGCCATTAGCAACGGTAAACCCTCAATAGTCGAGTTTTACGCTAACTGGTGTACAGTCTGTCAAAAAATGGCTCCTGATATTGCCGAACTTGAACAGGAGTATGCTGAGAAGGTAAACTTTGTGATGTTGAACGTAGACAACACCAAATGGCTACCGGAAATGCTGAAATATCGAGTAGATGGCATTCCCCACTTTGTATTTTTAGCTGAAAATGGCGAAACCATCGCCCAAACCATCGGAGACCAACCCCATACAGTCATGGCTAGTAACTTAGACGCGTTGGTGGCTGGTTCCTCCTTACCCTATGCTAAAACTAGCGGACAAGTTTCCCAATTTCGCGCCCCTGTTACACCCGCCAACAATCAAGATGATCCTCGCAGTCATGGTAGTCAAGTAGTTAATTAATTCGTAATTCGTAATTCGTAATTTAGCCCACAGTTGAATTGCGTCAAAAGCTCCCCTCTCCTTAGTAAGGAGAGGGGCTGGGGGTGAGGTTCTTTTAATGAAGGCGCACAGAAACGCTACCGCCATGAGCCGGTAAACCTTCGGCTGCTGCGAGAGTTACGGCGGCTTTACCGATGGTTTGCAGTGCTTGTTGATTACATTCTAAATAAGTAATTCTCTTGAGAAAATCGTAGACACTCAAGCCAGAAGCAAAACGAGCAGAACGAGCGGTGGGTAGAACATGATTTGGTCCCCCTAAATAATCGCCAATGGCTTCTGGGGTATAACGTCCCAAAAAGATACTCCCGGCACATTTAATTTGATTAGCAAGCTCTTGGGGGTTATCTACACATAATTCTACGTGTTCGGGTGCTAACTGATTGAGTAGGGGGATACTATCAGCTAAATCTTCTACCAGAATGATTGCACCATGTTTTTCCCAACTGGTTCTAGCTACTTCCTTTGTCGGTAGATTTACGAGAATTTGCTCAATAGCTGCGATCACTTTTTCTGCAAAGCTGGCAGAATCAGTAATTAAAATAGATTGGGCGCTGGGGTCGTGTTCAGCTTGCGAAAGTAAATCCCAGGCTATCCACTCTGGGTTATTTTGGCTATCTGCTACCACCAAAATTTCCGAAGGTCCGGCTACGCTGTCAATACCTACAGTCCCAAATACCTGACGTTTCGCTTCTGCAACATAGGCGTTACCAGGACCGACAATTTTATCTACAGGGTTGAGGCTGATAGTACCATAAGCTAAAGCAGCGATCGCCTGCGCCCCTCCCATACTATAAATTTCCTTCACCCCAGCAATTTGGGCAGCTGCAAGCACAGCCGGATTAATTTCACCGCCAGGCATAGGTACTGCCATAACGATTCTTTCCACCCCCGCAATTTTAGCAGGTAAAGCGTTCATCAGTACAGAACTCGGATAACTGGCGCGTCCTCCGGGGACATAAATCCCCACCTGGGAAAGAGAAACCCAATTTAATCCCAGTTTCACCCCGGCTGTATCCGTATAGCCAATATTTTGGGGTAGTTGCTTTTGATGAAAAAACCCAATTCTTTCCGCAGCTAATTCCAGCGCGTCCTTGACATCTGGCGGACATTGTGCTGCGCGTTCCGCAATAAAATCAGCACTCAGATGTAAAGATGGGGGAGAGTAATGATCAAACTTAGTAGTATATTCCTGAACTGCGGCATCACCGCGCACTTTCACATCAGCGAGAATATCTTTAACTGTACCACTAACATCAACCGTAGCTTCCCGGCGATCGCTCACCAAGGCTTTAAATCTCACAGAAAAATCTTTGTCGGTTGTTTGAAGTAGCTGCATAGACTATATCTTTGGATTAGTGCGGGTTTTGCCGTAATAATTATATTAATAATAATTTAGCTTTAATGGTTGATTTTATTTATGCTGCGTTGTGCTGTAACAACTATTCTGAGACTGTCTTCTTCTGACTTACTGCAAAATATAGTTGTGAGCGATAAAAACAAACGTCAAACTCCATAAAAAAATTAACTTGCCCTAAAATGAGGGGAACTTGCATAGCTTTTGTCCAAGCAAATACAAGTTGTACAGGTTCAAATTTACCAATTCTGGCTTGAATAACTACAACGCGAGCCTCATACTGAGCCAAATTGCCTGTCAAATTCAAAGTTGCTGTCTGACGTTCCCAAACATACCCCAAATCAAGACCTACTGTATAAGGTAGTACATTTACTGTCGCACCTGTATCTAACAACGCTGATATTGTGATTGAAGATTCTTGGTTCACAAGTGTTATGGGCATATACGGGCGAAAACCAGCCTCGCCCAAAGTTGTATCAGCATTGATGAAGGTAAATTGTTCGACATTAGACATTGTTTTGATCTTTGGTAGCTTGCAAAACTTCTAGCATCGTGTTTGCTGCCTCAAAAGCATCGTAGGGAGACCAAACGGGATAAGATTGCTTTGGTTTAATTAGATCAGCTTCTTGTTGGGCTAATTCTGAAATTAAAACCTGAACAATGTATAATTTATCGGCACGGTTGAGTCCTTGGAGTTTACTAAGTAGTTCGGTGGAAACCATCTTGAATACTCTAACCACTTAAACAGCTTAATTCCATCATAGGACTGTACAAGAAAAATTAACTTACATTTCTTTAACTCTTATTCTCTGCGACTGGTGCGTTACATGAATTCACTTCTCGTCTAATTTTTGAACCTCCCCACGTCTAAAGCCAGGGGATTCTTGCCTACCTGAAAAAGGCGACAACGGGACATTCAAGTATCCCTCTACTCACTCAAAGAGCTTTTGCTCTCATTCGCGCATACTTTCTGAGTCCTTCATATTTTAAAGATGAACGCTCCATATCCTGCCATTATTCGCCCTTTAACTATTCCGAATCGAGTCGGATATGTCCGTTGCCGGGATTGCTCCGTACTAGGATACTTCAATGCGCTGAAGGTTATTCCTACTTGTTTTCTCGCTAATCTATTTTAACACTGTGGCTAAAGCCACGCAATCGTTTGACGGAACTTAAAAGTTCTTACCGCCTTCTCCCCATGCCTAAAGTCAGGGGCTTGCGTCTCGTTTTTCGGTCAATCCAGTTCCCCTCCTCGCTTGCACTGGAGGGGCTAGGGGTGGGGTTTTATAATCCAAAAGAGAATTTCCCGACTTGTGTGTAAACCTTAGCCTTGCTTTCGCGTAGCGTTTCCCTGCTATATAAAACCTAGACAAAACTAGACTTTACTTTCTACTTCAACGGGAGCATGGGAGCAGTTATCCCTCAGTAGACTTTCACGCCTTAGCCAGACGCGATTGTGTTCCAATTAAGTTTCTGAAAAAGACTACCACCATCATTGCTTGGTTTTCGCGTCGGCAATAGTCTCAATTCAATACTTGATATCACCGTATTATATATCAAGTAGTTGATTTTTTCCTAAAATATATATTGATTTTTGTCAATATAAGTATAGTTTTGTCTATGAAATTGTCAACTTAGGACTTGCTCTTCTCCCAAAGGGAGAGGCTAACGCCAAGGGAGAAGGAGAGGGGAGTGCAATTGCTAAATTTGAACTGTATTTGCTGATTGGTTAAATAACAAATCTCGTGATTTTTCAAGGTCAAGTTCTTGATTTTTGAATGGTTCTGCTTTGGCGTAAGCGCGAATAGTCGCCGGACGACTTTGAATTGTTTCAAACCACCGCTTTAGGTGGGGAAAATCTTCTAGTTTCTGGCTTTGGCTGTTATGGGGGACAATCCACGGATAGGCGGCTATATCTGCTATGGAATAATCGCCAGCTACAAATTCTCTATCTGCTAGGCGCTTATTTAATACCGCATATAAACGTCCTGTTTCTTTGACATAGCGGTTAATGGCATATTCAATTTTTTCGGGAGCGTATTTGTTAAAATGATGGTTTTGTCCGGCCATTGGCCCTAAACCCCCCATTTGCCAGAATAACCACTGGAGGACTTCAACGCGATCGCGCACATTTTCAGGAATCAATTTTTGGGTTTTTTCGGCTAAATACAGCAAAATTGCGCCAGACTCAAACACGGAAATCGGCTCATTGCCGGTTACAGGTTCATGGTCAACAATTGCGGGGATGCGATTATTAGGAGAAATCTGGAGAAATTCCGGTTGAAATTGTTCTCCAGCCCCAATATTTACCGGAATAATTGTGTATGGTAATCCGACTTCTTCCAGAAATATGGTAATTTTATGTCCATTGGGGGTTGTCCAATAGTAAAGCTCAATCATTGGTTTAAGAATTACGAATTAGTATGACTAAATATTAATAGAAGTTAACTATTTTATAAGATTTCTGCGGCTTATTGTTACTAAGAATACAGTTGGGGTGAGGTTTTATCGGGTTTTCTCAAAGACTAAAATAGCGATCGCCCCATCAAAATCCTCAGCACCGATATTTCCTTCACTTGCGCCGCAATCCCGCTATTCATGGCTAATTGAAGGAATTGGGGACTTTTTTTACATGAGATTTACAACAGAGATGCCACGATTTTTCATTGGCACAGTCAGCCGATTCCGGTGAATATCTCCAACCCTAAGCTATTATTGTTGAATATGCTGCCCTAAAGTTTGAGTTAAGGTAGTTTTTAGTACTGCACCCACCACTATATCAACTTGTCGTCCCCCCTTAAATACCATGAGCGTGGGAATGCTCCGAATTCCGTAATGGCTGGCAACAGTGGGGTTTTGATCTGTGTTCAATTTTACCACTTTTACCTGTCCTGCATATTCCCCAGCAACTTCATCTACAACTGGAGTCACCATCCGACAGGGACCACACCAAGGGGCCCAAAAGTCCACTAATACTGGTATTTCACTTTCCAGGACTTCTTTTTTAAATGTGGCTTCTGTAACATTTGTAACAGATGACATAATTGCCTCCTGATTTAATTCAATTGTTCGATTTTATCGAATAAACAAAATATACGGCATTTAAAGAGATAATGCAATGATGAAATTCTTATATCACCCAGACCGAAAAGATATTTCTTTACCAGGAGTGCTGTATGCTTTGGGCGATCCTGTGCGGCTAGAGATTGTGCGGTTACTGGCGACTCAGGGAGAACAGTGTTGTGCGGGGTTTGATTTTGCGATCGCCAAGTCAACTATGTCCAATCATTTTAAAATTTTACGAGAGTCGGGAGTTGTGTTAACTCATAAAGAAGGTACACAACACATCAATAGATTACGCCAAGCGGATTTAGAGGCAATGTTTCCAGGGTTGCTGGATGCGGTGTTACAGTCAGCACAACCATTGCGGCTTTATCAACAATCAACAATCAACACTCGATGAACTAGCGCTGGACTCATAACCTGTGGGAAACACTGGAAAAATTATGGTGTAAACTGTAAAATTATACATTTCATATTTTAGCTCTTTTTATAAGTCTACAAGAGTTTATTTTGTCAGCTTTTTGGATGTTTTTTTTATTGAGAATTCCCTATATAACAACCGCCAAGGACGTTAGGACATAAACTGATTATAAAAGTTAGACACCGAAAGGTTTTCACCCTACTCCCCACTCCCCACTCCCCAGCTATAATTGCAGAACTCAAACCTGTTGCGCCGTTCATCAACTGGGCTATCATCTAAAACATCTGTAGTAAGCCAATCAATTCAATGAATCGAAAACATATTCCACACCCATCAAACCTAATTCGTTTATGGATTTACAAATTTCTTATTCCTTTTATTCTCAGCCTTTTTTTGATAGTTACACCTGCATTAGCAACAGAAGAAGCACCTGTTAGTATTGATGGTCGTTTGGTGTTTCAAGTTGGTAAAACTGAACAATTTACAGCCAGAGAACGGGCAGATTTGATTAACTTTCGGCTGCGTCAAATTGTCTCATCTCAGGAATTGGTTCAAGTAACAATTCAAGAACGTAACAAATCGCCAACAATTATCGTAAATCAAAAATATCTGCTGACTGTTACTCAGGCAGATGTGGTTAATAATAAGACTCCAGAAGAACAAGCAGAAGCTTGGAAGGAGCAACTAGATAAAGTATTACAGCAAGCTCAGAAAGAGCGAAGTTTTGGGTTTATTCGCAATGCGTTGCTGTTAAGTATTGGCGTTTTGATCGTAGCATTTGCCTGTCACAAACTTTTAGGATGGCTATGGAAACGTTCTCGTGAGGCGGTTTTGCAACGCTTACCCCCATCACCTGATGAGGCGGAAGTAGATTCTAGTTCGTCCACAGCTTTAAATTTATTGTTTAATTTTAGCCTGTTGGCGGCGCGGATATGGCTTTGGGTGAGCGTAACTCTCTACATTACTAACTTATTACCTATTAGTCGCATTTGGAGCTACCGTCTGTCTAATCAATTGATTCAAAGTTTGACATCTCCCATTTTAACTTTAGGAAAAACTCAATATTCCGTTGTTTATTTGCTAGTCTTGATAGCGATGTTATTGGGTTTAATGATTTTAGCAGGTGCAGCAACAAACCTTTTGAGAACTCGAATTTTACAATTTACGGGAATAGATAGAGGCGCTCAAGAAGCTATTGCAATTATCACTAAATATACAATGATTTTCGTGGGCGCGATTGTATTATTGCAGGTCTGGGGACTAGATTTAAGTTCACTAACAATTCTGGCAAGTGCTTTGGGTGTGGGAATTGGTTTTGGCTTCCAGGATATTGCTAAAAATTTTGGTAGTGGTGTAATTTTGTTATTTGAGCGCCCAATTCAGGTAGGCGATTTTGTGGAGGTTGGTGACATCGAAGGAACTGTAGAGCGCATTGGTGGTCGTAGTACCCTATTAAGAACTTTAGATCAAATTTCCATTATTGTACCTAACTCTCGCTTTTTAGAAGATAAGGTGATTAATTGGAGCTATAAAAATCCAGTTTCGCGGTTGCGTATCCCGGTTGGTGTTGCTTACGGTTCTGATATTAGTGCAGTCAAGAAGGCTCTGTTAGAAGCTGCTCAAGAGGAGACTGGAATTTTGTCATTTCCCAACCCGACTATTTTCTTCATTGGGTTTGGGGATAGTTCCCTAAATTTCGTACTTCTTGTTTGGACTGATAAACCTAGTCAACAATATTTAATTAAAAGTAATTTATACTTCCGAATTGAAGAACTTTTCCGGAAGTATCACATCCAAATTCCCTTTCCTCAGCGAGATTTGCACATTCGTTCGGGAAATTCACCCCTAGAGTTATCGCCGGATTTGGAGGAAAATTTACGGGATTTATCTGAAGATCCTCATAATATTAAAAATAAGTAAATCACCAGGGCAAAAGAAATTACTTGTGAGGGTAATTATCGATCGCTCTGGTGCTTCTTTAGCGGAAATATCCGCCGTAAGGGTATAAGTAAAGGGTTCCAAAAGCCTATAATGGTTATTGGGAAATTATTGTATCAGCCCACACATTTTTATGATAATTTTAGGATGTGAGGCGATAAATAACGAAAAAAGGCTCTGATTTCGTTGATGTATTGGTTGATTTCGAGTTTTTATGTTTGTCGATGAACTAAGGTGGCGCTGGCTTGATCAACAGGCATGAGGATCAATTCGTTGATATTAACATGAGGCGATCGCGTGACGCAGAAAAATATCACATCAGCGACATCATCGGCTGTGAGGGGGGTAACTCCTTGGTAAACTTTGTCAGCGCGTGCATTATCACCATGAAAACGCACATTACTAAATTCAGTTTCTACCATTCCCGGATCAATGGAAGTTACCCGCACAGGAGTTCCCAACAAGTCTTGTTTTAAACCTTCAGAAATTGCTTTGACAGCAGCTTTAGTCGCACAGTAGACGTTACCACCGGGATAAGTTTGATGTCCAGCAATGGAACCTAAATTCACAATATGACCGCGATCGCGTTTCACCATTCCCGGAACAACATAGCGGGTAAGATAAAGTAACCCCTTGATATTAGTATCAATCATTTCATCCCACCCTTGAAAGTCGCCTTCATGCAGCTTGTCTAAACCGCGACTCAAACCAGCATTATTAATCAGAATATCAATGTCAGACCAAGCAGGCGGTAAGCTAGAAATGGCAGATTCTACCGCCGAGCGATCGCGCACATCTAACTGTAACAAATGAGTCTCCACGCCAAACTCTTTGTTCAGTGTATCCGCTAATTCCTCCAAGCGTTCCCAGCGTCGCGCCGCTAAAATTAATTTTGCACCCGCACCAGCAAAGATTTTGGCGCAAGCAGTACCGATACCACTACTCGCACCAGTAATCAGAATAATTCGGTTTTCTAGAGAAATCATGATTATTTAAATGTTAATCTTCAATAGGACTTACCCACAAGCAATGGAGAAACGAACCACGTTCGCGAAGCGTCTCCCCTTCTCCCAAAGGGAGAGGCTAGCGCCAAGGGAGAAGGACACGTTGGCGCTAGCCTCTCCCCTTGGGAGAAGGACACGAAGGGAAGAGGATTTCAGAGAGTTCTTGCGTAAGTCCTATTCAAAAAGGGACAAGAACTACTCCCCACACTCCCCACACTCCCCACACTCCCCACTCCCCACTCCCCACGGACTACCTCACAACTTGCATACGCTGAGTTACCATAGTCATCCCACCACCCCGGAGAATTACCGCCGAAACCCAATGACTACCAGGGGTTGATGGTGCGCGTCCCACTTTAAAAAGTCCCCCAGATGTGAGCAATTCTAAATCTACAGATGTGGGATTAAGATATTTATTGACTTGAACTGGTTCTTCTATTGCGGTTCCCAGGAGAAAATCATCACCCAGTGGTTCTTGAAGAATCGCATCAAAATTATACTGCTGCCCTACTTTGACTTGCTGTGGTAAATTGATATCAATTTGCGGTGGCTTGTTACCAGAGGTCATTAGGCTACGTTCTGATAAAATTTCTTGATAGACAATTTTCCCACCTTGAATCCGTTGACGGGATTTAATTGTGGCATTGAGAGCTAAATTGTCACTCTGGGCAGAAGGTAAGCCAGTTATATTAGTGACCGTTTCGGCTACCATCACATTGCCTTCAGCTTTCCAAGATTGCAACTGTGTATTATATCGCAACTTTGGATATCTTTTCCAAAGTGCTATCAGCGATTTTTCTAGAGATGGGAAATTTAAGCCATCTCCACTGGTGAAGTTGGGGCTGTAAAATTGCATCACGCCTTTGAGATTGCCAAGGCTGGCGGCTGAATCCATTTGCGTTAACAAATTTTTTAACTCAGTGGCTCCTCCTCCATTGCTGGGGATAATTACCTCTTTTGGTGTTCTTTGAGCCAAACTGTTTGCTGTTCGGGATTGGCGAAGCAGTTGTTTTAAGGATGTCGGAGCATCTTTAACAGCAGCAGAGACGGGTTGCACTGGTTCTGATATTTTGGCTTCGGCGGGTTGCCAATTACCAGTTATACTCAGTATCAGCAGCGATAAAATTAACCCCATACCATGAGGAAATTTCTGTTGGTTTTTGAGTAACAAAGTAGTAGTGTAAGTCATTTGGTAAGAGTTTACTGATTTGAGTAGAGAACGTCAGGAAATTGTTTTATCTTAGATAAGCTAGGCGCTAAACGGTAGAGTGTTGATGGCAAACGCACCGATAAAATTATTAATAGCTGCCAGTGGGACTGGTGGACACTTGTTTCCAGCGATCGCACTGGCGCAGAAACTGCCAGACTATGAAATTGAATGGCTGGGTGTCCCCAATCGTTTAGAAACTCAACTGGTTCCCAAACACTATCCTTTGAATACTATTGCAGTTGAAGGGTTTCAGCAAGGATTTGGATTGTCTACACTACGCATTTTGGGTCGGCTGATGGCGGCGATTCTAGAAGTACGGCGCATTCTCAAACAAGGTAATTTTCAAGGTGTCGTCACCACTGGGGGTTATATTGCAGGACCGAGTGTGATTGCAGCGCGTTCCCTGGGATTACCTGTAGTTTTTCATGAATCGAACGCCTTACCCGGTAAAGTCACCCGGTTTTTTGGCCCTTGGTGCAGTGTGGTGGCTTTAGGATTTGCCGAGGCTAGTAAGTATTTACCTCGTGCCAAAAATGCCTGTGTGGGTACTCCCGTGCGTTCTCAATTTTTGGATCAAGGACTGAATACATCACTGGATTTACCGATTCCTAATGGTGTGCCTTTAATTGTAGTCTTTGGTGGCAGTCAAGGTGCTGTGGCTGTAAATAAGTTAGTGCGCGAGTCCGCTCCGGCTTGGTTTGATGCAGGTGCTTATGTGGTACATTTAACAGGCGATCGCGATCCTGAAGCAGATAGTCTTCAGCATTCACAATACATAGCATTACCGTTTTACGATAATATGGCGGCATTGTTAAGACGAGCCAATTTAGCCATTAGTCGGGCTGGGGCTGGTAGCTTGACAGAATTAGGTGTATGTGGTACGCCAGCGATCTTGATTCCTTACCCCTTTGCTGCCGAAGACCATCAAACATACAATGCAGATGTATTTACTCAAGCTGGTGCAGCCTTAACGTTTCAGCAATCTTCGTTAACAACAGAGATATTACAAACTCAAGTTTTAAATTTATTACAATCACCAACAGAGTTAGCTAAAATGGCAGAAAATGCCAAGGCGATCGCAGTTCCTGATAGTGCCGAAAAATTAGCTTCCTTAGTCCGTGAGATCATTGAGATTTCCAGATAATTATCATTTAATACCCCATGTCAGCAGAAAAATCTCTCAGTCCTTGGCACTACAAACCTTGGTGGTGTCAGCCCTGGTCTATACTTCTCACAGGTGTAATGCTGATGAGCGGTAGTTGGTTATTATTTAAAACTATTTGGCTAACAGTTCTTGTTTCCATACCTGTCTTAACATGGATGGGATTTTTTCTCTTAATTTGGCCAAAAATGATGAAATCAGACTGAATCAGCGACGAATTTAGTTAGGTATGTCTTACAGTAATTTTGCTGCTAAATGAAACACACAACAGACTTTCCATACAACGTCTCTTTGGTCTAATTAACCGAAAACTGCTGTAAATGCTGATATAGCGATTCCCACCTCAATAGGTACACCAAGAATTATTCGACCACAGATAAACACAGATAAATCCGGATCTTTTGCAGATTAGTAAATGCTGATATCAGAGAATAGGGACTTACAACCCACATTCCGCACCCTCAACTGTCACACATCAAGAAAAGAGCGATTAACTAGTACGTAAGAACTAAAGTAAATTAAGAGGAAAGGGGCTTAATGAGAATAGTCTTAGAAACCTAAGCAACTGCCAATTAGTAAAGCTTTCAGGTAATAATACAATGTTTTGTGTAAATATGTATTTTCTTTAGGCACGAATATTTAAATAGGTATTAAACTCATATTCAGTAAATACCGAGTTACTTAGTTATGAGTAATCCTGCTTTTAATTTGATTGGTTTGACCCAACTACGTAATGACTCCCGCTTTGTAGGGATTGATGGTAGTGGGATGGCAGTTGCAGTTATTGATACTGGTTTAGATGGGACTCATTCTCTACTGAATAGCAATTATGTCGCTGGCCGGGACTTTGTGTATGGAGATAATGACCCTGAAGATATTGACGGACACGGTACTCACGTAGCAGGTACAGTTGGAGCGGCAGATCCTAGATATGGAGTTGCACCTGATGTGAAGTTAATTGGCTTGAAGGTGTTTGGTAATAATGGAGGTGGAGCCAGGTCTACAGATATTCAAGCTGCTTTGCAGTGGGTGATTGACAACAAAGAGCTTTACAACATTGTGGCTGTCAATATGTCACTGGGGGCGGGATTTTATACGTCCGTTTCTGAGGCTGCGGGTGATATTATAATTGATGAGGTGAGAAGACTGGAAGAATTAGGCGTTGTTGTTGTCTCAGCTACTGGGAATTCATTTAAAAATAATGAGTATCAGAATATGGCAGCGCCAGCAATTTTCAGCACGTTAGCTGTGGGTGCTGTCTGGCAAGATGGAATTAATCGAAACATTCGTTGGGGTTCGGGAGGAATTGACTATACAACAGGAGCCGATCGCGTAACTAGTTTTTCCCAACGCCTAGATGCACCCAACAAAATATTTGCCCCTGGGGCAATGATTACTAGTACTGTACCGGGAAACCGTCTGGATGCTATGGCTGGAACAAGTATGGCATCTCCTGTGGTGGCGGGAGCAGTGGCTCTGATGCAGGAAGCAGCGATGCAATTTGGGGGGCGTTTTTTGACTTCATCAGAAGTTGTGCAGATTATGCGCTCCACCGCAGACATCATTTTTGATGGCGATGATGAAGATGATAATGTTCAAAATACATCAACTAATTATCCTCGTTTAAATATTTATAATGCTGTACAGGAAGTTCAACGCCTATTTCAGGACATTGCCCCTAATGGAGACCCCAATGGCACTATTCAAGGTGCTTACATTGGGCCAATTTTAGATGGTACTACTACGATTAATTCCATTTTGGGTAGTATTGGTATTGATGGTGGTTCAGTGCAAGTGGGTGATAAAGATGTTGATATCATCAGGTTTGAAATGCGATCGCCTGGAATAATTACAATTGAAGTTAGTTCTCATCCTGACAACCCGGCGGATTTTGATAGTCTTTTACGCCTGTTTAACACTTCAGGTGAAGAAATTGCTTTTGATGACGACTCAGGCGTTGACACCTTCTCTGCAATTAAGATCTCCCTTGCGTCTGGTGTTTATTATGCGGGAATCAGTGGCTATAACAATCGCAACTATAATCCCAATGTCGCCGCTAGTGGTGTATCTGCCGCAACAGGCAATTATTCCCTCAACTTCCAACTCAGAAATCCTGATCCCAATGGAATTATCAGTGGTGCAATTCCTGTCAATTTGGGTACAGATTCAGAACCTTTATATTTTCAGGGTATTGTGGATTCTGACCCTATTGCCAACTCCGATGAACGGATTACTATTGGGCCAGCAGATGTAGATATTTTCAAACTGGTAGCACCAGATAATGGCATTTTATTAATAGATATTGACACTCCTTACGATAACTATGTTGATTCATTTCTGAGAGTCTTTGATGAAGATGGCAATGAGTTATTTTTTAGTGATGATGATCTAGCTTTTAATAGCTCGTTAGTGTATACAGAATTCACTGATAATGAATACCCCAGTCTAGTTTTTCCCGACTCGGTTGATCGCAGTTATTACGAAGGACATACCACTGATAGCTTTATTGGCTTAAGAGTGGACAGAGGTCAAACTTATTACATTGCTGTTTCAGATTATGACAACCAAACTTATAATCCTAACAGTCTCGATGGGCGTTCTGGTACTGGTACAGGTGGTTTGTTTGACCTGACTGTACAGTTTTTCAGTAATGACCAAAATGGTAGTATTACACAGGCATTAAAAAATAATTATATACCAA